>JBCBSL010000359.1:0-6225 GCA_039819145.1 Cyanobacteria bacterium J06638_22
GGGTGCATTTGTGTCACCTTGGTTCCTTTTCCTCAGCGGGTTTGTTGGAGCCGGATTGACCTTCGCAGGCATTTCGGGTACTTGCGCGATGGCGCACTTGTTAGCGAAGTTGCCTTACAACCAACGGGTTTAAAGGAAATTTCCACTGGGAAGGTGGATGTACCGCGTTCGTCTTCCCAGTGGAGCTTTAGATTCCATTAGATAAATCGGCAGGGTTGTTTTAATGCTGTTTTGAGCAATTGCTGGTAGGTGTTGTTGTCGATGATGTAAGCCCCAAAGCGTTCCAGGTGGGGATTCATCATTTGCACATCAAACAGTTGGAAGTGGTGCGATCGCAACCATTCCACCAGCTTGACCAGCGCTACCTTAGAGCCATCGGGGATGCGGAAGAACATCGACTCACCGATAAAGACGCCCCCCAGCACAATCCCCAAGACGCCCCCGGCCAGCTCATTGCCTTGCCAGGTTTCAAAGCTATGGGCAAAACCAGCCTGGTGCAGCTCCCAATAAATATCCTTGAGCTCATCAGAAATCCATGTGGTCTCCCGATTGGCGCAGCCCTCGACGACCGATAGAAAATCTCGGTTGATGGCGACCTGAAACCGCTCCTGGTTCAGCACCCGCTGTAGCGATCGCGGATAGCGGAACCGCTCATCCAGAGGCATGAGTGTGCGTTCTTGACTGCCATACCATCCCAGGCTTTCGCCCCGTTCATCGGCCATGAGAAAGTAACCACGGGCATAGTTTTCTACAATGCTGGGGATGTCGTACTGAAATAAAGACATAGTCAGTCGTTGGGCTGGGTCAGGTGATGGAGATATGCGAGCGATCGCATCAACGAAATGGGTAAGTCCTACAAAGGGGAAGTCTTAATAAATGGGTAAGTCCTATATATGATGATGAAAAGATAGATAGATGCGTGGCCAATGATGTTCTGACACCTCTGATACGACAGCAAATCCCTGGTTTTTGGGTATAGTAGACCGCTAATGCCCCCCGACAGTATTCCAAAGCATAGCTTCACGGGCCGCAAGCCCAAATCCGCAAGCACCGACCGCCTTGAATGAATGCTGCTAGCACCCGCTCTGGTTCAACCGCTGATGCCACGGGTGCAACTCCCTCCCTTCCTTTTCCACATTTGTGCATTTCCCTTGACGAGGTACGTGACATGGCAGAACCCATACAATCCATCACCTTACCCCCCGCTAAAGATGCTGAGCAAGAAGGCCGCTGGCTCGAGGCGTCGCTGCATCAATGGCTCGACCAAGAGTTTATCCCCGAAGCAGTGAATCATGAGATTGCCGAGCGAGCGAGCCGCGTGTTTGTGCGCCACCGGCTGGAGGGCGAGAACGATGTCGGCTCCCTCGTGATTGCGATCGTCACCGAGATGCAATGCTTCGACTTTTCCCAGAGCTTCTTCGGCGAGTTTGCGGTTGCTAATGCTGTCAGCGACTTGCTGCTTGATAGCCTCGGTATCGATCGCTGCTGCGGTCAGTAATCCCCTCCTCGCCCTATCGAACCTTTTGGAGGCTCCCTTGGCCGTTCGCGTCCGACACCATGTCAATCCCCTAAGCCAGAAATACCAGACCCCAACCGCGCCGCCGGATTGGGGCAAGGTGTTTGCGCAACCCAATCAGCCATTGTTTTTGGATATTGGCTGTGCGCGGGGTAGTTTTCTGATGGCGATGGCGGAGCAGTTCCCTGAGCAGAATTTTCTGGGACTCGAAATTCGAGAACCGCTGGTAATTCGAGCCAACGAAAAGCGGGATGAGGTGGGGTTAACAAACCTGCACTTCGTTTTTTGCAATGCCAACAATTCGCTGCGCTGGATGTTGGACGCTTTGCCCAAGGATGTTTTGCGATGGGTCGCGGTGCAGTTCCCCGATCCCTGGTTCAAAAAGCGGCACCAAAAGCGGCGGGTAGTGCAACCTGAGGTGGTGCAGATTCTGGCTGACCATCTAGTGCCAGAAGGGCAAGTGTTCTTGCAGTCGGATGTGGCGGAGGTGTTGCTGGAAATGGGCGAGCGCTTCCAGGAACATCCAGCCTTTGAGCGCCAAACCGCTTCGCCTGAGCAAACCCCCAACCCCTTCCCCGTGACCACGGAGCGAGAAAGCTCGACGCTGGAAAAAGGCGACCCAGTCTACCGCATGATTTTTTCCAAAAGCGGCTCCTAAGGGGACGGGTGCCTCAAGCTAAGGGGACGGGTACCTTCAAGGCACCCGTCCCCTGAAATTCCGAGCATCACCACTGATCCTTTTTTCTTCGAAGACGGGCGAAGGTTTGCACGGGATCGGTGGTTTTCATCGCGTGCTGAAGGGATGCTGTATCCCAGCGCAGGAAGGGATTTGTCGCTTTTTCCACCCCAATCCAGGACGGAACCGTGGCCTCTCCTTGTTGGCGCTGAACGATAACGGCTTGCTGACGGGCTTGTAGCCCGGTGTTGGTGGGGTCAACAGCGCAGGCAAACTGCAAGTTTTTCAGGGTGTATTCGTGGGAACACCAGATGCGGGTATGGTCGGGCAGATTCCGCAACTTGCTGAGGGATCTGACCATCTGCTGGGGTGTCCCTTCAGACAAGCGCCCACAACCTCCGGCAAAGAGGGTGTCGCCACAAAACAGCTCGCCGGCTTCGGCGTCGGTGGTGGGCGGAAAGTAGTAGGCGATGTGGGCGCGGGTGTGGCCGGGGATGAAGAGAACCTGGGCAGGGCGATCGCCAAACTGCACCATATCGCCATCTTGTAGGAACACCTGTTGTCCTGGAATCCGCCCCCGGTCTTCGGCACCGCCATACACTACCGCATCCGGGAACTGGCGCAGAAGGGCCGTATTGCCACCCACATGGTCGCCATGGTGGTGGGTGTTAAAGATGGCGACGAGCGATGCTTCCCACTGCCGCAAAGCGGCTAACACCGGAGCTGCCTCTGCTGGATCAACCACAGCGGCAATCCCCTGGGTTGCATCATGCAGCAGAAAAATATAGTTGTCCTGTAACACTGGGAAGCGATGAATATCCATCATCAAGTCCTACATCAAATCCTAGGGGGCATAAAAAGCTGCAAGCAAGGCAACGTTGTCAGGCAATTTTGCGTAAGGGATTTCCCCAAGAGATTGCATAGAGGCAGTCCTCGGAAATTACCCAAGCCACGACTTCACCCTTCACCCAGCTATGTTTAAGGTAGCGTGAAATCAAGGCGAGAGCAGGCATTTCAGGCATTTACGGAGTCTTCATCAAAGAATTGACCCCTGCTTTGCCTACAATTCCGAAATTTCGGGAAGAATACGAAAAGAGGCACAGAGCAGCGTACAATTACGGGCGATCGCCCTCAGTGGGTACTGTGTTATTCAGGGATGCATTAGGAGCAAACATATATGGTTTGGTTGGATACGACGAAAACCAAAGCTCGGTCATTACCCATGATTGAGCAGATCCTGTCCACGGGTCGTTTGACGCGGCAGGATCATCTTCAACTGGTGTCCCTTATTCTTTCGGATCATCGACTCGATAATACCGAACGGTTGCAAATCAACCGCATATTGGATGGCATTCAGGTTGGAACCTTCAGCCTGTGTGACGATTAGTCAGGATATTGGCGCTTCTATATCAATCGGACGAAGCGCAGAACCTGGTGAGCGATCCAGTGAATTACGACGGTTCGTTCAACAGGATCTAACAACTCTTCTTCTGGTGTAATACGGCATTTGTAGGGCTTTGCACAACCCTCATAGATGCCGTACTTTTTTTGCTTGGGTGATGGAGGCGATCGCTTCCATCACCCTTCTATAGCGCTACGCGCTCAGGTAGAACCCAATTACATTTTTGAAAGCCCCGCAGCGCGGGAGCTTTCAAAAATGTGGTCTGTTCTAATTTCAATGCGTACAGCTATAGCTGGCAAGATTCCCTAAAATTACTAGACTTTCCTGACGCAGACCAGATGAGGTGAAGGAAAGAACAGAGCAGCCAATGGTGGCAGCAAACCCAGACGTTATTACGGATGGGTGCAAACATCTGGTGCGTTGTGATACCTGCGCGATCGCGTAGGCATCCAGCACTATCCCTCAGGGGATGTACCTCCATTCCACCGACCGGAACCACAAGAAAATATTGACTTGGCGGGCATGTGCTATTGGGAAATGAAACCCCATATGCCTAGCTCGGGAGGGGCTTCGACGGTCTACGGATCTCAGTCTCTTCGCCATCCCTCTAATTGTGCGCCGATTGATTGTGTGCCGAACTTCACTGGAGGATGTTTTGCAGGATAAGTGTATCCAAAAGAAGCCTGCCCGAAATCGAAAACGCTCGAAGCGTCGTGCTATCTACTGCCCCACCCACGGGGGCTATATCGAAAGCATGAGCCAAAAATATCCCCTCTATGCCGATCGCCCCGAACAGTTGCAATCGCGCGGGGTCAGTCGGCGATCGTCGCGGATGGTGCTAGCAGGGCGAGCTGCTGTGGCCTTGGAGGGAGAATGGCTGGAGGCATTTTGGTGCGATGAATGCGAAGCGACAACCTGGTACTACGTGCGGCGTGTGGGCGATCGTGCCTATGAGATCGAGCCAGCACCCAGGGAGTTGTGGCAGCAGGTGCATGGGGTGATTCATCCCCAGGGCAACCCGTCGGTGGGCGAGTTCACTCGTAAGCAGGCTCGCTGCGGAAGTAAGCTGAAGAACTTTGGAGCCGTGAGAGGTTAGAAACACCATCAGAACCAACGAAGTTTGATGATTTTTGGCGTGCTCCGCGCGCCAAAAATCATCAAACTTCGTTGGTTTTTCATCGCAAATGCGTAAGTCCTAACCATGAGAGAATAGAGGGGATGGCTACTGGGATAGCATTAATAATCCTTTAAGGGTATTCGGATGGAATACCATCGCTCTACTTCATTGGATACGGCTCGATTAAAGCGGGCAATCCTCCATCGGCGGGCAAGGAACGAAGCACAGCGTCTGGTTACGCTGGAGCAAGCAAAGCGCTGGCTGACCGCAGAGGGCAAACGCTATGGAATTGATCAAGCGTATCTATTTGGCTCGGTGATCCGGCCCTATCGCTTTACAGAGAAATCCGATTTAGATATTGCCGTAGAGACAATCCAGCCAGACACCTTCTTTGATGCCCTGGCACATTTATCGGAGGCGGTCGGGCGAGACGTGGATTTAGTTGACTTATCAAAGTGCCACTTTGCCGAACGCATACGCCAGCGGGGGTTGCAGTGGAAGAAACCGATCTAGCCATTCTAAAAGCGGATATTGCAGCGCAGCGGCAACTGATTGACCGGGTTTTTAGGGTGTTAGAGCAGCGATCTACAGGATTAGCGCCAAATAATCCTGAGAAGTTAGAAAGTGTTGCCTATCAATTGCATAACGGATATAGCGCAATCGAGGATTTGCTGAAGCTCATTGCTACCTGCTTTGAGAACAATATTTCAGAGACGGCTCGCTGGCATAGCTTACTCTTACAACGGATGACGCAGCCAATCGAAGGAGTTCGTCCTGCGGCTATTTCAATGGAAAGCTATGGGCTGCTTAACGCATTGAGGGCATTTCGCCATTTTTTCCGCCACGCCTATGGTATCCCGATTGATTTTGCACAGCTCCAGAGCAATTTAGACAAGGCACGGCAACTCAAGCCCTTGTTGGATGAAGATATGGATGGCTTCATTCAATCCCTTGACAATCTATTCTCCTAGATCCTGGTTGTATATCTTTATACATTTAGGTAAGGTTGAGTGGCTAGTTGACTGACAAAACTCACAAGCCCTCACCCCAAACCCCTCTCCCAAAGCGGGCGAGGGGCTTTGAAAGTGCCCCCAGCCTTCTGACTTCCCTTCTCTTCTTGTGGGAGAAGGGGTTGGGTGATGAGGGGAAAAGTTTTGTCAGTCAACCAGGGCTGAGTGGACAGCGCTCTACTTGTGTTTAGGGATAACTTATGTTGGAAGAATGATGACGTGAAGGAAGTGAGTCCATTCGGAAAATAAGTTTTACTTTAACCGACATCTTTTCAATGAATTCGTACCTATCTCCTAAATAGCCTCGGCGAGTTGAGTCATTTTGAAGATAAGTTTTGCTTAAATCGATCTCATGTTTGTATAAGTTTGATTTTGTTCGCTTGTTTCCATTAACAAGCGAATTGTGTTTTTCGTTTGAGGCTCCCTACTTAGGATGCTGGATTAAATAGAAAGCCATCTTTTTTGAGAGAAGCGCGGCGCAGCCGCGCTTCTCTCAAAAAAGAT
>JBCBSL010000360.1:0-6223 GCA_039819145.1 Cyanobacteria bacterium J06638_22
CGCCGTAAGTTCACGGAAACCCACATTCGAAATCTAACCACAAAGTGCGCGATAGATTTTGGATGTGGGTTTCCGTGAACTTACGGCGAGCCTTACCGTTGTTTGTTAGCGAACTGCTAAGTTTTGAGAACCTTGCATACTCTCGGAGTGTTCCTTCGCTCTTGTACCGTTTTTCTCCTTCTGGAGTTAAAGCAATAGGATGAAGAAACTCTTCAATAACTTCACGAATCAATGAAGCATCAAGTGGCTTCTTTAGATCCCTTAGGTTCTCTAAGCCCTGAAATATAACTTTCTCTGACTCAAGGTCTTCCCTAATTTGATCACTTATTTCTTCTGCAAATTTTTCTAGCATTACGTCGCGGATAGTAAGAATATCAGAAGGTGTAAGAACACCTGTCTTCATACAGTCCTCAAAGTCGTAAATTGAGTACGCAATATCATCAGCAAAGTCCATGATCTGCGCTTCAATTGTCAAAAGAGTACTGTGTTTTTGTGCACCAATAACATTTCTACGCACGTACTCCACAATTTCCTGTTCTGTTTTATAGAACCCCTTGTCAACTTTCGGCTTTGCGCCAATGTTATTGAAAGAAGGCGATCGTACATCTATTAGTTTATCATACTTAAGAACTGATGCGACCGCACGAAGAGTAGGATTTATCCCATCGTTGAACTCTTTGAGATCAACCATACTCCTCTTTGCTCGCTCTCGAGAAGCAGAGACTCGTTTCTCGAGGTTACAGATTGTTCTTAATGTCTGGGCGTTCCCTTCGAACCCACCTGCATCAAACATCTTTTCATTGAGTACCTCCTCTCCAAGATGGCCAAAAGGTGGATGCCCTATGTCGTGAGCAAGCCCAGCAAACATCAGCAAGTCCGGATCAATTCGAGTGACTCCGCTTGCTCTGCCCGGCAGTGTGTTGTTCAGGTGCGCACCAATAGATGTTGCAACTTGAGCAACCTCGCTTGAATGAGTCAGTCTGGTTCTTACAAAATCTGAGTTTTCACTTGGCAGTAGCTGTCTCTTTCGGGACAGTCTACGGAACGATGGAGAATGGACGAGCCGAGCTACGTCTTCGTGGAACGGGCTTCTGTATTCTGAATTCTTATTTTTCTTTCCGCTGGCTAACCCACCATGAACTCTCAGATTGTCACCACCATGATAGAACTTCATAACTATGCTACCACCAAGTCTGATTGATGCGGTGCTTAAGATGCTCTTGCCCTGGATGTTACTCAGGAAGTCAAATTAAACTCGTCTCCAAAAACTTCCTTCAGATTTTTTTCCAGACTCTTCCGACGTTCTTTTTCATTAGTGACGCCTTTGGCCCAAGAGTAGCTGGTTAGTTCAGAATCGACCTGCTCCTCAAGTGCTAGTCGCAGCGCCTTCATTTCACGTTTGAATTGTTTGTCTTTCAAAGGTTTAACTCTCTCTTTTGTCAATTGAATCACCCTTTCACACGGCTGGGAACGCCCAGTACGTTGCTCGCCCACCTGTCTATTCCATCATGTTGTACTCAAACGGCTTGCTGTGGAGAGTGCTTTTTCGAGCGCTAGTATATCAGAGAAGCGGACTGGATGGAAGAATGGCATAAAGCTTGTCCTAGTTTTCCGAAGAAATGGTTGTGTTGGGATACAGGGATCTCGGAATAATCGAGTTTGGGTACGTTTGTCATGTTTTGAAGAATGTGTTCGGATCGGTTCTCTCAGCCTCGAAGCGCAGGAGCAAAGGTGGGGAAGAGTTGGGGCAATATTCCTGTCTTAAAAACTGTCGGTTCGGTGATGTGGCAAATTGGCGCATGTGTGTTGATCGTAGGATCTTACTTGACGGTAGAGGAGAGTGGCGAAGTCGGTTGAACTCGCACCATTAGACTTCTGCGCGGCGGAGGGCGGACGTCTCCCCATCAAAGATGGGGCCGGGCTCTATGGCGCTAAACTCGTCCCTCGCCAAGCGCCACGGAGCCGGCAGAGCCGTCTCCGCCCAGACGGGTCACGATCCCTGACGTGAAAGACATACAGTCGCCCCCGATAAATCGGGGGCGGCTTTTTTGATGATTTTTCCGATGGGTGGGGGGCGGCAGGAACAGCGTTCGCATATCCAGAACCGTGCCCACAACCCCGCAAGGGGGTCAGGCCCTCAACCCCAAAAGGTTGAGGGTGTGGGCAGAACCATGGCTATGCAAACGCAGCCCTTTTTTAAGCCGCCCCCCACCCAGCGGAAAAAACGCGGGAGGGAGGTTGGGGCAAAGACGGGCGCTTCAAAATCCAAGATCGAGCCTCTTTGTCGCTGCCCCCGGTGACATTCAACAAGAGAGGCAAGACATGACTAAAAGAGACATACAACAGGAGATCACAGACAAGATTGTCCGGCTGCTGGACAGCATCGATCTGGACGACTATCAGGCCCCGTTTGCCGGACTGGCAGCGCAGGGCCTTCCCCTCAACCCGACCACCGCACACCGCTATCAGGGCATCAATGTTCCCTCGCTGTGGGTCGACCAGCAGGAGAAGCGCTTCACGTCGAACCGGTGGGCGACATTCCGGCAATGGAAGGAGACGGGCGCACAGGTCCGTAAGGGCGAGAAGGGCAGCCCGATCATCTTCTACAAGACACTCACCAAAACGGAGGAGAACGCCAAAGGCGAGGCGGAAGACATCACCATTCCCATGATGCGCTTCTACACCGTGTTCAACGCCAATCAGGTTGACGGCTACGCGCACCACGAAAGCGCCCCGCCGAATGAAACCGATCTGGTCACCCGGATTGAAACGGTAGAGCGCTATTGCGCGGCGTCCGGTGCGGACATCAGGCATGGCGGATGCGGCGCGTTCTATGACCGCATGGGCGATTTCATCAACATCCCGGAGACAATTGCCTTCGTTGACACAAAGCACGCCAGCGCCACCGAGAATTTTTATGCGACCCTCCTGCATGAGCTGACTCACTGGACAGGCGCGGCCCACAGGCTGGACCGCGACAAGGCCAAGACCCGCAAGGAAATCGACAAATACGCCTTTGAGGAATTGATTGCCGAACTCGGCGCGGCCTTTCTCTGCGCCAAGCTGGGGGTGGTGCAGACCCCGCGTGACGATCACGCCCACTACATCAAGAGCTGGCTCAAGGCGCTGAAGGACGACAAGACCTGTATTTTCAAGGCTTCCGCCCATGCCGCCCGCGCCGTTGGTTATCTCGACGGTCTGCAAGGGGGTGCGTCATGATTTTTCGCTACTACGCAGAGCGGGGCGGCTGGCGTTTCGTGGTCCTATTCCACAAGGGCTATAAGCATGTCCGCCTGTTCGATACCGGGACCTTTGACGTCTACCGGATCACGCCCCGCGATATTGAGCGCTTGAAGCCCTACGAGGACATTGCACCGAAGACACTGGCCAGCCGGATCAGGAAGCGGCGGCAACTGTTTACGCGCTGCGGCGTGGGCTTTCCGAAGAAGACCGTTGAGAAGGTTCTAAGCGCCTTGAGAGGTGCTTCATGAGACTCACCATCGAATGGGCCGCGGGCGAACTCACCCGAATTCTGGAGGCCAAACCCGAAGACGCACAGGACTGGCACGCGCTTGTGAACGATCTGGGGGCGATCCGCGCCCGCTTGGAACTGGCCCTTCTGCAAGAGCAGTGATTGCAGCGCCGAGCGGCCCGGTGCTGGGCGCTCCACGGTGCAATTTCGCATCAACCAACCAAAGGAGACATCCAATGAAACTTGAACATATTGACATCGACAACCTGAAACCCTCTGCCGTGAATGTGAGGAAGCGGGGCGGCAAGGACGTTGCCGACCTCTTGCCCAGCATCCGGGCTATCGGTCTGTTGCAGCCGCTTGTTGTCCGGCCAAACTGCGAGGGCTTCGAAATCGTGGCAGGGCAACGGCGCTATCATGCGCTCACCAAGCTGGCCAAGGAAGGTGCAGATGGCCCGGTTCCCTGCATCGTTATGGATGCGGACGACGATGCCAAGGCCATCGAAGCATCGCTGGCCGAGAACATCGCCCGCTTGCCGATGGACGAGATCGACCAGTACAAGGCCTTTTCCGCGCTGATCAAGCAGGGCCGGACGGCTGAGGAAATCGCCGTTCACTTCGGCGTCACCGAAAGGCTGGTCAATCAGCGCTTGGCGATTGCCAACCTCTACGAGCCGATCCTGAACGCTTACCGGAAGGACGATATCCATGCGCGGGAGGTGCGCATTCTCACCATGGCGACCGCCCGCCAGCAAAAGGCATGGTGGAAGCTCCATAAGAGTGAGGACAACCATGCGCCGATTGGCGACTCGCTGAAGGCGTGGCTTTTCGGCGGGGCCGACATTCCCGTTGAAAACGCGCTCTTCGATGGAAAGGACTATGACGGTGCCATTGTCGCAAACCTTTTCGGGGATGAGCGCTATTTCGATGACGCCGAGACATTCTGGGCGCTCCAGAACAAGGCCATCTCACGTCTGAAAGACAAGTATGCCTCAGACGGATGGCCTGAGGTCGTCGTCCTCGATCCCGGCGAGCACTGGCCCGAATGGGAGCACCGCGACACCCCGAAAAAGGATGGGGGCAGGGTCTATATCACCTGCACCCGTGATGGTGAAGTTCATGTCCATGAAGGCTTCATCACCAAGAAGGAGGCGATGCGCAAGGAGAAGGCCGGCAAGGGCAAGGACGCGGACATCACCGCCCCGGCGCGGCCAGAGCTGACCAAGGCCATGCAGACCTATCTTGATCTGCACCGTCATGCAGCGGTCAGGACTGCCTTGCTGGACAGTGGCGCTGTGGCACTCAGAGTTGCTGCAGCGCAGTTGATCGCGGGATCGGATTTGTGGGAGGTGAAGCCGGAACCGCAAAAGGCTTGCGATCCGTCCACCTCGGACAGCCTTGAATGCAACAAGGCGCAGATTGCCTTTGCCGAGGAACGCAGGGCCGTGCTCGAAATCCTTGGCTTGCCAGCCGGAAGCGCCAGCGTTGTTTCGCCCCGTGAAAGCTTCAAAAAGGGCCGCGACCTTGCAAGCCTTCTGGCAAAGGTGCTGGCCCTGAGCAGTGCCGATTTCGAGCGGGTGCTCATCTTCGTTATCGCGGAAACCCTGCCTTCCGGCGGTGACCTGGTCGAGGCCTTGGGCAAGGCGCTGGACGTTGATCTCTCCCAAAGCTGGCAAGCGGACGATGTGTTCTTTGATCTCTTGCGCGACAAGGAAGCCATCAACGCGATCCTCAAGGAGGTTGCAGGGAAGCAGACTTCGGACGCTTATGTCAGCGCGACAGCCAAGGCGCAGAAGAAGAAAATCCGCGCCTGTCTGGACGGCACCAGCCCCGCCAAGGTCAAAGGTTGGACGCCGCGCTATGCCGCGTTCCCGATGAAAGCCTACACCAATCGCGGCGGCATTGCCGCGATAGAGCGCTGGAATGCGATCAAGGGCAAGCTTGGCCATGCCAAAGCTGCCTAGAGCTTAAGAAAAATCGCCCGGTGAGCCAACTCACCGGGCGGTCGCTAGCCGTGAGACCGTGGTTGCGAAATGTGATACAACGCCGCATCAATCCTTGCGAAGCGTACTCCGGCCGACTCGCCGGACGCACCATTGGCTATCGATTCCCCGGCCTTCTAGCAGATCACCTCAGTGACGCGGGCGCAGACCTAGAGCTGGTTTCCGAGCCTCCGGCCATCCATAGCGCATAAGGCCGTGGCTCCAACCCGCGATCCTGCCACTGATCCGGGCGGCACTGTCAAGCGATTATCGACTCTGTACAGCCACAACAGTGCAAACTACAGATCTCAATCTAGGGTCATGAAAAACAGTTAGCATGAAACAAATCTGCCTTCCAAATATCCTGCTGCTCTCTAACGAACTTCTTTTGCAGTGAGAATCCCTCCTTTCCAATCTCCACAGCATGAGATAAGTAAATCCACCGATACCTCGGGTCGAGGCAGTAAGATCTGAGGGCTAAACTCGCCGCCATCCGCTCCCAATTTAAATTTTCATGAAGATACGAGGCGCGAGCATAAAGCAAAGAAAGATTAAAATATGCATTGGCCAGGGCGCCGGAGTTACCATCTTCGTCAAAAAATCGCTTTTCAAATGATTTAACCGCATTATATAAGATAACTATACTATCTTCTGCAATGCTTTCCTTGTTTAGAAGATACAAAACCCGTGCCTCTATGTACCCAAGTGCATTATCTTTATCTTTTGGCTGATTATTCAATAAACCTTCAAAAATATTTGCTGCTCTTTC
>JBCBSL010000361.1:0-6192 GCA_039819145.1 Cyanobacteria bacterium J06638_22
GGTAGACCGCGCGGATGAGAATTTCGGCATCTTCGGCGGAAGCACCGGACACCCACTCAATCGGCGGAGTTTCATCGAACAGGCTAACCCCTAAGCGCGAAGCTGGTCCAAATGGCATTAACAGATCTCCTGTTTAACGACTGATTAATAATGAATGTCTTACAGCACACGAAGAAGTCGTAAACCGCTCAAGTTGAGTACCCCAAACCCTCAGGAAACCGCTACGATCGCCTTGGGAGAACCAGATCTATGAGCAATTTAGAAGCTCCGCGCGCTTTATACGCTTTGTTATGATCGATTCTCTTATAAGCCCGTAATCTCAGTTGTCAAGTTTTATAAATCTTGATGAAATCCGTTCACGTTGGACATCATTTTCTAAACGCCATGGATCCTAAGCGCTTACCCATCCAGGCTGCTTTCTAAGGCAGCGGCAGCAACATAGTGATTTTCATCCTGCTGTAATTTGGCCAACAGGGGTTTGGCTCTAGGATCAGTTGCCAGGGTCAGAGCCGTCGCAGCACGCCAGCGATCGCGCCAAAACTTCGCTTCGGCCAGAGGTGCCAGTAGATCCAGCGCTTCTGATTGCAACGAGCCGTTGAGCAAGGACCCGAGCGCTAAAATTGCCGTTTCCTTGACCGTCTGCGTCTCGTCGAGCAGTGCCTCACGAATCACCGCCAGCAAAACCGCGTCTTGCTTCGACTCCATGAGAATCGACAACACGGTTTGGCGGATCAGCCAATGATGATTTTGCTCAAAGATGGTTTGGAGTAAGGGCACCGCCTGTTCGCCAAATTCAAATAGCGCGTTCGCAATTTCTGCCAACACATTGTCATCCTGTTCATCTTCCAAACGGTGCTTGAGTGCTTCAAACGCCGCGTCGGTGCGATGGTTGGCTAATCCCATCACCGCAAAACGTCGGCAGAGAAAGTCGGCATCGGTCGCCAGCCGCTGCAATAGAGGAACCGCCACCTCGGCATCACAGCCCGCTAGTTCATCGATCGCCTGCTTGCGTTGATTGATTGCACCGGAGCGCAGCCAAGTTTCCAATTGTGCCAGCCGTTCTGGGTTCATATCACTCCATTGCCCCGGCTCGGATTAACAACTCCGATGCCTGAGCCGAACGAAAGGACTTGCGCGCTTCGCTGAGCGCGGTTGCCCCCCAGTGATTGACCGGGCGAAAATCTGCGCCATGCTCCAACAGCAGGCTCATGATCTCGAGGTGTCCCTGCGCAGCGGCCATCATCAATGGCGTCCATCCCCCGAGGTTGGCGGTGTTGATGTCAGCTCCCGAGTCGATGAGCGCTTTCACCGTGTAGATCTGTCCCCGATCGACTGCGAGATAAAGCGCCGTATCGCCAATTTTGTTGACGGCGTTGATGTCAGCTCCCATCGCCACCACACGCTGCACAAGATCCGTCTGTCCGTGGCGCGCTAGCACCATCAACACCGTTTCCTGAAAGGCGTTGCGATCACCAATATCGGCCCCCTGATCGAGCAATCGTTCTACAATCTCCCGGCGATCGCCCTCGGCGGCAAACATTAGAGCGGTATACCCCGTTGCATTCTTCGCATTCACCTCAGCACCATGGGCTAGCAGCTGTTCCACAATGGCCGGATAGCCTTCGCTTGCCGCCCACATCAGTGCCGTGTTGCTTGCGCCCAGTTCCGTCACGCCCCCGGTGGTTTTGGCGTCAGCGCCCTGAGCGAGGAGCTGACTAACGGTCGCAGCCTCCCCCTTGACGATGGCGCGGATCAGATCTTGATTGAGATGTTGGGGGTTAGCCGTCATGGTCAGGACTCCTTCCATTCCACTTTGAATACGCTATCGGCAGGCTTCGAGGCAATCGTCTCCTCCCAGGAAATCGCCTGCAAAAAGGCCGCTCCGTCTGCTGTTTCGACAACATCGACTCCCCACTCACCAGGTTGTAACGCATCGGGGGCACTACTGGTCGGGGGCGTCGTCTTAATGCCACCCAGCACCAAAATATTTGGGAAGGCGGTAGCGCTAATCGATTGCGATCGCCGCTTTTCGGCCAGCGCGGTGGCACACAGGAGTCCAATTTGCGATGGCGTGAATTGGTCTGCCGAAAACTGAATATCGACGATCCAATGGGGATGGTCGATCAGCCGGCACTGAAGCTGCTCATGCACTGCCAAGCCAACCCGAAATACCTCAGTAAACGCTTCACGGTTGAGCGCTGGCACTTGGTCAGGCGCAATATCAAAGTTGTGAGAGAGGAGCATCCGCCCCTGACGTTTCGGACTGACGCTCATAATTCAAACAAACCAGAATCAAAGTTAACAAAAGTTTACTCTCGGAAATCTTCCCTCTACCATCCTCGCAGAAATCAGTCGGCAGACATGCGTGGGGGACACTTGAACGTTTGCTGATCGCCCTACAGGGGGAAGATCGGGCATTAATCGCACCAGTATTTATTCGTAACATTCTGATACAACGGTTTAAGCTTTGCCCCCAAAACTGTATCGTCAAAGAAGTGAGGTAATGGGCATAAAGCCATCCAGATGCAGGCTTGTCTTAGATGAGTCATGCTTTGTGATTTTGCATAGGTGTGATTTTGCATAGGGATGGCATGGCACAAACGTCGAACCCCGCTCCGTTGGGTTGGCTCCCGCTCTCGCTCTGTTGGCTGGCATTCGGCGCTTCGCGTCGCAGCTAAAAGTAATTTTTCAAAACGATTCGAACGATTCGATTTTCTTGGTGCGGTTAGTAATTTTGTAAAAAGAGACGGCAATTCATTATGGGACGCGTAGGGGTTTTATTGCTTAACCTGGGGGGACCTGACACACTCGCGGATGTTCGGCCCTTCCTCTATAACTTGTTTTCAGATCCAGAAATTATTCGGCTGCCTTCTCCTCTCCTGCAAGCGCCGTTAGCCTGGCTCATTTCAACATTACGAGCCAAGAAATCGCAGGAAAACTACGAAAAAATTGGGGGTGGCTCTCCCTTACGTCGCATCACAGAGGCTCAGGCTCAAGCCTTGCGCCAGCAGTTGCAGCAAGACGGGCATGACGTGAAGGTCTATGTGGGGATGCGCTATTGGCACCCCTTTACAGACGCGGCGATCGCCCAAATCAAGCAAGACGACATTCGCCAGTTGGTCATTTTGCCGCTGTATCCTCAGTTTTCCATTAGCACGAGTGGCTCTAGCTTCCGGCAGCTCGAACGGATGTGGGAAGCGGATCCAGAGCTACAAAAGATTCAATACACGGTCGTGCCCTCCTGGTACCGTCATCCCGGCTATCTGGAAACCATGACCCAGTTGATCGAAGAAACGCTGGAGCAGCTACCTCAGCCCGATCAGACTCATATCTTCTTCAGTGCCCATGGTGTCCCCGTTAGCTATGTCGAAGAAGCGGGCGACCCTTATCAGCAAGAAATCGAGGACTGTGTCGCCTTGATCATGAAGAAGCTGAATCGCCCCAATGGCCACACCCTGGCCTATCAAAGCCGGGTCGGCCCGGTCGATTGGCTGCAACCTTACACCGACGAAGAGCTGGAACGGCTGGCCCATCAAGGGGTGAAGCAACTGGCCGTGGTGCCCATCAGCTTCGTTTCAGAACATATCGAAACGCTGGAAGAAATCGATATGGAATATCGGGAAGTAGCAGAAGAAGCCGGGGTAGAAACCTTTGCCCGCGTTCCAGCCCCTGATACCGATCCAACCTTCATCAAAGCCTTGGCTGATTTGGTCGTGCAGGCGTTGCGCAATCGCCCCGTCTTTTTCTCTGATACCGTGCGCCCGCAGCCCAACCTCAAAAACTACCCCCAAAGTCCTTGGGCTTGGGGACTTACCCCCTCTGCCGAAGTGTGGAATGGGCGGATGGCCATGGTGGGGTTATTGGCGATAGTGCTCGAAGCCTGGTTAGGACAGGGACCTCTCCATGTCTTTGGCTTGCTATAGCCTCAGGTCATTGGAAACCCACAATCCTTGGCTATCTGCAAACAAAATTAATAATCATGCCTATCCCATCCAACCTACCGTAGAGATTAAGCGAGTTGGAAGCCCGATGGAGGCAATCGCCTTCTCTATCAACCGTTCTGACTCGGTAGCAGTATCAAGAATTACAGAATTGGCCACGGCTGAGTAGAACCGTTTTGAACGATCCTATGCAACGATCTTTGCGAACACGTCAATCCCCTCTCATTCGCCAGTTGGCCGACTGTATTGAAGAGGTCTGGCACGCTTATTTGGAACTATCCCCCTATTCCGTTCCAGAGGGCTTGGGGTATGTTGAAGGCGCCCTAGAAGGGGAAAAGTTGGTCATCGAAAATCACTGTTACCAAACCCCTCAGTTTCGCAAACTGCATCTCGAGCTGGCCCAAGTCGGCAGCGGGCTAGATATCTTGCATTGCGTGATGTTTCCTAAGCCAGAGTATGCCCTCCCCATTTTCGGAGCCGATTTGGTGGGAGGTCGCGGCGGTTCTATCAGTGCGGCGATCGCCGACCTCTCTCCCGTGAATGCGGAGCGATCGCTTCCAGCGCTCTACCATCAAGCCTTAGCCGACCTACCGCCGCTGCTATTTTCGCAGCCCCGAGCGTTGCCTGCTTGGGCCGACATCTTTTCCGAGTTTTGTCTCTTCGTTCGCCCAGTTGGGGACGCCGAGGAAACGGCGTTTCTCCAGCGCGTTCGAGACTTCTTGACCCTCCATTGCCAAATTGCCCGCACGGCGCCTCCACTCACGTCGGATTTAGAAATCGCACAAATGGTCGCCGGACAGCAATATTACTGCACCAAACAACAGCAAAATGACAAGACCCGTCGCGTCCTCGAAAAGTCCTTTGGCCCTGAATGGACGGATCGCTATATGACCACCATGCTGTTTGATGCGGTCACGTGATCCGGCAACGCAAACAGTATTGACCGAGTCCTCAATCCAATACCACTGGTATCAATGGAGCAGTTCACATAGCAAACGGCGGTGTTGCTTAAGCGACCGACGCTAACAGGCCGTAGGCTGGGCAAAGCCTACATTAGCCTGAACCCATCTGAATCAACCGAACCCACTTGAACCCTTAGAATGAGCCAACCCGACTTGGAGAAAATTGCTACGCGCTTGCAAAGCCCGGATGTGAAAGAGCGGGTCTTGGCCATGATCGAGTTGCAGAAAGACAGCGTACCTGCCCCCAGCGCCTTGCCTTTGGTTAAACAGGCGCTGGCCGATCGCAATGTGCAGATTCGAGGAATGGCGGTGTTTACCCTCGGCATTAAGCCCAATCCAGAAAATCTACCGCTCCTCGTGCAGGTCTTGGAAACGGACGGCGACCACAATATGCGGGCGATCGCTGCCGGAGCCTTGGGGTACCAAGAAAACAGGCAGGCATTGGAATCCCTGCGCCATGCTTTCTACGAAGATACCCATTGGCTGGTGCAATTCAGTGCGGCGATCGCCCTAGGCAACTTAAAGGATAAACAAGCCCAGGCTGTGTTGCTAGAAGCCCTGGATAGTAAAAATCCGCTGGTGCAGCAAGCCGCCATCATGGCGCTGGGCGAAATTGGGGCCACAGCAGCGATCGATCGCCTCGTGGCATTTGTCGATGCCGACGATTGGATGCTGCGTAAGCACCTAGCCGAAGCCTTGGGCAATCTGCCAAGTCCGCAAAGTCAACGCGCCCTCATGACGCTGGCTCACGATGCCAAAGCGCAGGTCGCCGAAGCAGCCAACCTATCCCTCCAACGGGTAGCAAATCCCTTCAGCACTCCGGACTCAGATTCAAATTAGAACCAAACAAATTAGAACCAGATATTTATTTGCGATCTTTAGCGAAACTGGTTTAGCTGCTGGATCAAATGGTCGAAGTAGGGGGCTAGCTGATCTTGCTGATCGGCAGAAATCCGCTTCAAGCTAGCCGCTTTCACCCCTTCTAATCCCACCACCATGGCATCCAGCGGCACCTGCAATTCCTGATATAGCAACTGCATGTAGTGCAACCCTTCAGGGCTGGTGTAGTCCGTGTGTTGTCCCACAATCCCGTAGGTAATGCAGCGTAGAAAATGCCAGAAGTCTCGCCAGCAGGCACTCGCCCGCTCCGCTGGGTAGAGACCACCTCCAGGTTGCGTAATCGTGGGGAAGGCTTCTAGGACTTGGCTCCTGGCTTCATCCACAATGTCGCTGACGCGATCGCGCAGGAGTTGTCCGACGGGCATCAGGGTTGCCGTTGCAGGGGCAAG
>JBCBSL010000362.1:0-6187 GCA_039819145.1 Cyanobacteria bacterium J06638_22
ACTTCAAAGCGCCATCCGGCCCACTCAAAGTAGTCCGCTGCCGCAGGGATGCGCCCGAGTTGTGAAATGACAAAGCCCCCCAGGGTTTGGTAGTTGCCGCGTTCCTCTTCCGGCAAAGCACTCAGATCAAATACCTCTTTGAGTTTGTCGACCGTCACCATTCCGTCGAGCAACCAGGATCCGTCTTCGCGCTGCACGATGGGCGATTCGTAGTCGTGATCCGCAAAGGGAATGTCACCCATGACCACTTCCATCACGTCATTGAGGGTAACAATCCCTTGAATCACGCCATATTCATCGACAACGAGGGCGATGTGCGTCCCAGATTGCTTAAACAACTCCAGCACCTTCAACGCTGTGGTGCGCTCGGGGACAAAGAGCGGTTTGCGAAAATTGTGCGCCAATTCCATCGACTGAGATTTCAAGGCGCGGGGAAATAAGTCGGTGACATAGGCAACGCCCAACACATTGTCTAGATGCCCCTGACACACTGGATAGCGACCATGCCCCGTATCAATCAACTTCTGGCGATTGACCGTTTCTGGATCATTCACGTCGAGCCAAACGATATCCATTCGGGGGGTCATAAGGGCCGCGATGTAGTGGTCGGCAAGGTGAAACACCCGCTCCACCATGTCTTGCTCGGCAGCCTCGAACATGCCAGCCTCGGCGCCCTGCCGCACCATGACCTTGATTTCATCTTCGGTGACAAATTGCTCTTCGTCGGTGGCCGATGGAATGCCCAGCAGCCCCATCACCGCATCGGTTGAGAGGCTAAGGAGATGAACGATGGGATAGGCGATCGCCGACAACCGATTCATCGATCGCGCCATACGAATGGCGATCGCCTCCGGATTATTCAAGGCCAACCGCTTTGGAACTAGTTCGCCCACAATGAGCGAGAGATAGGCCGTCAGTATAACCACGAGAGCAAACCCCAACGGCTGACTGTAGGGCTCCAGCATCGGGACGGCGGATAACAATTCAGCCACGGAGACCGCCAGGGTTGCACCACCAAAGGCTCCCGCCAGGATGCCAATGACCGTAATCCCCATCTGAATGGTGGCAAGAAAACGATTGGGAGAGCTTGCCAAATTGAGAGCGGCCTGGGCGCGGCGATCGCCCTTCTCCGCCTGATCGGCCAGCCGAATCTTACGCGCCGACACAATCGACATTTCCGACATCGCAAACAAGCCGTTGGCCAGGATCAATATCAGAATGATCAGGATTTCAAAAGAAGCGGAGGACATGACCGTACAACAAGGTCGATCACAGGATCGGTAGAAGACTGAAATGAAGAGTTAGAAGGGAAGGAAGGCGATGCCGACTCATCAAGGCGATCGGTGGTACCACGTTGACCGACTGACAGCAGGCCTGTTCACTATCATGCATCCATTTTGCAAAGTCGTAGCGAACGGGAGCGTGAGAACAATCACGGGATGCAAATGGGGAACAAACGGCACACAAACGGGGAGAAGCGTGATGCATCATGGCTAATGTATCACTGTATATAGACGAAAGTAGCATCCTCTGGCGGTTGAGGCGGGAGCCTTGCGAGAGAAATTAGCGGCGTGCAACACAATCATTTACATTTTCTATCGATCGTTTGCTTGCTTTCTGTAACTCTGAGCAGGTTTCGCCGGCTAGATTCGCTAGTATATTTCGTTAATATGGTATATAGAATGACGGACTTTATCCGTCCGTCTCATTGGGTCTACTGTTTAATTCTCTGTAAGCGTTTTTTTGGAGGATAGGCTTATCGCTACAACTCAACTTGTGAACCGTCGAATCAAAGCACCCCAGGTTCTTCTGATCGACCACGAAAACGAAAACCGCGGTGTAATAGACACTCGCGAAGCACTCAAAATTGCTGAGAGTGCCGGATTGGATTTGGTTGTCGTTTCAGATGGGAAAGAGATCCCGGTCGCCAAAATCCTGGATCACGGTAAACATCAGTATCAGCAGAAAAAGCGGAAGCGGCAGCAGCAACACTCGAAACCCACCCTGAAGGAAGTGCGACTACGCCCCAATGTGGGTGAGTCCGACTACAGCTTACGGGTGAGTCGTGCCATCGAATGGCTAGAGAAAGGAAATGCGGTGAAGTTTCAGGTTCGCTTGCGCGGCCGAGAACACCAAAACCGCGAGCGCGCCATCGAACTCCTCGATCGCATTGTGAAGGATCTGGGTGACGCGGGTAACCTGCAGTCCTTCGACAAGCGTGCCCTGATTGTGCAAATGACCCCCAGCTAATAACTTCAAGAGCATTGGGGAGCAAACAAAACGCTCACGATACCAAACGACATCCTCTCTCCCCCCAGATGTCGGCCTAGCCTCATTTCAATCCCTGGGATCTCCAAGATTCTGGGGATTTGGTCTTTCTTCGGTGCGCTGAGGTGAAACGGACGAGCAAAATTCCAGGTTCGAGAACTCGCGCCG
Source organism: Cyanobacteria bacterium J06638_22 (assembly GCA_039819145.1). Taxonomy (GTDB): domain Bacteria; phylum Cyanobacteriota; class Cyanobacteriia; order Elainellales; family Elainellaceae; genus Vacuolonema. Next base: position 2,437 of record JBCBSL010000362.1, read on the forward strand.
ACGGGTTTCGTCCTCTAGTTGAGGCTCTCTAAAGCAAGTGGATTCTTTGGGTACAGTTTGTACGCAAAATCAACTTTTCAAACACCCTCTAAAATCTAAGATGTGACCTTGAATGTAAGACTTTGTCACAAGTCTCTATCGCACTTTCTCGTCTCCGTCCTCCTCAGCATCTATGGCTTTTTCGTCAATCGTTCGACTGATGGGGCGATCGCCCCTCACCTCTGAGCTAGTCTCCAAGCTGGCGCAGCAGCGATCGCTTCATCTCAATGGCATTGCCCGCATCCCCAAAGGGTTAACGGTATCAGCGTTGGCTCAGTCTCAGCAGCGCCCGCTGCTGGTGGTCGCCGCCACTCTGGAGGAGGCCGGACGCTGGACGGCACAGCTAGAAGCCATGGGCTGGGGGACGGTCGCTTTCTACCCCACATCAGAAGCCTCACCCTACGAACCCTTTGACCCCGAATCGGAAATGGTTTGGGGACAGTTGCAGGTGTTGGCCGATTTGGTGACCGCTGAAAGCCAACCCGATGCGGATCAGCGAACCGTGGCGGTCGTGACAACCGAACGAGCATTGCAGCCCCATCTGCCGCCAAAGGATGCCTTTCGTCCGTTTTGCCTGACGGTGCAGACGGGGATGGAGCTAGAGCTGGAGGAGCTGAGTCGACAACTGGCGGATTTGGGCTACGAGCGGGTGTCGCTGGTGGAGACCGAAGGCCAGTGGAGTCGGCGGGGCGACATTGTGGATGTGTTTCCCGTGTCGGCGGAGCTGCCCGTGCGCCTGGAACTATTCGGGGATGAGCTGGACAAGATTCGAGAGTTTGACCCGGCGACTCAGCGTTCCCTCGACAGCATTAAGCAATTGGTGCTCACGCCCACTAGCTTTTCGCCGCTGATTGTCCAGGCGATCGCCCTGGGCGATACCCCCGACCTCCTTTCTACTTACCTCTCCAGCGAAGAGCAGGAGCGCCTAGCGGAAGGGCAAAACCTGGAAGGGACTCGACGCTTTTTGGGGCTGGCCTACGACCAACCCGCGTCACTGCTGGACTACATGCCCGAGTCGACGCTGGTGGTAGTGGATGAACCCGAGCAATGTCGTGCCCATGGCGATCGCTGGCATGAACATGCCGAAGAACATTGGCAGGAGGTGTCTGATGCAATGGATTCGCCCCTCCCGGCCACCCACCGCACCACGGAAGATTCGTTGGCCCAGGTGGAGTTGCAGGACTGTGTCTATGTGTCGGAGCTGGCGGAGGAAAATCGTGGCCTCAACCTTTCCAGCCGACCCATTGCGTCCACGCCCCACCAGTTTGGTCGCTTGGCGGAGTTAGTGCGGCAGGAGCGCGATCGCAGCTTCAGTACATGGATTGTGTCGGCCCAGCCCTCCCGCTCGGTAGCACTGTTGCAAGAGCATGATTGTCCCGCACAGTTTGTGCCCAATCCCCACGACTATCCGGCGATCGATCGCCTGCAATCCCAGAAAATCCCTGTTGCGGTCAAATACACTGGGCTGGCAGAGATTGAGGGCTTCATCCTACCCACCTTCCGCATCGCGGTCATCACCGACCGAGAATTCTTTGGGCAACATACCCTGGCGACGCCCAACTACGTCCGCAAGCGGCGACGAGCGGCATCCAAACAGGTTGACCCCAACAAGTTACAGCCGGGAGATTTCGTTGTCCACCGCAACCACGGCATCGGTAAGTTCATCAAGCTCGAAAGCCTCACGGTCAATAACGAAACGCGGGAATATCTGGTCATTCAATACGACGACGGAACCCTGCGCGTGGCCGCCGACCAACTCAACGCCCTGTCGCGGTTTCGGGGGATGGGCGAGGGCAAACCCCAACTCAACAAAATGTCGGGCAAAGCCTGGGAGCGCACCAAGAGCAAAGTGCGCAAAGCCGTTAAAAAGGTTGCGGTTGATCTGCTCCAGCTCTATGCCCAACGGGCACAGCAAACGGGCTTCTCCTACCCAATCGATACGCCCTGGCAGGAGGAGATGGAGGATTCCTTCCCCTATCAGCCTACGCCTGACCAACTGAAGGCCACTCAGGATGTAAAGCGGGATATGGAAGATGCCCGCCCGATGGATCGGTTGGTATGCGGCGACGTGGGTTTCGGCAAAACCGAAGTCGCTATCCGAGCCATTTTCAAAGCCGTGACCGCTGGCAAACAGATTGCCCTCCTTGCACCGACCACTATCCTGACCCAGCAGCATTACCACACCATTAAAGAGCGCTTTGCCCCCTATCCCATCAACCTGGGACTGCTCAACCGCTTCCGCACCGCCCAGGAGAAAAAGGATATTCTGCAACGGCTCAGCACCGGCGAGCTGGATATTGTGGTGGGAACCCATGCGCTGCTAGGCAAGAGCGTGAAGTTCCGGGATCTGGGCTTGCTGGTGGTGGATGAAGAGCAACGCTTTGGGGTGAACCAGAAGGAAAAAATTAAATCCTTAAAAACCCAGGTGGATGTGCTCACCCTTAGTGCCACACCGATTCCCCGAACCCTCTACATGGCGCTATCAGGGGTGCGGGAAATGAGTCTGATCACCACGCCGCCGCCCTCGCGACGTCCGATCAAAACCCACCTTTCCCCCTACGACCCGGAGATGATTCGCACGGCCATCCGCCAAGAGCTAGATCGCGGTGGGCAAGTGTTTTATGTGGTGCCACGGGTAGAGGGGATTGAAGAGATTTCGGCGAAGTTGCGGGAAATGGTGCCCGGTGCGCGGTTGGCGATCGCCCACGGGCAAATGCAAGTGCGAGCTTGAATCCACCATGCTCACTTTCAGCAATGGCGACGCGGATATCCTCGTCTGCACCACCATCATCGAGTCGGGACTGGACATTCCCCGCGTCAACACCATTCTGGTGGAAGATGCCCAGAAGTTTGGCCTATCGCAGCTGTATCAGTTGCGCGGTCGCGTCGGACGGGCGGGAATCCAAGCCCATGCCTGGCTGTTCTACCCGAAGCAAACCCAACTGACGGAAACCGCCCGTCGCCGATTGCGGGCGATTCAGGAATTTACCCAGCTCGGCTCCGGCTACCAGCTTGCCATGCGCGATATGGAGATTCGAGGCGTTGGCAACCTCCTAGGAGCGGAGCAGTCGGGGCAGATGGATGCGATCGGCTTCGACCTCTACATGGAAATGCTGGAGGATGCTCTCAAGGAAATTCGCGGACAGGAAATTCCTCAGGTGGACGACACCCAAATTGACCTCAGCGTAACGGCCTTCATCCCCGCCGACTACATCCCCGACCTGGATCAGAAGATGAGTGCCTACCGCCAGATAGCCTCGGCGCAAACCCCTGGCGAGTTGGTACAAATTGCGGCGGACTGGAACGATCGCTACGGCCCCATTCCCAGCGCCACCGAGCAACTCCTGCGGGTAATGAAGCTCAAGCAAATCGCCAAGAAGCTCGGCTTTGCCCGCATTCGTCCCGAAGGCAAGCAGCATGTGATGCTCGAAACGCCGATGGAAGAGCCCGCCTGGAATTTGCTGAAGGAGAAGCTACCCAGTCATCTGCAAGGCCGTTTTGTCTACACCCCTGGCAAGGTAACGGTGCGCGGATTGGCGGTTCTCAGTATCGACCTGCAACTGGAAAATCTGCTGGATTGGCTGAGCCGGATGCAGGGAGCAATTCCCGAGGTGATGCCTGTGTAATCGTTCTGGACCCTTAGAGCGTGTTTGAAAAGGTCTCTGGAGCGTAAAAAAGCTCACTCGGTATAAGCTGCAAATAACACCAACAG
>JBCBSL010000363.1:0-6173 GCA_039819145.1 Cyanobacteria bacterium J06638_22
GGCAATGGGACGAGTCCATTCGTGAATTCACCCGCTACGTTCACCAGCACCAGGGTTACACCGCTCGCTACAGTGGAGCGCTGGTCGGAGACTTCCACCGCATCCTCTTCCAGGGTGGGGTTTTCCTGTATCCCGGCACAGCCCGAAAGCCAGAAGGTAAACTCCGTCTGCTCTACGAAAGTGCCCCCCTTGCTTACCTGATGGAGCAAGCGGGAGGCCGCGCCAGCACTGGAACCGAAGACATTTTAGATGTAACGCCCACGGCCATTCACCAACGCACCCCGCTGGTCATCGGGAGTCGTGACAATGTGGCCCTTGTCGAATCGTTTGTCCAGAAAGAAGCGGCGAAAACCGCCCCCTGAGACTGACTTCCTCCACCCATTGGTCAAAGCTCTGCGTTTCCATTGTCAACCCTCTACCCTTACTGAACCCCCTCCAGGAGAGCGTGCATGGTCATTTTTGCTGAAAATCCCCTCCGCGTCGGCTTACAACAGGATCGCATCCCAGAACCGCAAATTTTGGTCATTTTTGGCGGTACGGGTGACCTAACTCAGCGAAAGCTGGTGCCTGCCCTTTATCAAATGAAGTTGGAACGTCGCCTTCCCCCAGAACTCACCATTGTTGGTGTGGCACGGCGAGACTGGAGCACGGAGTTTTTCCGCGAACATCTCCGCCAGGGCGTTGAGGAATTTGGCGGTGGGTTGCAGAAAGAAGAGATTTGGGAGGATTTTGCCAAAGGGCTGTTCTATAAGTCGGCCAACATTGATGTTCCCGAGGATTACAAAAACCTCAAGGAATTTTTGGCTGAGTTAGACGATAAGCGCGGTACTCGCGGCAATCGTGTGTTTTACCTCTCCGTTGCGCCTCGCTTCTTTGGGGAGGCAACGCAACAACTGGGAACAGCGGGCATGTTGGAAGACCCCCGCAAGCATCGCCTCATTATTGAAAAGCCCTTCGGTCGGGATTTGACCTCGGCTCAGGTGCTGAACCATGTGGTGCAAAATGTCTGCCATGAATCGCAAATCTATCGGATTGACCACTACTTGGGCAAAGAAACGGTCCAAAATCTGTTGGTCTTCCGGTTCGCCAATGCCATCTTCGAGCCCCTGTGGAATCGGCAGTTTGTGGATCATGTCCAGATCACCGTGGCGGAAACGGTGGGCCTAGAAGGCCGGGCGGGGTACTACGAAAGTGCCGGTGCGCTCCGCGACATGGTGCAAAACCACCTGATGCAATTGTTTTGCTTGACGGCGATGGAACCGCCCAATTCCCTGGGCGCCGATGGAATTCGCAATGAAAAAGTGAAGGTGCTCCAGGCGACCCACCTTGCGGATCTAAATGTGATTGAGCAAGCATCCGTGCGTGGACAGTATACGGCGGGCTGGATGCGGGGAGAACAGGTGCCAGGATATCGGACTGAAGAGGGGGCCAGTGACATCTCGACCACGCCCACCTATGCGGCCCTGAAGATGTATGTCGATAACTGGCGCTGGAAAGGCGTGCCGTTCTATATGCGGACGGGTAAGCGCATGCCGAAGAAGGTTTCGGAAATTGCGATTCAGTTTCGAGAAGTGCCGTTCCTCATGTTTCAGTCGGCAGCGAAGCAGGCCAACCCCAATGTACTGGCGCTGCGGATTCAGCCGGATGAGGGCATTTCCATGCGGTTTGAGGTAAAAACGCCAGGCACCTCCCTGCGGACGCGGTCGGTAGATATGAGCTTCCGCTATGACACGGCGTTTGGGCAACCCAGCACGGATGCCTACAGCCGTTTGCTCGTAGATGCAATGTTGGGGGATCAAACCCTGTTTACTCGGGGCGATGAGGTAGAGGCGGCATGGCGCATTCTGACCCCGTTGCTCGAAGTGTGGGATGCTCCAGCCAAACCCGATGCGGTTCCCTTCTACGAGGCTGGCAGTTGGGGACCGGTCGAAGCCGAATTATTGCTCAATCGCGATAATCGAAAGTGGCGGCGATTATAGTCCACTTCATTCCTCGTTCCCTTCACAATGGCTATCTCGTGTTCGGTTCCTCGATCGCACGTCACATGGTTTGAACCGAATCAGGTGTTTGAACCGAACCAGATTTCTGACGAATCGATGGTGAGAGGAGATGCCCGCTGGCCGAGAACTGACCGAGACTAAGCGATCGCCCCTGTCCCCATACTCCAGCCTTTCTCCTGTACCAAGACCCATTCGCGTAAACCCTATCCATTCAACCCATCACTATGGCTACACCTCTCGTTGCATTACAAAAGCCGAAAGATATTTCCATTCAGGAAATTGAAGCGGAACTCTCCCAGATTTGGCTGAATCAGGGCGGCGACAACCTCTCCCCGGTTGCGACCCGTGCCACCACCTTCAGCATGGTGATCTACGAGCCAGAAGAATTCCAGCAATTGCTGGCTATTCTGGGCTTTTACGATGGCCCCATCGATGGGGTGCATGGCGACAAGACCAAACAAGCGGTTCTTCAGGCGCAGAAAGCCTATGACTTGGTGTTGACAGGTCGCGTGGATATGGAAACCCTGCAACGGTTGCGGGAAGAGGTGCATAAGCTGCCGGAGGATCGACTTGAGGTCTCAAACTTTAACCAGCGGGGCTTTAGTGTCAGTGATGCGATCGCCTCCCAAAACCCCTGTCGCATCATCACCCTTTGCCCCGAATTGGGGGGAACGGAAAACGTCACGGCCCAGGTTTCGGCCTACTGCCCCATTCAGAAAAGTGGGATGTCGGGGATGGTGTGTTGTGAATACATCACCCTACGCGGCTCCAAAGAAGCCGTACACCGAACGGGAGAGCTGGTGACCAAATTAATGATCCCCGATTTGCCCCGCTTTGTCTGGTGGAAAGCCACTCCTAACCCCGAGCATGCACTGTTCCAAACCCTCGCGCAGAATGCCCATTGCGTGATTATGGACTCCTGCTACTTCAGTGCGCCTGAGCAGGAATTCCTGAAAATGCAAGATCTGATTGATGGGGAAACCTATGTCGCTGACCTGAACTGGCATCGGTTGTCGATCTGGCAGGAACTGACCGCGGCTGCCTACGACCCACCTGAGCGTCGCGATTCCCTCAGCGAGGTCGACCGCATCACCATCGACTATGAAAAAGGCAATGCGGCGCAGGCGCTCTTGTTCCTGGGTTGGCTGGCTAGCCGATTGGGATGGCAACCCATGTCCTACGAAGAAACAAACCAGCAAGACTATGACCTGAAGCATGTGCGCTTTAAGGGCATGGGCGATCGCATTGTCGAAGCCGAACTAGCTGCCATTCCCGTCGGTGATCCCGGTGAAATCATCGGCGACTTGATTGGTGTGCAACTCTCCTCCACCAATTCCAGCGCCAATTGCGCCACCATCCTCTGCTCAGAAACCACGGGCTGTATGCGGATGGAATCGGGTGGCAGTGCGCAGTTTAGCCGTACGGAGCAGGTGACGGCTATGCCTGACCAGAAGGCCGAGTACCTGATGGGGCAACAGCTCCAGCGCTGGGGACGAGATGTGCTATTTGAGGAAAGCTTGGCTGTGGTAGCGGAGATTGTGCGACTGCAAGCGTGATATCGCCTCCTGTATTCTGAAAGCCTTGCAATACGAGGCTTTCAGAAAATATTTGTAGGCTTTCGCACGCCTATGCTTGGTTGATGTGGCGTGGGATAAGAATAGTTATAGCGGTGTGCAACCGCGTCAAGCATAGAAATGATTGTTTGTGGGCGCGGCGCGCCCACAAACAACCGGACTTGATATAGCCTTACGCATTGGGATTAGGACAAATTATTGTTTGAAAGCCGCGCGTCGCGCGGCTTTCAAACAATAATTTGGTTCTACCTGGGCACGTAGCGCTATATTACGTGATGCGGTAGCGGAGTCGCAGCGTTGCCCAATCCTGCACATTCAGAGCATAGGCATCGCTAACTGAATTGGGTGCGCTCAAGTCTTGCAGGATGGTCTGCACCCGCTGGAGGGAAACCTCGACCGGATCGGAGTTGCGGCCATTGACTTGCTGGTTAGCAATGAGGCTGGCTGTTTGGGGGAAGGGCTTAGGACTAGCGATCAGGAAAATTTCGACGAGGCCACTGCCAAAGGCGGCTTGAGGAAAGGTGAAGGTATCTCCAGGAGCGATCGCCGCGTCTGAGGTATCTTGGTTGTCCCCCGGTAACATGGAAACGCTAATGGGGCGATTGGCCTCGGGCAGCAGCACCCACAGCAGATGCAGCGGAACCTCTCCCAGGTTTTGGATTTGGCACTCCAGCGAGGTTGCCGTGGCAACGTCGGGAACTCCGACGTCCAGCCGTTTGGCATCTTTGCCCGTCATGGCAGTATAGGTGCCAATGCGGGCAATGACTTGCGGATTGGATTCAGCTGTTTTGAGCGTGGCTCGCAGAGATAGCTTCGATGACGTGGCGTTTTCGGTGAGCTGGAGATACTTGATGGCCAGCAGCCGAGGGAACTCAGAAATGAGCCGATTGACCGCCGTTTTTACCGCTTCGTCTCCGGCTGCAACAGTACCCGGAACTGCCACGTAGGGGGGATAGAACAGGCCATAGCTCTTGGGGGCAGACCCCGCTGCGGCAAGCCCCACCTGGTTCAAAGCGGCGGTCACCGTTGCCAGGCTGGCTTTACCAAACACTAGGTCGGCGGCCTGCTCTCCTGCCGCGACGACGTTAATCTTGGCCGCAGCAAACGCACTCGTCGCATCCACTCGCTCGATGCGTTCCAGGTTGGGGTCGAGGGCAATCGTCAGGTTGAGATCGTCGGGAATGAGACGCACCGATTCATAAACGGGCTTGTCCACCAACGCATTGGCGGCGATATCGAAATCAGCGGCGATCGCCGCTTTGATCATCAACCCGGAACGCGATCGCCCGACCAGCTCCACCGATTGTCCGGCAACGCTAGTTCGCAGCTTGGCGCCATTGCCATAACAGGCCAAGACTTGAGCCGGCAAGCCCCCTAGCCAGATCTGCAACAACCCATCATCCGTCACCCGCTTAACCACTCCTTCGCTGGCGGGTTGTGCGGGTTTGAGGGAATAGATACTCTCGGGGGTGCGCTCCTGCTTCAGAACGGGGGTTTGAGCCCCGCCCACCAGTTGATACACGCGATTGACCGTCTTTGGAAAAACCACCTGCAGCTTTTGGGGTGGCATCATTTCCCACAAATATTGCGTTAGGGCATAGGTAAAGAACCCCGCACTAAAGCCACTCCAATGGCCTTCTAGCGCGGGCTGATGGGGTTCGGTGGCGAACAAAGTGACCCCGGCCAAATTGCCATTGTTCTGCGTTCGGCTGCGCATTTCGGCTAGCGCGTCGGAAGCCTGAACCTGCCCCATAGGAATGCTGGGTCGCGAACGAATGCGATAGTTGCCTTGCAAGACCGTCCCTTGATTGGCAAACGCCACATCCAATACGGTTGTGATGTTGGCCGTGGGAAGCGCCTGAGTCAGGATACGCAAATTATCCAGGCTGAGGTCGCGAAGAATTGGCTTGTCTTCTGTCGGCAGGGTGCCATCAATGGGAACTAGGGTTGAGAGTTCCTTGCCATTGTCGGGTGCATCAGCCGTTGTGTCAGCGGCTTCATCGGCGGCAGGAGGGAGCGATCGCACCCGGCTCCCCAATCCACTGAAGTGGAAGAGAACTTTGTCGGATGGTCGTGTGCCTTCAATCAAGTGCTCCTGAAAGGCGTCGATGATGCCATCGCGGGTTGCCTGGGCATCGGTCAGGGTGAGAATTTCAGAGGGCGAAAAGCCAAACCGCGAGAGCAATAGCTCGGTTTGGAGTTCAACATCCGTCAGACAACCTGCCAAGGCGGAGCCTTTAATGGGCGCAAAGTCGCAAACCGATTCGGGATATTGGTTGATGCCGATGAGGAGGGCGAGACGGCCACGGGTGGATTGGGCAAGGGCTTGTTGATGGCGATCGGCAAATGCGAAAAAACTGGACTGGCTCATTCCGAGGGCGGCGATCGCCCAACCCGTTCGTTCTAAAAATGCCCGTCGCGTTAATACCATATTCTTACTCGCTGATCCTTCAGTATCCTCGGACGGCTCTAGCGATACCGAACCCGTCCCAAAGCAGCGGCTTCAGGAACATCCAGTCCAGAGTCCGTGGCAAAAAAAGCGCATCAACTCATCTCAGATGGTCTGAAACAGACGCTGACCCAGAAGACCCACCCGATC
>JBCBSL010000364.1:0-6170 GCA_039819145.1 Cyanobacteria bacterium J06638_22
CCGTCTAGATATAGCTGTAAGTCAATGTTAATAGGGACTTAGCCTGTCAGTCATCTATAGTGTTCGACATGAAAAATAATGGTGCTAATATCATTGTTTATCTATGCTCAACTATTGATATTTCTGATTATCTCTATGTGTATGGTTTCGTTGCGTCCTGTTATTTAAGCTCTATATTGCTCTATAAACAATAAAGTTTATGACAATCTCATATTTTCTTTGTCATTGATTTCGAGTAGGCTCAAAAACCTCAATCAGCATGAATGGGAATTAGGATTTTTTGTTCTTGCTTAAGGACAAGCATTCTCTGAATACAGAAAGATGGTAAGTTGAATCTCTCTTTCGAGAGTTACAAATTGAGTCACATTTAAATCTCACTATTCAGAAAGAGTGAAGACTTGCGCTTAACCGGAAGAGAATACGGACAAACATTATGTTCAATGTGAACGAGCTTCCATAATTCCCATCAGTACAGTTGGCGATTTCAGTGCAGGACGAAAGTATGACCACCGCAAAGGCGATCGCGAATTTAGGCTATCCTGCCTGAGGAAAATCAAGTTGCCTCTATTATGGGTAGGGTCGTCAGGGAACCACCGATGAGAATTGCGATTGTGACATCGGGCTTTTTGCCCGTCGTGGATGGGGTGACGGTGGCGGTCTATCAGCGACTGCGACAGTTGAGTGCTCTGGGGCATACGGTGCTCGTTCTATGCCCCAGCTATGAGGCGATCGCCTTCATCTACTCCAACTGGGCAGCCTATGTGGGCAACATTTTGCCAGGGGTGCGGGTTATTGGGCTGGCAAGCAAACCCTTCATGGGCCTTGCCTTTGAGCGCAACATACGCGGCTCTGCCTATCCCAGTCTGGTGCAGGAGATTGAGGCGTTTCAGCCCGATGTGATTCATGTGGATGAACCTGATCGGATGTTACTCGATCTGGGCAAAGCCCCGGCAGTGGATGTGGCACGGCGGCTGGGCATTCCTTGCTTCAGCTTCTACCACACCAACTTCCTGGACTATATGGACGACTTTATCCCATTGCCCCGATGGGCGATCGCCCCCCTCAAATGGCTGGCCAAAGTCAACATTACGCAGCCCGCCTTCAATGCCTACGACGCCACCCTTACCGCCAGCCCCACCACCCGCGACACCATTGCCCGCCGGGGGATTACCAATGGGGTCTGTGATGCATTCTTGGGGGTTGATCTCGCGGCGTTCCAGCAGGTCTCCGTCGAAGCCGATTTCTGGCAGAACCAGTATGGGCTGGAGGAGATTGGCGATCGCACCACCCTGCTTTTTTTGGGACGCCTGACGCCCGACAAAGGCTGGAACTTTACGTTGAAGGCATTGCGGGCGTGGATCACATCGAAACCTGAGGTTCAGGATGCGATCGCCCTCATCATTGCAGGCGATGGCTCGTACCGCGCCACCCTCGAAACCAAACTGAAGCGGTTGAACATTCCAACCCATTTTCTGGGGCGCGTTCCCCCAGCCCAGGTGCCCGCCCTGCTCACCCATGCCGATCTACATATCAGTACCTCAACCAAAGAAACCCTGGGGTTGACCGCTCTGGAATCCGCTGCTGCTGGCACCCCTATCCTGGCTCCTCGGGCGGGTGGCTTTATCGACAGTGTGCAGGATGGCCAAACCGGGCTATTGTTTGAACCGGGCGATATCCACGACTTCTTAATACAGTTGGAAGCACTTCTGGCAGATCCTACGCTCCGTGCCACCCTGGGCGCGCGGGGGAAAGCCTTTGCCGCCGACTATGATTGGAAGTGGGGGTGCGATCGCCTCCTCCAAGTTTGGGAACGCGGCGTGGCAAATACCGTCACCACTCAACAACCCCTCGCGAACCCAACGACAGATTAAACGGTGATTTGAGTCTGTGCTGTGTTGGTGTCTTGGCAGCGATGCATAGCCCAGGACGCCCCTTCATTACCCAATAATCAGGACTGACGCAAACCGCACGTAATCCTGAAAAAATGCGTTGATGCCGTGGGCACGATGCGCTACACCATCAACAAACTGTGTAAGCCCTAAATATGTTCTAAGACCGTTTCCTACCCATGTTGGCTCTCTTTACTTCGCTAGATTGGGCAACTCCGCCCGCAGACTTACCAATGCCCGATCAATCGATGCACCTCTGGCGCATCGCTATTGATGCCGTCCCCGAATCCACACAACAGGCGTTGTGGGATACCCTATCAGCCCATGAACAACAGAGGGCGGAGCGGTTTGTGCGCAAAGCCGATGAGCAACGATTCATCATCGGACGGGGGGTATTGCGATCGCTCCTCGGCCACTATTGCCACCTTGCCCCACCGGATATTCAATTCACCTACAACGAGTATGGAAAGCCCCTCCTAAAATCCCCATCGGATACGGATACCCTGTGGTTTAACCTATCCCATACGGAAGGCTGGGTGATATATGCGATCGCCCAAACCCCTATTGGCATTGATTTAGAGCGAGTTCACACCATTTCTCAACTCGACAAAATTATCGAGCGTTTTTTCTCCCAAAAAGAGCAAACCATCTTCCATCGCCTCCCAGAAGCACAAAAAAACGATCACTTTTTCCCGTTTTGGACGGCAAAGGAAGCCTATACCAAAGCCGTTGGTCAGGGAATCTCGCTTCCCCTCGATCAAATTGATGTTGCGCTGGAACCCATTCCCCATTTTCAGCACTTACCTGAAGCCGCGGCAGAGGAGTGGAAGGTGCGGCTGTTCACCCTTGATGAGGGCTATGTGGGGGCGATCGTCTTTTCCAAGGACATTACGACGATCGCAAGCTGGCAATGGGAGTATTTCTGACTGCGGTGAGAGGCTAAGCGAATCCTCCCTGTCAACGTAGTCAGAGTTTCAAAGCCTCTCATATCACATCCGATTAAACAGCCGTAAAATCCAATTATTGTTTGCGCCCGCTGCAGTGCAGCGGGCGCAAACAATAATTGGGTTCTTCAACCGGATTTAATATCACTCAGGGGCCAGTTATCATGATTTCCCCGGCTTGCACTGTGAGAATTTGCGACGACTGGAGCCATTGGGCATCGAAGGAACCAAGGTGGGTGGTGGTGATCAGGGTTTGAAAGCGGTCTTGGATGGTGTCAAGGAGTTTGTTCTGACGATTGAGGTCGAGTTCGGCCAGGACATCATCCAATAACAGTAGCGGCGGTTCACCGATGACGGCTTCGATGAGCTTGAGTTCGGCCAACTTGAGCGCTAGGACGAGGGTGCGTTGCTGTCCTTGGGAACCAAACTGGCGAGCCAGAGTGTCATTGATGATGAAATCGATTTCATCGCGATGGGGGCCAACGAGGGTCGTACCCTGGGCTTGCTCGGCGATCGCCCGTTCCTTGATGCGCTCTAGAAAAGTTTGCTGAATCTGCTCGGGGTCATCCGACTCCAGCGGAACACTGGGAGCATAGCGAACGACCAGGGTTTCCCGGTGGTCGCTGATGTTACTGTGCCAAGTATCGGCTAGAGGGGCCAGGCGGGCGATCGCCCGGGCTCGACGGCGAATCACACGGGTGCCGACGGTGGCGAGCTGGGCATCCCAAATTGCTAGCTCCGTTGGGTCGAGGGAAGAACTATCGGCTTTGGCGCGATGCTTAAGCAGGGCATTTCGCTGCCGCAGAATCGTGTTGTACTGCTGCAACAGGGGATGATACATCGGTTCCAGTTGCACTAGCAAGGTATCGATCCAATGTCGCCGATGGCCGGGGCCACCCCGCACCAGATCCAGATCCAGGCTGGAAAATTCCACCGCACTCATCAGCCCTAGAAAATCCACCTGCCGTTTCAGGGTTTGTCCATTGGCAACCAGGGTTCGTCGTCCCGATCGCCGCATCACCATTCCCAGATCCATCGCGCCAACCGCCCGTTCCAACCGAGCCGCGGCCCGTCCCTCTTCAGTCCCATCAAGTACCAGGTCGCGATCGCGCGCGGCCCGATGCGATCGCAAGGTGGCTAGCAGTTCCACCGATTCCAGCAAATTCGACTTCCCCTGGGCATTCTCTCCCAGCAAGATCGTCTTCGGTGCAGTGAATTCCACCCACTGATCGTGATAGTTACGAAATTGCAAGAGATGGAGGGTCTTGAGAAACATCCAGAAAGCAGTGGGGCGGGGCGATGGGTGAGCGAGCGAGTGGACGGCTAAGGAGTGGATGAGTAGAAGATATAACCCGTTCCCATCATCTCACTGACTCACCCGTCGAGGCATTGCAACGCCTAGCTCCGCTTGTTCCGGAAGTAGAACCGCATAAATAGCTTCTCTAGCTCGACCCAAACGAACATTAGAACGCTAAAGCCAATACAAATAAGCAACTCTGTAACACTGAGAAGTTCGGTGCCAAAGAAGTTGCGGAGGGGTTCGACGTAGATCAGCGCCAGTTGAAGCAGGCTGGTGAGGATGACAGCGGCGAGAACATAGGGGTTGGAACAGGGATTGAGTTCCAGGGTGAGTTGGGTGTTTGAGCGGATGGCCATGGCATGACCCATCTGGGCAATGCAGAGGGTCGTGAAGACCATCGTTTTCCAACGCCCGGGAGCGCCAGCTACACCGGGCTGGTTGGTGTACCAGTAGGAAAAGACCATCAGGCTAATGGCGATGATGGCGAGGACGATGCCGATGCGAATCATGTAGGCTCCCAGTCCCCGGGCAAAGATGCTCTCTTTTGGATCATGGGGCGGGCGAGCCATCACATTGGGTTCCGCCGGTTCTACCGCTAGAGCCAGGGCAGGCAGTCCATCTGTGACAAGGTTCATCCAAAGAATTTGCAGGGGGGTGAGAGGCACACCACCGGACGCTAGTAGCGGGGAGGCGGCGATTGTTATCACTTCACCAATATTGGAACCCAGGATGTATTTAATGAAGCGGCGGACGTTGGTGTAAACCACACGGCCCTCTTCGACGGCTGCAACAATGGTGGCAAAATTGTCATCCAGCAGCACCGTATCGCTGGCTTCTTTACTCACATCGGTTCCGGTAATGCCCATGGCAATGCCGATGTCGGCCTGCTTTAGGGCTGGAGCATCGTTCACCCCATCCCCAGTCATCGCCACAATCTTGTCTTGCCGTTGCAGAGATTGGACAATGCGAAGCTTGTGCTCAGGGGAGACACGGGCATAAATATTGACGCGGCGCACAGTGGCATCCAGTTCGGTATCATCCATCCGTTCTAGCTTTCGACCCGTGATTACCGCATCATCCGCCTCAGCAATGCCCAAATCTTCGGCGATCGCCCGTGCCGTGAGTTGATGATCCCCCGTAATCATGATGGGGCGAATGCCCGCACTGCGGCAGCGAGCGACCGCATCTCGCACTTCGGGACGGGGGGCATCCAGCATATCTACCAACCCCAACCAGACCATGCCCTGCTCTGCCTGGTCTTCGTCGGTGGTGTCGGGAATGGTCTCCGAGGGTTTGTAGGCAAAGCCCAGCACGCGCAGCCCTTTGGAGGCCAGTTGGTTATTCTGATCCAAAATTTGCTGCCGCTGCTCATCGGTCAGGGGCTGGGGATGGTGGCCCAAGAGGATGCGATCGCACCGCTCTAGCACTAACTCCGGTGAGCCTTTGCAAAACAGCAGGTAGGACGTCAGTTGATCGCGGGTGGGCAGAACGGCGATCGCCTCAGCCTTTTTGTTCGCCGCCGTATCAACAACGACGCTCATCCGCTTGCGTTCAGAGGAGAAGGAAAACTCTTGCACCCGCTCCAGTTCAGACGTGAGCAAATGGCGATCGATATGGGTTTTAGCCGCCGCAACCACCAATGCACCTTCGGTGGGATCCCCCAGAATCGCCCACTCGCCACTTTCCTTCTGCAACACCGCATCGTTGCACAGCAAACAGGCCACCATCAGCGCTTCAATTTCCCGATTGTCGCCGACCGCGACGGGTTCTTCTCCCTGCAAAAATTCGCCCTCTGGGATGTACCCTTGCCCGGTCACCTGTACCGAACCGCTAGGGGGATGGATGGATTGAACCACCATTTTGTTCTGGGTCAGGGTGCCCGTTTTGTCGGAGCAAATAGTGGTGACTGACCCCAGCGTTTCCACTGCCGGTAGCTTACGGATCAGGGCATGACGGCGCACCATCCGCTGGGTGCCGATCGCCAGCGTCACCGTAATCACCGCTGGCAACCCCTCGTGCACCACCGCCACTGCCATA
>JBCBSL010000365.1:0-6154 GCA_039819145.1 Cyanobacteria bacterium J06638_22
AATTGTCGCATTGCTGATTGAGGGGATAATTTTTTCTGAGAGGGGGCGCAGTGCGCCCCCTCTCAGAAAAAATTATCCTTGGATTCTGCAACCCCGTAATTGTTGCCTCCCAAGCATGGGACAAAACCTTGTCCCCCTGAGAAAGCTTTTGATTTTAGGTGGCGATCGGAAATGCCCAAACCGCTCAAAATCAAGGGTTCTATGGGTTTTGGTATGGACTCAGATTTCACCCAGTTGGGTACCGCTTTGGGTCGTCATTCTCGAAAAGTAGCGTTAGGATGCGAACAGCGTGAAGGGAAATCCTATGCTGAAGTCGTCAGGGATGTGGTGGTACGAGCAGTTCGCCCGCTATCGCTATCGTCAGGGAATGATCTATGCCCGCAAGGGGCAATATCACTTAGCCATTTCGCGTTTTAATCGAGCCTTACTGCATCATCCGCAGCCCGAGGAGGTCTGCATTGCTCGTGGGCTAATCTACTTTCGCCTTGGGGATCTTGACGCAGCGCTCGCCGATTTTGACCGCGCGATCGCCCTCAACCCCTCCAACTCTAAAGCCTATGGCAATCGCGGCTTGGTGAAAGCCCAACTGGGGGACGAAGCAGCGGCACTAGAAGACTGGCGCGTGGCGCTTACCCATCGCCCCTGCTACGCCGAAGCCCGCTACAATAGAGGGCTTGTTTTTGCCAATCAGAAAAACTTTCAGTATGCCCTGGATGAGTTTGACCTAGCTATCCAAGCCAATCCTAATTTGGCTGAGGCCTATCTCCATCGGGGTAATGTACGGGATCAGTTGGGCGATCGCTTCGGAGCTGCGAAGGATTGGCAACTCGCATTGCTGAATGATCTCAGCCTGGATGCGGCCAAAAAGAAGTTGTTCCGAATGCGCCGTGAGTTCCATGCAAAGCGCCTCACGGAAAAATTGGGGGCGGTTGTTAAGCCCCTCGATCTAAACCTGCAAGTGGAGCGGCAAGGGCGGCAACTGAATTTGCTCATCCAGCGAGAACCTGGAACGCCCGTCAACTACCAGAACGTCGCAAAGCTGCTACAAGCCAAAATCGTTGACCTGAACCTAAACTGGCTCGAACGCTTTCGGATTATTGGGCGCATGGGTACGGGTGGCCTACCCGACTGGGACAAGGTTTATCCAATTTACGATAATTGCGACTGTCCACCCATCTATACCTCTCGCATCATCGCGTCGCTCTTGTTCTTCATGCCCTTTGGCATTGCTGCCATTGTTTACGCAACGCAGGTTAAGGCAAACTACGCCCAGGGCAACTATCGGGCGGCATTGACGGCATCAAAGCTGATCAAATGGTTTTACTGGATCAGCCTGGGCATTTTTTCTGCAACGGCATCGATCGTAGCGTTTGGCGTGATCTTGCTGCTACTCCGGGGCGAATCGCCATCGTCTATTATTGAGTCCATCCGCACTGTGCCTTCGCCACGGCCTTACCTGGGGCGTCCCTATGCTGACCCCCATCCCGCTCCATCTCCCCAACCCTCATTGCCGGAGTCCACGGATTCCTCCAAGGATTAAGTCATATCAAATCCGGTTAAACAGCCGTAAAGCCCAAACAGATATTTGGGCCCTTCAGCCAGGTTTGATGTAACACCACTAGGGGGCGATCGCCCACATCGTTTATCAACAGCACTGGCGTAGCATTGCGATAGGCTAGGTCGGCAATGCCGAATTAACGCCGACACCAGAGGTATACACCGTGCCATCTACTTCAAAGCTGCATCAACTTCAGGCTCCCTGGATTACGCCAGACGCCTTTCGCCCCTTCGGTCAGGTCATTGCCGCAACAACAGACGGCAAAGCATTTGACCAAGAAGACGCCCAGCTTGCGCTGGATCGGGGAACTCCCCGCTTCTACATCATGCAGTTGCGGGGTCGGGGACGGCAGTTCTCCAAAATCACACGCCACCAGCAATGCACCCAATGCCTCGGCTCCCTAGAGAGCAAGGATTGGTTGCTGGCCGTAGCCGCTCCAAGCTCAGCCGACTGTCCAGATGTGGGAGCGATCGCCGCTTTTCGGATTCCTGGTAACTGCTTCGTCAAACTGGAGCAAGGCACCTGGCACGCGGGGCCTTACTTTGACCACGACATAGTCGATTTCTATAACCTGGAACTCGCAGACACCAACATTACTGATCATCAGACCTGCAACTTGGCCGCCCAATATGGTGTCGCCTTTGAGATTGTGCCGCTGGAGGAACCCAAAAGAATAGGAAACCTTTAGATATTTGCGACCATACGAATCGGGTATGCGCGTCGCGCATACCCGATTAACGAACGGAGTCAGGCTAAGACGAATTTCGCGTCAACCCTGAAAATGCAATTAACCAATAAAGGCTTTGCGGGGCTCAGAAACGCCACCGGACTCTGCACCCTTCAGGTGAGCCAGCATGGTGTCGGCATCCGACACTTCGAAGGGATCGGTGGGGCAGTTGTCTGCGAAGTCGGGCTCAGCGAAGAGCTTCTCGATATTGCCATCATTGACCAGCATCGAGTAGCGCCAGGAACGCATTCCGAAGCCCAGGTTGGACTTATCAACCAGCATCCCCATCTTGCGAGTGAACTCGCCATTGCCATCGGGCAGCAAAAAGACCTTCTCAGCGCCTTGTTGACGGCCCCACTGGAACATCACGAAAGCATCGTTGACAGAGACACAAACGATTTCATCAACGCCCAGGGCTTTGAACTCTTCGTAAAGCTCTTCGTAGCGAGGTAAGTGGTTGGAGGAGCAGGTGGGGGTAAAGGCTCCAGGCAACGAGAACACAATCACACGCTTGCCACCAAAAATCTCTTGCGTCGTGCGATCTTGCCAGCGATAGGGGTTGGGGCCAGGCACGGACTCATCACGTACACGGGTCTTGAAAACGACATCGGGTACACGCTGGACTGTAACCATTCTTGGATACCTCTAGATAATTTGTTGAACGATAGTCGAGAAAGAAGCCAACCGACCTGATGATTACACCGTGCGAACATTTCGCATCATGCAATCATATTGTGCGATCGCTCCAATTTAAGCCAATGATTGCTATTGACCTCAGCAGTCATTTAAGAATGCGTTGCGGTCAATGAGCACCGGCAACTTCACCCCATTATAACCATATCTCGGAATGATTATGAGTTAAGAGTGGATGAAATATAAGATTTTTTTGTTTTCCTGTAGATCTACAAGAGTAGAACCCATCTTAATCTATTAATGTTATGGTAAGGGAAGATTAGACACAAAATCAGGGTCGATCCGTTTCGGTAGATTAGGTGATCAGTAGCAGGATGAAGCAGCAAGCTAGCGAAATTGTTCAAATCTTGAAGCAGCGGGGATTACGCGTAACGCCTCAGCGGTTCGCCGTTTATGCGAACTTGCGATCGCGCACGGATCATCCAACGGTGGAAAATCTACTCGTCGATATCAACGCCGAGGCTCCAACGGCTTCCCAGGCAACAGTCTACAGTGCCCTACAGGCATTACGTGACGCAAATTTGGTGCGCGAGGTGTTGCTCGAAGAAGGGGTGGTACGCTACGACGCCAATGTTAGTGCCCACCACCACTTTCGCTGTCGCTGCTGTGGCAGCATCGAAGATATTCCCTGGGAATCGTTTCAAAGCATGAACTTGGAAGGGCTGCGCTCGGGACTGCTGGCAGAAAGCTATGAGGTAACGGTCAACGGATTGTGCGATCGCTGCGCTACAACATCACTTGAGCAATGCTAAGGGATTTGAAAGATCGCAAGCAAGAGAGAGGGGAGGCTGTGCCTCCCCTCTCTAAATGTTTAGAAAGCGCTTTTCGTGCAAGTTCCTAGCGCATGACAGGTCATATCAAATCCGGTTGAAGAACCCAACTACCATTTGTGGCCGCTGCTTTGCAGCGGCCACAAATGGTAGTTGGGTTTTACGGCTATTTAACCGGATATGATATCAGGTATCGCTTCGCATCATCAGCGGCCCTGCCGAATCCAACGGATCGTCCGGTGCATCTAGGGTAATCAGATATTGCGACGGGTCGGCACTGCATCCCTGGGTTGGCGCAATCCACTCGGCTGTGCCCGCTGCATTTTGCTGAAATTGGCCGCAATACTGGGGTGGAGCCGCTTCTTGCGCTACAGCCCACAGGCGATAGACTTGATCCTCCGTCAGATTGGGCAGGTTTCTGGCAACGAGTACCATCTGCGTTTCGCCCGGAATCGTGACGAGATAACCGCTGGCGCGGCTGGCCTGCCCGGCACCTACGAGGCTATGCACCCTGGCACCAGGTTCTTGCAACGACGCCATAACGGTTGACATCTCCTGCATTTGTCTACGGAGCTGCTCTAACTCAGCCCGGTTTTGCTCCAGCTCTTGGCGTACCTGCACTGTGGTCTGGTTTTGTTGGCGCAACCGATAGTTATCGACACTCAACGCAACTAGAACCAGAGCTGCAATGGAGCCGAGGATGCGCCCCCAACGGATGGGTCGGGTCAGCGTCTCGGACGTTTCCTGTGTGGACGTTTCCTGTGTGGACGCTTCGTCTTTTGGGAAAGGAAGTGGTCGGGGGGACTGGGTTTGCGCCGCACGCAGCAGGTTGTCGAGCCCCGTGGCACTCGGTTCCTCGGCAGACAATGCATAGGGCAACAGCGACAGGCTCTCCTGTAAAGCGGCAACCTCGGCAGCTAGCTCTGGATTCTGGGCAAGCTGGCGTTCAAGCGCATCGGTTTCGTCCGCACTGAGATAGCCCAGTACATAGTCTTCGAGCAGTTCTGGCCAGTCATCGGGAGAGTAGGGATTGGATCGGTTTGAGTGAGTCATGGCAAACGGGTCAGAGCGAGTGCTTTAGCGCGTGGCGCAGTTTGCGAAGTCCAAGGCGGATGCGCGATTTGACGGTGCCGACGGGAATATTGAGTCGTTCTGCGATTTCAGATCGGCTCAGCCCTTCGTAGTAGGCGATCTCAACGACGATGCGTTCGGCATCGGAAAGCTCAGCCAGCGCCGTCCGGATGAGGTGCGATCGCTCCTCCATCGAAACGCTATCCAGGGGATTGGGTTGCCGATTGTCTTGCAGCATGACCGACTGCCAGCGTTGAAGAAACCGATTGTGGGAGCTGCGCGATCGCAACCGATCCAGCGCATTCGAGCGCGCCATCACAACCAAAAAGTTGCTCAGCGAGCCGCGCTCTGGCTGATAGAGGTGCGGGCGATTCCACAATTTTAGGAAGGTTTCCTGGGTCACATCTTCGGCTTCTTCCGGAAACCGAAGCGTTCGCAGCGCCAACCGATAGATAAGGCTGGAGTAGCGATCGTAGAGCAGCCTGAGTGCGTCCATCTGGTGGGCTTTGATGGCACAAAACAGATCGAGGTCAGTTGAAAGGGAAGTAACCGTCAGCTTAGACATTGCAGAAACTAAATGCCACGTCGTCGGAGGGTCTGTGGGTAACGTCACAGAGCGGGTGGGGGCAGGAATCGGATTTACATTAACCGCACCTAAGCGATGCCGTTTTACGATCACTATCCCGCCACGGTCGCTCTGCTACGGGGTCGCTCCAATTAGTCTTTAAGTAGGCATTCTCCATACCACCGCCAATCTTTCCACGACCTGAATCGACGGGCGTTATCAGAAGACCTTCCACTTGTACCTCAACTTCATCTGCATTCATTGCGCTTGCTGAGTTCCGCTTTCGAGTCACGGTTTTCAGCCCATACATAAGAGATTACGGATGTCGCTGCAATTTGGATCAAAATTCGAGGTTGGGTTGCAAAACCTGGTGAGGGGAAGCTATTTCTGCGCATTGCTTCTCGGCAAAGCAGCCGTCTCGAACGCTATAGCCTTATGCATTGAGATTAGGACCAATCATTTTTTGAAAGCCCCGCGCCGTGGGGCTTTCAAAAAATGATTGGGTTTTACCTTAGCGTGTAGCGCTATATCCAGGGAGGGCGATCGCAAGGGAAGGCGATCGCAAAAGCAGCAGCAATACCATCCATCATACTGACCCAACTGTATGCCATTTTTTTGAGTACAGGGCAGAAAATGAAATCCAATTGTTCTTCACAAGGCTTACGCAGTTTGATGATTTTTCGGATCCAATGCGTAAGTCTTACTTTAGAACCTTGGCAGCACAAGGGCTTCAAAAAAATGGTCGACAACGAATTTTCAAAGGTCTGAGA
>JBCBSL010000366.1:0-6141 GCA_039819145.1 Cyanobacteria bacterium J06638_22
GTAGCGCCTTGCTTGAGAGTGATACGCCGCCGGAAAATCGCCGCCTGATTGAACTGTTTGATACATCAATCCTTCTACAGAGGGCCGATACAGGCGCGACTCGTAGAGCCCTAGAGGGGAATACTGGAACGGTTGTGACTGAGAACTATCGAGGCAAACAGGTTCTTAGCTCCTACGCACCGCTGGATCTTGAGGGTCTAAATTGGGCCATCCTATCAGAAGTAGAGCTTTCAGAAGCGTTTCGCCCGGTCAATTCTGTTCAACTCTATCTCCTGGTTGTTACGGCTATCATCGCGGCCGTAATCACTTGGATATCCTCGCTTGTGGCCTCGGCCTTTGTAAAACCGGTTGATAAACTCGTTGGCGGGATGCGCCAGCTTGCCGAAGGTAATACAGACGTCGAAGTTAAGCAGAACTCTCAAGATGAGTTTGGCCAGATGGCAACAGACTTTAACCGGACGGTTGTCAGTGTGCGTCAGCTCTCCGAAGCTCTAAAGCAACAAGAGAAGGAGAATGAAGCTCTGTTGCTCAATATCTTGCCAGCCCCGGTTGTAGAACGGTTCAAAGCAGACGAGGCTCAGATCGCGGATAGTATCCAGCTAGCTACCATACTGTTTGCTCGCGTTTCGGGGTTAAGCAGAGTCAAGGGCGATCGCTTCAAGCGGGTAGCTCAACTGCTCAGCGAACTCATTAGTGCTTTTGACCAGGCAGCTATCAAGCACGAAGTGGGCAAAATAAAGACTAACGGTGATCTGTACATTGCCTCCTGTGGCGTCCTCAGGCCCCGCTTAGGCAGTACTAAGCTCACAATGGCGTTCGCTGTAGAGATGTTCAGCGTTTTAAAACAATTCAACAAGCAGCATCGGGAAGAGCTACTTAGCCTTATCGGACAAGAGCTAAGACTTAGCATTGGCATCGATGATGGGCCCATCTTGGCAGGTATCGTCGGCACTGATAAATTCTCCTACGACGTATGGGGCGAAACCGTCAGTGTTGCTGACTTTTTACAGCTGCATGCCGATCCAGAGTGCTATGAGATTCTAGTTACGCAGGAAGTTTACGAACGTCTACAAGATGATTACCAATTCGAGAAAGGCAAGGAGCTACACTTCGCTGAGCTAAATCAAACCCTAGGAACTTGGGCTCTTCGTCGCCCAGTGGCGGATTTAGCAGACAGTTCCGCGATTGAAGTAGGAGTGCAGAGGTAATGACCCGATCACTACTCATCTCGGCGAGTCTCCTAATTCTTGGTTTTCCCATCTTGACCCTTGTCTTGGGCGAGATTAAAAACCGTCTGCGGCAGCAGGGGAACCCGCTTGAGCCCTTTGTCAACAACCTACAACGGCTTGTTCTGCCGCCACTAGTCATTCTGCTAATCTTACAGCAGCTTTTAGGGCTCAACGAGTTAGGTGTCGTGTTACAGCTCTTAGAGATGGCTCTTTGGCTAGGGGTGGGGTTTACAACACTCTCTCTGCTTGAAGTCATTCTAGTCACAGAAGAAAAGCAGTACGCTTGGCAGACCGTTATCCCAAACCTGTTTTTCCAGGTTGCGCGCACAGCGGTATTCCTAGTGATTGGCGCTTTTATTTTAGGTGGGGTTTGGCAGGTAGACCTAAGTCAAGTCGCAGCGGCATTGGGGGTTGGCTCTTTGGTAGTCGCTCTGGCACTACAGGACACATTGAGTAACTTGGTGTCCGGTTTCCTCCTCCTTCTGGAAGGACCACTCAAAAAAGGGGATTGGCTCAAGGTCAGCGACAGTGAAGGTAAAGTTATCGAGATGAACTGGCGTGCTGTGCGGCTGCAGACAATCGAAGGTA
Organism: Cyanobacteria bacterium J06638_22; assembly: GCA_039819145.1. Lineage (GTDB taxonomy): Bacteria > Cyanobacteriota > Cyanobacteriia > Elainellales > Elainellaceae > Vacuolonema. The sequence continues at coordinate 1,818 of JBCBSL010000366.1, forward strand.
ATGTCGTCATTATTCCCAACGGTGCTTTGGGCAAGCAAACCATTCTTAACTACAATCTCCCCAACACAGCACGGGGCATTTGGATAGAGGTTGGCTTTTCCTACAATGATCCGCCCAACAAGGTTAAGAGGATTCTTCGCCAAGTGCTGACAGAAATCAAGGGAGTGGACTTGGACAAAGGTTTCAAAATTGTCTCTACCGGGGACTACGATGACTTCTTCATTAATTATCGGGTCATGTTCATGGCGGCAAACTACATCAGTGCCTTCAAGGCTCGCAACGATTTTAGAACCCGCCTATACTACATAGCGAAGCGTAACGGGTTGACCATTCCCTTCCCTATTAGCCACATCTATCACACAAGCCTAGAGCAAAATACCGTTGAAGACAGTCCCCAGGAGATTGTGGATTACCTCCAGTCCTTGCCCTACTTCGCTGAGGTCGAAGTTAGCGCGTTAGAAACGCTTGCTCTCAATGCGGAAATAGAATATTACGGCATGGGAGAGCAGGTTCTGCGGCAAGATGAGCTAGCTCCTGGGCTTTACATCATTCAGCGGGGGATCGCTACGCTCACTTTTAAGGATACTCAAGGGGTGCAGCAGACCGTTGCAGAGGTCTCCCAAGGCGATTTTTTTGGCGAGTCAGTTCTTATGTCTGGTAAGACCAGTGCTGTATCAGCTGCTGCCGCCAATGACCTAAAGGTAATCCGGCTTGAGCCAGCGGCTACGGCAAGTTTGTTTACAGAGCGTCCTTTATTTGCAAAGCAACTCGATGGACCGATCGACGAGCGCCGCAAGATAATTCGCAGGCTGCGAGAAAAAGAGAAGGTAGAACTTGTAGAGAGCGTGGTGAGCAATAGTCTCCCCAACGGCAGTTCTACTCTTCATACATCTAGCAAGTAGTTGAGCTGTAGGACATGCTAAGCCACATACTACCCGCATCCAAATTGCTCTTACTCGTTGCTGTTATGCTGACCCTTAGCTGTGGCAGCTCTGTTGTTGAGTCTGAGGCTCCTATCGTAGATGAGGTTTCAGAAACTGAGGCTCCGGTACAGGTTGACCTGCCCGCTGTCGAAGAAGAGATAGTCGCTCCGGCTCCTGAGCCCCTCGCCGCTGACGCTCCCCAGACAGCAGTAGGAAGCATTAGGCTACCGGAAGTTGATCCACTAGAGGTGGAAGGTGACATTAGCGTCGCCGGAAGTTCTACGGTGTTCCCCCTCTCCCAAGCTATCCACGATCGCTTCATCCAGTATGGATACGCCGGCAGGATTAAGCTCGATAGCGTTGGCTCTTCTGCGGGGTTCCGGCTCTTCTGCCAAGCGGGAGTAACCGACATCTCTAACGCGAGCCGTCCCATCAGGGAGGAGGAAGTCGCAGCCTGTGAAAGAATTGGGCGTCAGCCCATCGAGTTCCGCGTTGGCACAGATGCGCTGGCAATAGTTGTCAACCCGGAAAATGACTTTGTTACCGATGTGACGCCGGACGAGCTGGCGGCACTATTTAGTGCCGAGAAGTGGTCGGATGTAAATCCTGAGTGGCCGAATGAGCTAATTGAGCGCTTTGTGCCAGGAGAAGATTCAGGAACCTTCGATTTTTTTGTGGAAGAGGTTTTAGGTGAGAACGAAGCAACGCTCCTCAATGCTCCCAATACCGAGTTTAGTGAGGATGACAGCTATATTCAGCAAAGCATTGCTGTTAATCCAAATGCCATTGGCTTCTTTGGCTATGCCTACTATAAAGAGAACAAAGATGCCTTGAAAGTTATTTCGATTGAAGGCGTTGTGCCTAATGCTGAGGCAGTAGAAGGCGGAGATTACCCGCTTGCTCGACCTTTACTCATCTATTCAGACGCTGAAATTATTCGCGAAAAGCCACAGGTTGGTGCGCTAATCAATTTCTACCTGAGCAACGTCAACCGCATCATTGAGAGCGTAGGCTATTTTCCGAGCAGCCCACAAATGCTAGACCAAGCGGAGGCGAACCTGCTACAGGTCACGCAATAGGACTCAGCTATCTGTTGATATGAATCTGTAATGTGGATATGTCCCAAAATCCCCGCACGACTCAGGACGTTGCGCAACAGCGCGCTTGGAATCAGCTCTCTCTCTCCGAGCGCTGGGATGCTCAAGTGGAAAAAACGCCCGGTGCCATTGCAGTGTCCTTTGAAGATACACAGCTTACCTATCAAGCATTGAACAACCGCGCCAACCAGCTCGCCCATTACCTACAGACACTAGGGGTTAAACCTGAGGTTTTAGTTGGGATCTGTCTAGAGCGATCGCTAGAACAAGCCACTGCACTGCTCGGTATCCTCAAGGTCGGAGGAGCCTACGTCGCTTTGGATCCTAGCTACCCCCGCGATCGCCTCTCGCTGATCCTAGAAGACACGCAAGCCCCCGTTTTACTAACACAGCAGTCTTTGACGGGCGCGCTGCCGGATCATGGGGCTCAAGTCGTGCTTCTCGACTCAGCCCAAGAGGCGATCGCCAAGCAAAGCTTAGAGGATGTCGAAAACGTTGCATCACCTAATAATTTACTTTACATCACATACACCTCCGGCTCCACAGGCAGGCCAAAGGGCATTGCGATGCCACAACTTGCAATTCTCAATTTATTGGAATGGCAGCTCCGCCACTATCGGCTTACTGAAAGCATGCGCACCCTACAGCTTGCTTCCCTCAACTTCGACGTCTCGTGTCAAGAGATTTTCTCAACCTGGCTATCGGGCGGAACGGTGGTGATGATTCCTGAAGCCTTGCGGAAGAACGCTAGGGGGCTGTCTCAGTTTATTGTTGACGCTGCAATTAACAGACTGTTTATTCCTGCAGTAGCGCTGCAGCAGCTCGTTGAAGGTTTCCTACATGCCCAGAAATTACCGATTCAGCTTCAGTACGTCATCTCCGGATCTGAGCAACTCCATATTACTCAGGCGATGACCGAGTTATTTCTCCAGCTCCCTAACTGTACCTTGCACAACGAGTACGGCCCCTCAGAAACCCACGTCGCGACCTATTTCGACTTGCCTAGGTCCCCCCGGGACTGGCCAAGCCGCCCGCCTATTGGTCAGCCTATTGCCAATACTCAAGTCTATCTGCTGAATAACGAGGAGATGCAGGTCTCGCCATTGAAGGAGACAGGGGAAGTCTATATTGGCGGATTAGGGGTTGCTCGAGGATATCTTAACCGGCCGGAAAAGACACTGGAATGCTTTGTGTCTAACCCCCTTGACCCAGAGGGCAATCGCCTCTACAAAACTGGAGACTTGGCTCGCTACCTACCCGACGGGAATCTTGAGTTTTTGGGGCGGATTGACCATCAAGTCAAAATTCGGGGCTTTCGCATTGAACTGGAAGAAATTGAAGCTGCGCTCGCTCAACATCCCCTTGTTAGCGAAACGGTTGTCATCGCCCGTGAAGATGTTCCCGGCGATAAGCGCTTAGTGGCTTACGTCGTACTCTTCCAGCAGACGTCTACGGTCAACGAGCTGCGCCAATTTTTGCAGCAACGCTTACCCGACTACATGCTGCCGACTACCTTTGTCCAGCTCGATGCCTTACCGCTCAACCCCAGCCGTAAGCTAGACCGCAAGGCGCTACCAGCCCCTGACAAGGTGCGACCTAATTTAACAGAAAGCTATCTTGCTCCCCGCAGCGCCCTTGAAGAGAAGCTTGTCGCCATTTGGCAGGACGTTTTGGACGTGCAGCCGATTGGCGTCCATGACGACTTCCTAGATTTGGGGGGAGATTCCCTACGGGCAACGCGGGTTATCAACCGCATCCGAGAGATCTTTAGCGCAGAGGTTTCCATTGGGTCCCTACTTAGGGAATCGACAGTCGCGCGGCAAGCTCAATATCTTGCCGCCTTGAACGGTGATGCCCAAGGCGATGGGTCGATGGAAGAAGGCGATCGCGAGCAGGGAGACTTGTAGCCGCTAAGCCAATGGCTATTTCAAACTTGAACTTCTCACATTTTTTACAGACTAAGGAGACTTTTAGAATGCCTGCACTAACACAACAACAGCTTATTCAATATCTCCAAAATGATTTAAGGAGACTTTTAGAATGCCTGCACTAACACAACAACAGCTTGTTCAATATCACCAAAATGGTTTCTTGATGCTCGAAGGCCTATTCTCACCGAGAGAAGTTTTGGCACTTAAGCAGGAAATGCTTAGACTTGCGGCTTTAGATAGACCCGGAAGAGTTCTGGAGAGGAATGGAGCCGTGCGCAGCGTCTTTGCTCCCCACACCTGTAGTGAAATATTTAGCGCTCTAGCTCAAATACCGCGCCTCGTTGAGCCCGTTCAGCAGATTCTTGAGAGCGAT
>JBCBSL010000367.1:0-6134 GCA_039819145.1 Cyanobacteria bacterium J06638_22
CAAATGAGCCGTCGTAAGTCTCGCAAGTCCTCTAGCTTTCAGTATTTCCTGGCTGGCGGGTCGCTGCTGGCCTTAGTGGGGTTGCTGGCTGATGTGCGCACAACCTTCGAGGCACGCCCCGTCAGCAACGTGTGCCAGGAAGTGGTGCAACCCCAATCAGTGTTGTCTCGGGATGAGTTGTCACAAGTGCTGGCGGTTCCCGAGCGCGACGCCAAAGCAACGATTCAGGCGATTGTGAGCGACCCCTACTGCCGCCTTGAGTCTGTCGAGATCCGTCAAGGGGTTGTGGCTGAGCGTGATGTCTACCCGCTGGCCTTTGATCCACAAACTTGGTTTGTGTTGCTCTACGAAGGGGAGGAATATGCGGGCTACTCCTTCGTTTTTCAAAAGTAATCAACGTCCTGCCAAACGCGGTGGTTTCCAGCCTCTGGGGATGTTGGCGATCGCCCTCCTGCTCAGTGCTAGTTGCCGACCCACTCCAGCCTCCATCGAAACGCGGCAAGTCCATATCCAGCAGAGCTGGGAATTGCAGCCCGGACAGTCCATCGCGGGACAGCGCATTGTTGCAGGCTTGGGAGATGTCTCCATTCGCCTCCGAGGAACGATGCTGCATGCGCCCTTTGACGGCAAGGTGGAACCTGCGGATGTGGAGGACTGCGTGATTTTTAGCAGCCCCAAAGTGCCAGCCTATCTGCTCAGGCTCTGTGGTCTTTCCCGTCCAAGATTGGGGGAAGTGTCGCAGGGCGATCGCCTTGGGACGGGAAATATCCTGCATTTTGCCACCCTGCGCAAACAGCCCGATGGCACTTGGGCAATCGTCGAACCGTCTCTCCATCTGCTGGAAACTGCTCTGACTCCGCCATGACTGTGTTTTGCTCTCGTTCACCTTTGCTCAAACCGACAGCCGTGGTTATTTCGACGGGGATATTGTGGCTGCTGGCGATCGCCTCTGCCCAAGCCGCATCCCCGATTGCGCTCTCGTTTGAGCTAGAGGAAACCTCCTCTGGCGCAGCCGATTCACTCCCGACAGCGCTTGCCGCGACCGCCCCTTCCCCCATTCCGGATGTTCCACCTGATAAAACCCGCCTCACCATTCCCCCTAGCGCCACAGACGCACCCATTGGGACAGGGCATGAACTCGCCGAGCTACCGCCACCCCCACCGCCCCAAATGGTTGTAGTGGCACCCTTAGTAGCACCTCTGCTGCCGGTCACCGCTGCGCCCGTGGCTCCTGTGGCTCCGCCTGAATCGGAGCCAGCTCCCATGCCGGCTCTGGCGTCGTCTGATGCGGGAGGGATCAGTTTTCAGCTGCCGGCCTGGCCGCGACAGATGCTGAATCGGCTGACGGGTAGAGGAGATGCCGACCCACCGTTGCAACCCGTGTCGGATACTGTGGCTTTACCAGATCCTTTGGTGCCGCTGTTTGCCCATGGCTCGCAGTCCCTAGTGGCGATCGCTGTTGGGAGCGCCGAGGGCACCCGCACACCGATGGGCGATATTACCCCGGCCTACCATGGGCATGTGGATCCGGGTAATGGTGCTTGGAACCTCGGCAGCTTCTCGTACCAGCATGGTGCCGTATCTCCGGAAGAGGCCGACCAGCGCCAATTGGCTCGGCTACAACAACAGGCCACGAGCCTCTGGCATGAGGCGGAGCGCCGAGGCTTGCAGCTCTCGACAGAAGCGTGGTTAAACGGGATTGATTTAGCTAACCAAGCGCCGGAAGCAGCGCTGGAGCCAGGGGGATATCTCGATCGCCTCCAGGAAGCCCATCGCCTTAACTTGGCAGATACAGACGCGATCGCCTGGGCGCGCACCCGCTCTTACATTGACCCCGATACCCAGCAGTGGAATGCCCCCGGCTTGGGCAATACCCTGGCTGGTGTTGCGGCTGACCAAGAGCGCCGAATGAGGGCGATCGCTCGAGCTATTAGCACAAATGCTACAGCTATGGCTCAACGGGAATCGGTGGTTGTCGACCAGCTTTTCTCGACCGATCTGGACTAAAAGGGTGCATAAAACCAACGCTTAATAGAAGAAGAACCTTCTCCTATTATCCCGTTGAGGTTTTTTGGATTTTAGTCGTCTGCAATCCACTGATTCAAAATCTTAACAAACCTGCGTAAGCTTTATACGTGGCGATCGTGTTTCAAAATATACGAACTGTATTTGATTTTTTTCGGAAAATACGAGAGACTTTGTGAAGTTGAGACAAAGCGCTAGCAAGATGCGACCTGTAGGGCGATATCCATAGCCCGATATCCGTGGTACGAATACCCTGTGGGATTTTCACGCTTGCTTGCGCGTTTGTCGGTTCATGCCCCTCTGGTTTCCCGCGGTGTTTGCCCCAATTGTTGATGATCGCTGCTGGAATCACGAGCCATAGCTACTGATAAGACAGCCGTATAGACATCGCGATGATATCCGGACTGTCCTGTTTAGCTCCCATCCATAATTCCTTGTTAATAATTTTGATTTAAGTCACGCGATCGTTATGACTTTTCCTGAGTCGTGCCATCCTACCAATCAAATGCTACCGCCTAGCATTTTCCCTCCCACTGCATCTACTCAAAGATTCAGCCCTGACACTCAAACCCGTTTGTTCGCGACGATCCCGCCTGAGCGTCGCGGTATTGATGGAACCTACGATTACTTTGGTTTGCGCAACCGCGTTATCCAAACCTTTGAGCATCAGTTTGGCTCAATCAATTTGGGCGACATCAATCTGACTCAGCGGGGTGCGGTCATTGTCTTGCAAGGGCGATTTTGTGATCTACACCTGATTTATCAGTTGATTGCGATCGCTCTTCGCACAGATGGAACAGAAGGCGTCGAGATCAACGGCGTCACGGTGTTCAAACCAACCGATGTCTATCCGATCTACTGATAATTGCTAAGTCCAGAGCAAAAAAAGAGAACCCTTGATTTTGATGGAATGGCAAGCCATCGCAATCGAGAGTTTGAGTAGGGGGTTAATTTTTGTCCTGCAATTAGCGGTAATTCACGAATTGCAGCGCGACTGGCCAATCCTCTTGTTTCAAGAATTGGATCACCGTCTGCAACTCATCTTTTGATTTTGCGGATACCCGCACCGCATCCCCCTGAATAGAGGCTTGTGCCTTCTTAAAGTTGTCGCGAATGGCCTTTGAGATTTGCTTGGCCACCTCTGAGCTAATCCCTTTTTTCAAGGTAATCTCTTGGCGCACACGACCACCGCTCGCAGACTCAACGCTGCCAAAGTCAAAGATCTTGAGCGATAGGTTGCGCTTGGCTGCCTTTGTCTGCAAAACCGTATGCACGGCCTGCAATGCAAATTCACTCGCCGTATTCACGGTAATCGCAGATTCGCTCAGGTCTAGCGTGGTGTTCGTATCTTTTAAGTCATACCGACCCTGGATTTCGCGTTTTGCTTGATCCAGCGCGTTCACAAGTTCCTGGCGATCGTAGTCGCTCACAACATCAAAGGAATAGGCAGAAGCCATAAGCACTCTCCGACCGAAAATAAGTATGTCTACCTGATAAAGATCAAGTGTTAGTTTATAGATTCTCTTTGATGTCGTACCATACCTCTACCTCAGACGCAAAATAATCCAAGAACCTCACCTTTTCCGCAAAACTTGTCCGGCGGGGAGTGATTGTGTTGATAAGCTCTGCGCCTAAAGTAATTGCTTGAGGCTAGCGCCCATCAAAATGGCTGTACTGAGGGAGCCGATGCCAAACATGAGCGATCGCCCCACAGGAATGTTGGCGATGTAAAACATAGGATACAGCAGTCGAGCAATGGGATGGGCGATCGCTGCACCCATTACCCATATCCCATCAGCCCCGGTGACATATGCCATGAGTGCCCCCGCCGTAAATAACACGAAGGATTCGAAGGCATTTTGGTGTGCCCAAGTGGCTCGCTGGGCATAGGCCGGAAGCTTATCGACCATCGCCCGAGGCGTAGCGAGGGCTTGCCATCCCAATTGAGTCCGACTATAGGCCACCCAGAAAAACGGAATATAAACGACCACTGCCGCCGCTATGATGCTGGCAATTAAGACGCGATGAATCGTCAGACTGTCCATAGAGCCCCCTTAGGCCTCAATCAAAGTAGAACAGTGTTACAATCTTGCGCTGATCTTCCGCATCCTTGCAGGTCGTCAACAACGTGGTGCTGTCGTGGAAGGCAAAGCAGATAAGCTGCTGGCATCGCGAGACAATTTCCTGGTTGCAGATGGCACTCGCTTCGGCTAAGGAAAGATGGTCGTTTTCAGGGTTTTCCACCAAGTGCATTACCTGTTCCAGTTGCTCACGGGATTCGCGAGGTTGGCGGGAAAGGCTTTGCGGCAAAATGACGGTTAGAAGATTGGGATCTGCCCGCATGGCTCCGCGAATAGCGGCAGCATTGGTGCCCGTTGCACCGGATGTAAGGAGGCGATTACGACCCAAAACAAGGGCATAGCTCATTTCTTCGATGAGCACCTGGTGGGTAATGGGGACATGACGTGAACCCAGTAGCGCGATGCGCTTCGAACCAGTCTGCTGAATCGCCGCCAGTTCTTGCAGAAAATCATCAACGCGAGGTAGATCGACCGATTGGCTCAAAGATTTCTCGACTGTCGCAACAACCTCGCTATTCTAGCAGGTGTGCGGATCTATGATGCATCGGCGTTTTATTTGTGATGTTGTATGGCCTTATGCATCGCGGAAGAGTGTAGATTCCTGTTTGGAAAAGCCAGGGCTGCGAGGCATTCCACAAGAACGGTCTTCAATGGAGTAGGGATGTTGCGAGGGCAACTCGCAACATCCCTATGGCAACATCCCTATGAATGATGGGTGTTGTAAGCCGCGCGCTTAAAGCGATTCCTCTTGCACACGTCGCAGAAAGTGTGAGGTATCCTCGTCCGGCCAAGGCAAATCCTCGCTACTTTCATCCGTAATCGGAGGCATCAGATTGGTCGTGATTTCTTGCTCTTCGTTATTATCCGTCTGTGGTTGGGTTTCGGAGGCTGCCTGTCGTGGGTTCGGAATATCAGCGGAGAGCTGTGGAGGTGTTTTCGTGAAGTCGCAGATGAAGAATGCAAATGACAAACTACCGAGGCGAATGCGATCGCCATCCTTCAGCACAAAGCATCGACGAACAGGTTCACCATTGACATAGGAACCGTTGCTGCTACCCAGGTCTACTAGATAAAACTGACCATTGGTGTAGCGAATGGCAGCATGGCGGCGAGAGAGACGCTTATCCAAGATGGGTAAGTTAACCCGCTGAGAGTCTCGCCCAATAATCCAGAGATCCTGTGACTGAGTCAAACATTGGCTCCCTTTTCCTAGGATGTTGGTGACGAGATAAACCTGTTGGCGCAGAACCAATCCTTGGATGTAGGGGATGGTCACACTGGCCAGCGCTTTACTGCTGCCATTCTCCAAATTCAGAATTTCTTCTAGCAACCCGCGATTTTGTTCGTAGAGCCGCAGGAAAACTTGATAAAGCGCCAAGCGTTGCTGGAGTTCAGCATCAGCCGCCTTGCTGAGCTGAGCTGCAGAAAGGGCAGGAATAGGGCTAGGGTTCAACATATGAAAGGCACCGAAACGGTTAGAGAAGATAGGGTGATTGGGGAGAAGAGGTAGTGCTTTCAATCAGCATCGGTTTTGTTTTCCCTCAGTGAAATTGAGCGGCATCGTTATTGCTGTAAGTTCACTGTTAGAAAACACCGAAAAACTGGGCGTGAAAGCCAGATGGAACACCACGATGAAGATCAACCGGATCGAATTTTCGTGGAAGAAGCACCATAAAGAAACGTCAACAGGATGTCTCCGTTCACGCTTCGCTCGCTCATATAGCCTAGCCGTTGTATACAGTGCAGGAAAACCGCATGATTACGGGCTGCACTCCGCTCCGAAAAATAGCGCGGCATCGGGGCTAGCTTTTTTCCGCAGAACTACACATGATGGTGCAAAAATGTTTGTCAGGTTCCAGAATTGCGATGGGATGAAATCCCCGTTTCCGTATTTCATCTGAATGATTGTTGGTGTTTTACCCCTGAAAAGCCCTATCAACCCTAGCTCTTTAGCGCAGGATCTTTAGCGCAGGATAGAGATTTATATCAAATCCGGTTGAAGAACCCAAATATCGTTTTTGGCCGCTG
>JBCBSL010000368.1:0-6109 GCA_039819145.1 Cyanobacteria bacterium J06638_22
CCTTCAAGCGCTCCGAGGGGACAGGCAATCGGTTTCTGAATTCATCGCCTACTGCGTTCATCGAGGGCAGCAACCCCGCCGCCTAGCCCCCGCCCCGGAAGCCCCGCCGCCCTGGGTGGTGGGGGCGTTGTACCTGTATTGAGTCTGTGTGTCAGTTCCCTTCTGGCAAAACTGCGAGACGTCTGAGACGTTGGCGAGATATTGAGACGTCTGAGACGCGCGAGACGTCGGCGAGACGTGCATCTCACGGGTTTTATTTCAAACGTCTCGCATCTCGCAAAACATCTCACTGAGGATTTGAGAATGACCAATTTGACCATCATTCCCGCCTGCGGGCAGATATTTATGCAACCTCATGCCTCCCCCGGCTTTGATGCTTGGGGCGTTTTCGTGGCTGATAAATGGGTGCAAATTGGCGGGACATCGGTAGACCTATCTACCAATGACGCCCTGGCCCAGCTCGTTGCGCAAGGGGCCTGTGCCCCCAACAGCGACCCCGTTGATTTAACACCAGAGCCCGAAGGCCACGAGAACATCACCAATGCTGCTACGCCTGCTGAAACCACAGGCATCAGCGACTGGCCAATCTCAGCTCAGGACATCATCAGCGGTGTTGTCCTGGTGCTGGTGGCGGTCGGGGGGTGGCTGTACTTGAGACCCCGTAAAAACCGCGTCACCAAATTCACTGGCTCAAGCTCTGGCGCGGTGGATCGCTTGTCCAAAATCACTCAAGAAGATAACGACGCCTGACGTAGCAGGTCAGGCGTCGCGAGATTACCCCAAATCACAGAGGTACCCATGAAACGATATAGCAGCACTGGCAATACCAACAGCTCCGGACGAATCCCGCCGATCGTGTGGATTGCTGGGGCGATCTCCCTTGTCGCAGTCGTTGTACTCGGCGGTGGCGATAGCGAGATTAAAGGCGTTCAACAAAGCACCTGGAAAAACCGCATCGCCGACATTCAGGGAACGATGGATGCCGATCGCGTTCAGAAGCTGGCTGAACAAAGTCAGCAACGTGCCCGCGAAATCTATGGGCAGTACGGCAACCAGTGCGTCAAAATCGTCAACACCGACGAAAACCGGCTAGGCATTGAGGCTGGGCAGCTTCACATCGCCGTCACTCCCAACCTGCTGGTCAGAGACCCGGTGACAGGGGCTCCGCTGGCAGAGGGTGTCTGCGTCATGGATCACTTGGGCAACTTTGCAATCCTCTCTGAGGGCGGGAGGGCAAAGCAAGTGTTCTCTGATCCCACCCTCGGCGAAAACCGCTTCACCCAAGAGACCACTAAAACGTTAGGGGGTGACGAGTAATGAACAACGCTATTAAGACCACGATGAGCGTCTTCAAAATGCTCATCACACCGATGACCCCTACCAAGTTCGTAAAGCTGGGCCTGTTGGCGCTGATTTTTAACTTTGGCTTCAACGCCTGGGCTAGAGTCCTGGCAGAGTTCCTCGGCTGGTTTGGCCTGCTGGCCTACCCGATCGCCATAGTCACGTTCTGCGCCTGTCAGTGGTGTGAATGTGAGCCCGAGCTACTGACCATCGGCTGTGAAGACCCTGGCGCCAACCTGAAGAAGGTGAAACTAGCCCGCAACAATCATGTCTACGCCGGTCGAATCCGGCAAGACCTGACAGAAGAGTTTGAGGTAACGCCCGATGAGATTGAGCGCTCCAAGCGCACCCAAGCGATCGCCTTCGGGATTGACCTGGTGATGTCGAGTGCGGGCTACTGGCCATTTGCTGGCGGTCTAGCCTCAATCTTGCTGGCCCCACTGGGCTTTTTTGATTTTGACTTTTTTAACGCGTTCATGCTGATTGTGACCGTGTTTTTCACGCCTCGGATTTTGATTAGCGCAATGTTAGATGGCCGTTATAAAGCGGCACGAGAGGTAAGAGCATGACTACCACCACTGATAATCACTCTGCTTTGGCAGGTGGCGCGGGTGAGGATAAGCCCGTGTTGGTAAACGACTTTCTGAATCGTTCATTTCAGAATCGGCTGGCTAAAGAAGTCACATACACGAAGCCGGTCATCCTAGGTGTCGTTGTTTCATTTGGCGCCCATTCGTTTTTGGGGCCAATCCTGATGGGTATTAACCCCCTGCTCGGCTTGGCGTCGCTATTGCCGGTTTTTGTGGGTATCAGAGCCGCCAAGACTTCGGCCGATGGGTTCTTTGATACCTACGAAGAGAGCATTGAGAACCCAGATCTTTGGACAGAGTTTGTAAATCCAGATGCGTTAGCGGGGACTGACAAACTACTGCAGAAACCGGTTGATGAAGTGATTCGGGAAGGGCTTGCAACCCGGCGTCAGCCGGGAAAGCCGCTTCCCCTTCATCAACAAATAAAAAATCTGATGGAGGGGGCAAGAGCAAGTCAAAACTCCCCGACAAGCTCGCAGACGGAAGATACGAGAGCATCGACGGCGAGTTATACCGATACGACCAGAGCGGAGCCATTCTCCGATGGAACAAGTCCGACGGACGATGGGAAATCTTCAACGTCCCTGTTTGAGCCATCAGAGGTGCCCACATGGCCTGATGAAACCCACCTGTTTATGGTGGGTCTGAGTGGTGGTGCAAAGACCACGGTGCTGCAGCAGGCCACAGCAAATGTTGATGGCCCAATTATCTACCTCACTATCAAGACGAACGACAAAGCCCCCCCAGGATGGATCGCCTTACGGCTTGACAAGTTTGCTGGAACAAAGATGTTGCGGCAGCTTGACTGGGTGGTTTGTGAGATGAAGGCACTTGTACGAAAGGGCGTCAAGCATCGTTTGGTGATTGATGAGTATCCATCAATTCGCGATGGAGCTAGGATTTCGGCGAAGGTGATCGATCGCCGCGATGAGGTGCTGGGAGAACTTAAGACAGTCCCCGATCTCTTTGAGGGACTGCGAGATGTCTATATTCGCGCTGGTCGCTCCGACGGGCACTATTTGGGGTTACTCAGCCAAACCCCAAATGGCACCGATAACTTCCCCAGTGCCAAAACTCAGCAGGGATTGAAAATCGTTCTCTGCGCTTCGCAGCAAAGCAGTGAAAAGTTTCGCTTCTTTGCGGCTTGGGCGAAGCAACTGTTTGGAGGCTTTATCTCTGAGCCAGCGCTAGCCGCTATCAAAAGCATCAAGACTGGCTATTGGCATTTGTTTTCCAATGGCCAAGGATTGGTGCTGAATCAAACGCAGCGCCCCACGACTGAAATGGTGCCCTGCAAACCATGTCCGACATCGGGCTCTATTCTCTGCGTCAGCACAGAGGCCCCTGAATCTGAACCATTGCAGCACCCTGATGTCTCAGAAGATGACCAACCTGAAAAAGCTGTCAGCGAAGCTGAGGATTGGCAAATTCCTCAGCTGATCGAAGAACTGGTTAGCAAAGAGCTGCTACCGATTCGGGTTGTCGAGCTAGGTAAAACAGCTTGGGCTGGACGGCTGAGCCGCATCGGGTTAATTGCTCAGCGCAATGCAGATGCTATGAGCAAGGTGGCCGAAAAATTGATCGATGTTTACGACAAGTTCTATTTGGATGACGAAGGGTTGCTTTGTCTGTTGGCTCCCTATGGAGACGAAAAATCATGAGCGATCACCACACTGGCTCAAAGACCAATATCGACAATCTGTTTTTCCCGAGCTGGATTTTTTGGGCGTGCTTTTGGCCCGGTTTAGTCGGCAATATGTTGTTCTTGTTTACCCTGTTTGGATGGCAGCCACCTACTCAGGATGTGTATTTCAGCCCTACCACACAGGCAAAATTAATCAGATCGCTTCCTCGCCGGTTTATGCGATGAACCTAAATTAGTTGGCCCTGGAACCTCACTCACACGTCTCTACCCCAAAACCCCATGCAATACGACGGCAAAACAATCGATGATGCTGAATGGATAAGGTGGAAGCATGGGCGAAGATCTCAATAAATGCTCAAAAGAAGTAGCGACAAAAGCGGCTGCCGATCTCGCACCTCACATTGAGGCAAATGAGGCAGTCAAAGTAACGCCGCTGCCCCAAATAGCCAGCCTTGCCCCAGCTCAACACCTCGCTGCATTAACCAATCGCGATCATTAGGGTTTTCGATGCCTTCTGCGATGACGGTGATCGGTGGGTCAAAGCCCTGCGCTAGCTCAATAGTGGTCTCACAAACCAACTGTTGATTAGGATTTTCGGTTACGCCATTCACAAACCAGCGGTCAATCTTGAGTGCATCAGGCTTGATCCTGACTACCCACTCTAGGCCTGCCCCTTTCGTGCCGTAGTCGTCAATCTTAAATTGAGTGCCCGCAATTCGCAGAGATGTGATGACTTCCTCAGCCTCGGAGGTCAGTTCGGCATCTTCAGTAATCTCAATTCCCAGCCTCACTCGGTCGATACCATGGCGAGCGATCGCGGTCTCTAGGGATGCTTTAAACGAAAACTCGCTGACATTGACAGCCACCCACAGCTGCGAGTCAATCTGCGTGAGTTTCTTCGCTACCTCATCAATCACGAAGTCCGTCAGGGGTTGGATCAGTCCCGCTCTTTTGGCTGCTGGTAGAAACTGCCCCGGATGATAGCCCGACTCAGGCCAACGGATCAGCGCCTCGTAACCCGCAATGCACCCTGGCGAGATCGGATTCTCGCTGCACTCAGGTGACAGCCGACAGATGGGCTGGTAATGCACCTGCAGCTTTTGTTCCGCGATCGCCGTCCTCAGCATTGCCTCAACATTGGGCACCACGATCGAGGTACCCACGATTTGATGCACTAGCCCAGCGTCGTTGTACTGAGGGGATAGCGTCGTCTCCCACCAACCCCAGCGACCAGCAAGCTTCAGATGCTCCAGATACTGATATTCACCAAATTGAACGCAGTGCCAATAGCGTGCCGATACGGCGGCAGAAGTTTCAGCCCCCAAGCATTCCAGCGGCGTCTTGCCAGAAATATCAATGTGCCTTAACCCGACCGTGTTCTCATAGGTTTTATTGAGCAGCAGGAATCTGAAGTTATTGCTGCCAGGTGGTTCGACATTTAGAACGAAGATGATCTGCTGAATGGTGTCGTAAATGGCCTTGATCGCCCTAATTTCAGGGGTTGGCACTACTCCACCCCCCAAAAGTCGCAGTAACGGCTTAACAAAGCGTTGGCCCAAAAAAAATAGGCCGTATAGCCCGGAATAACGTACTGCCAGGTCGTCGCTTGCGGCTTCCCGTCGTCATCCTCCATCAGGAAGGCCCAAAACTTAGCGATGCGCCTGACCTGTTCGAGTTCAGAGAGAATCTGCTGAGTTTTCTCGCTCTTGGAGCTGCCCCTGATACGGCAAGGGATGGTGACGATATTGCTAACAGTTGAGCCGGTGACGCGATCTAAGACAAGCTCATGGGTCGCAGGCATGTTGAACAGCAAGTGAGCTACTCCTCTGCGACTGTCTCGTCGTTCCGTTCTTTGTAGATCTGCAACCGCTCTTTCAAGAAGTTGTGTATGCGAAATAGAAGCGGGCCGCTCGTCAAGTTGCCTTCCCTCAATTCGCCACGCCGTTCCTGGCTCTCGGAAGTAGCCAGTGATTTTTGGATCACTCTGTGTACCGCTTGCCACTCTTCCATGCCCTAATCGGCGTCCTTGTCTAAAAACCTGATGGCAATGTCCATTGCCTCATCGCTGCGTTCGTAGAACATCCGCACTGCGATCGCGGCAAAGCCCGCCTCAAATATGGATGGCGTTTTGCGCTCAACCACGCCACGCGCTACCCACACTGCGACGAACAGCGCTAGTCCCAGCATTGCGAACATGGGCGATTTGCGTTGCTTAGTCACGGCAAAGCCCTAAAACAGCGAGGGGTAGGCACCGTTCTAAGATTTCCCGTTGCCTCTTTACCGACCGGTGCTCCGGTCGGTAGCGGGGAGCTGCCACCCCAGGATTGAGTACGCGATCGCCTCAGCCCCATCGCCGTAGAGCTGCTGCAGGCGTTTTCTGACAAGGTAGGCGGGCATATCAGGTGTCAGGGTTATGGGCCGTGGCGCGGGGGCTGTGTGGGTCATAACTGAGGGCGTGTGGGGTTGCCATCAGTGTAGTACAGGGTTATTGCCTGGGCGTGGTGGCCTTGCGGTTGTGTCGATTGGGGTTGGA
>JBCBSL010000369.1:0-6013 GCA_039819145.1 Cyanobacteria bacterium J06638_22
CGCCCGCTGCAGCGCAGCGGGCGCAAACTATAGGTGGGGTTTTCAACCGGATTTGCTATCAGTTGCTTCCCCGCGATGGAAGGTGATGCCTACAGGCTTCTAGGCGAGATTTGTTTGGAGATGCCTACAGAGCTTGCCTAGAGGGGATAGAGAAACGTTAGACTAATACAAACTTTGAAGAGTACGTGTTGGAAGGCGTGCCAAGCATCCAGAGGAGTTTTAAGACGATGGACTCCAAATGGATGAATGCCATTGGCCGTTTTACGTTTGGGCGATCGCTCACCCTAGGGCAGTGAATGAGAAATGGCGCGTTCGGCTTTGCGAATAGCTGTTTCGTGAGGCGTTACCGACAGGACGTTGCCCCAAATTGTCATCATGCGGTTACACAAACTACCGCATTAAGCCTATTCTCCCGACAGAGTAGGGAGCTATCCAGCAGCACTCAGTTAATCGTTTGGATAGGATCTGGATAAATCATTGAGACGATTTCTGTCGTCTCGATTTCATTATGATTTCTGGCCAGCCATTCGCTGGTGATCAACCTTGTATTTCCTGACATACCTTTAACCGCATATTCCATGGCTTCAAAATTTTCGACTGAACAAGACCCATCCCC
Organism: Cyanobacteria bacterium J06638_22; assembly: GCA_039819145.1. GTDB lineage: Bacteria > Cyanobacteriota > Cyanobacteriia > Elainellales > Elainellaceae > Vacuolonema. Next base: position 617 of record JBCBSL010000369.1, read on the forward strand.
TGCTATGACTAGCCAGACTGTTTTCGCGGAAACACCGGAAGTTCAGGAGTCGACAACACCATCGAACCATCCGTTTGACATGGATGGGGTGAGTTCTGCGAACTCCTGGAGTGACCTCGCCGCTACAGAGGATTTTGTGCCCCGCCACATTGGCCCCTCGGACGCAGAGGTTGCGGCGATGCTCAAGATGCTGGGAGTGGCTTCGTTGGATGCACTGATGGAGCAGACGGTTCCCGCTAAGATTCGGACGAAACAGCCGTTGCAGTTGCCCTCAGGCCGCAATGAAGCGGAGCTGTTGCAAGCCCTGAAGGCGATCGCCCAACAGAACCAGGTGTTTCGCTCTTATATCGGCATGGGCTATGCCAACTGCATCACGCCCCCGGTAATTCAGCGCAACATTTTAGAAAATCCAGGCTGGTACACCCAATACACGCCCTACCAACCGGAAATTGCACAGGGACGTTTGGAAGCGCTACTGAATTTTCAAACAGTGGTGACGGACTTGACGGGCATGGAAATCGCTAACGCGTCACTGCTTGATGAAGCCACCGCTGCCGCCGAAGCGATGAGCATGAGCTACGGCTTGCACAAAGGCAAAGCCACTGCATTTTGGGTGGCGGAATCTTGCCATCCTCAAACAATCGAGGTGGTGCAGACTCGTGCCCTACCGCTGGGGATTGAGGTGATTGTCGGCAATCCTAGTGAATTCGCCCAGTGCGATCGCCCCATTTTCGGGATGCTGCTGCAATATCCCGCTACCGATGGTCGGATTGAGGACTACGAAGGGGCGATCGCCCATGCCCATGAGGCCGGAGCCCTGGTGACCGTGGCTGCCGATTTGCTGGCGCTGACCCTGCTGAAGCCACCGGGTGAATTTGGAGCCGATATCGTGGTGGGCAACACCCAACGCTTTGGAGTGCCCCTAGGCTATGGCGGGCCCCATGCCGCTTATTTCGCGACGCGGGAAGCCTACAAGCGCCAAATTCCTGGTCGTCTGGTCGGCATTTCTAAAGATATCCAGGGAAACACCGCCCTCCGATTAGCCCTGCAAACCCGAGAGCAGCATATTCGGCGGGACAAAGCTACCAGCAATATCTGCACGGCGCAGGTGCTGTTGGCAGTGATGGCATCGATGTATGCGGTGTATCACGGTGCCGAAGGCTTGCAACGGATGGCCACCCGGGTGCATCAACTCACCTGTGGACTGGCCAGTGGCTTGACACAACTCGGCTACACGGTCGGGCAAACGCCCTTCTTCGATACGGTGCGAGTGGAAGGTGAGGCGGCGCAGATAGCGGAGGTGTGGGAGCGGGCGATCGCCCACCGCATCAACCTCCGCCGTATTGACGCCACCACCGTTGGCATCACCCTGGATGAAACCACCACCCCCCAAGCCGTGGAGGAATTACTGCGGGTATTTGCGCTAGAGAATGCGGCACCCCAACAGTTGGATATCACGACCCGCATCCCCAGAGCGTTTCAGCGGACGTCGCCTTACCTCAACCATCTCGTATTTCAGGACTATCGCTCGGAAACCGAGTTGCTGCGGTACATGTATCGCTTGCAAATGAAGGACTTGTCACTGACAACGGCGATGATTCCTCTGGGCTCCTGCACCATGAAGCTGAACAGCACCAGCGAAATGCTTCCAGTCACCTGGTCGGAGTTTGGGCAGATTCACCCCTTTGCTCCCGTGGAACAAACCCAGGGCTATCAAATCCTGTTCCAGCAGTTGGAAGGCTGGTTGGCAGAAATCACCGGATTTGCTGCCATTTCCCTGCAACCCAATGCCGGGTCGCAAGGGGAATACACGGGCTTGCTGGTGATTCGGCAATACCACCAGCAGCGAGGTGATGTCCATCGCATGATCTGCCTGATTCCAGAATCAGCCCATGGTACCAATCCGGCCAGCGCGGTGATGGCTGGGATGAAGGTGGTTCCGGTGAAGTGCGATCGCGACGGCAATATCGACATTGACGACCTGCGAGCTAAGGCCGAGAAGCACAGCGACACCCTTGCCGCTCTGATGGTGACCTATCCCTCGACCCACGGCGTATTTGAAGAGGGGATTCAAGATATTTGTGCGATCGTGCATCAGCATGGCGGGCAGGTATATATGGATGGAGCCAACCTCAATGCCCAGGTGGGGCTGTGCCGTCCGGCAGAGCTGGGAGCCGATGTCTGCCACCTAAACCTCCACAAGACTTTCTGCATCCCCCACGGGGGTGGTGGCCCCGGCATGGGCCCCATCGGTGTTGTCGCCCATCTCACCACGTTCCTGCCTGGACATGGCATTGTGTCTCCCTATGCTGAGACAGGTGAACACATTGGTGCGGTGTCTGCGGCACCCTGGGGCAGCAGCAGCATCCTGCCGATTTCTTGGATGTACATTGCGCTGATGGGCGGTGAGGGGCTGACCCGCGCCACGGAAGTCGCGATTCTCAACGCCAACTACATGGCGAAGCGGCTGGAGGGTCACTACTCCATCCTCTATCGTGGGCGCAACGATCGCGTCGCCCACGAATGCATCATCGACCTGCGCCCCTTCAAGAAATCCCTGGGCATTGAAGCCGAAGATATCGCCAAACGGCTGATCGACTATGGCTTCCATCCCCCCACGATGTCTTGGCCTGTGGCAGGCACCATCATGGTGGAACCAACGGAAAGTGAATCCCAAGCCGAACTGGACCGGTTCTGTGATGCCATGATCGCTATCCGAGAGGAGATTCGCGAAATCGAAGACGGCAATGCCGATCGCCAAAACAACCTGCTGAAAAATGCCCCACACACTGCGGCAATGATGGCGGGCGATCGCTGGGATTATCCCTACTCCCGCGATCGCGCCGTCTATCCCACCCCTTGGACAAAGGCAAACAAATTCTGGCCGTCTGTCGGGCGAGTAGACAATGCCTATGGCGATCGCAACCTCGTCTGCGCTTGCCTCCCCATGGATGCCTACACCGAGTAGATCACGCTACCTCCTTGTCGACAAACGGATTGAACACAGCGCCATCCCTTGCCCGCGAATAAATTGCGGACTAATAGAGGTGCAAACCCATTAGAAATGGGTTCTACCCAGCCATCCCAAAAGTTCCTGCTAGTCCCTTCAGTGGACTTTGTCGATTAGCCCGCAATTTATAGCGGTGTGCAACCGCATCAAGTACAGAAATGGTTGTGTGTGGGCGCGTCGCGCCCACACACAACCGTACTTACCTAACGCGCACAGCGCTATATTTGCGGGCGGACAATGGTCAGAGGCAAGAACTGGCAAAGATTATGTGCTTGGGATCAGCTGTGGGAATGGGGGAGCGGGCGATGCTGAAGATAGGCGATCGCCCCAGGGTGGAAGTCGAATGGAAGCGTGGTTTCGGCTGTTTCGGTGGCGATCGCCTGGGCTTCGGCCTCTAGCGGATATTGGGCGAGGGTTTGGGTTACCTGATAGGCATGGTGATCGGGCATGTGGGCGTGGGCAACCAGCACATAGGGGTCGTATCGCCGCAGCGCCGTCAAGGGAATAGCTCCGTAGCGTTCGAATGGAGCAGTTCCGTTGGTCATCTGTGTGGCAATGTCAATTGGCAGCACGGCCAGCTCTACCTGATCAGTGGACAGGAGGCTAGCAATCCGCCCCATGTCAGGGGTGCGGGCAATGTGGGCATGGCTTTTGACCAGATGGGTGGCAAGATTTTGGGCGATCGCTTTCCCCAGCTCATAGGAGGGCGCATCGGTGCGGCTAGCCAGGATGAAGAGATTGCGCTTGCGATATACATTCCACTGCGGGTAGGGCGCATGTCCCAGCAGCGGCAGCACAAGCCCAAATGCACTGCCAGATTGCAAAAACTGTCGGCGGTTCATCACACTTCCTTAAGACTTAAGCAGTTTGATGGTGTGGGCACGACGTGCCCGCACCATCAGAGAATTCAGGCAGGTTGAAGTCCTGCGCCTGAGCAAACGATTAAACCTTGGCGGGCGAATCGATCACTTCAACCGAGGTCGTCATCATGCCTTCCTCGTCAAAAATGTCCAGGGGTAGCACCACCGACACCAAATAGTTCGGCACATCTACCACCTGCCCAATCCGCAAATCGGCGGCGACGCTGCAAATCACATAGGCTTGTTCCTGAGTCACGCCATAGTTGGCCGAGATATAGTCCACCATTTGGATCAGTGCGTTGCGGGCAGCCAGCATCAGATCTTCCGACAAGTTGATGAGCGGCTCAATCTTTTCGCTGTCCAGATAAGTGAGGTAGGGCGGAATCTCGCCCGCTTCCTTCAGCGGATAGCCAATCGTGGCGTGGAAGGAGGAGGGCTCTAACTCTTTCAGCTCGGCACCGCCTTCAAACTCTGGCATCGACAGGGGCATACCGCGCCGTAGGGAAACCTGCACCGTTACCTCGGCACCCATTTCGATCGCCGTTCCAGCCACTTCCCCATCACCCTGGGCATAGTGGACATCACCCACAAACAGGCCACAGCCGTCGATGAAGCAGGGGAGAAGCAGGGTCGTGCCCACCTGCATTTGCTTCACATCCATGTTGCCGCCATTCTCGCGGGGGGGAACCGTGCGCAGACAGCGATCGCTCGCCGTTCCCTCTGGGCCACAGAGATCGGCAGGCAGAGCATTCGTCGGTTCTGGCGTCAGGGCAATGCCGCCAAACTCAGCCAGCTGGGCTTCCCGTGCCAGGATCGTGTCCAGTTCAGCCTCACCGGGCAGCACCCCCACCGAGCCCATAAATCCGGCAAAGGGGATGTGAACACCGGGAACTTCCGCCGCAACGGCCTCTAGGCGGTTCAGTTGCCAGTTGGCAATGAAGGGTTCGGTAAACAGATCGCGCAAGAAACCAAAGCCCGGAACGATGGTGGTATAGCCATACTCATCAGGTTTAATGTCGATGAGCTTCACCGCCAGCACGTCGCCCTGTTCGGCACCGTTGATAAACACGGGTCCCGTCATTGGGTGAACCAAGGTTAGATCCGCCGCCAACACATCATCCGGGGTGGATTGAAAGTTGAAGTCAGAATCCAGCGCATCCCGCGTCTCAAAAACAACCACATCGCCGGGATCAACCATAACTGCCGGAGGAATGTCGGGATGATAGCGGTTAAAACAGTTGGGATCATCAATGCAATGCTCACCCATTTTGGCCACAACGACCGGAGGCGGCCCCTGGACATTACTGGTATCGGGACGGGCGATCGCCCCAAATCCCACAACGCATACCAATGTCACGGCAGCCACTAGCCAACGTCTCAAACGCATATCCTTTGCACTCCTCACGAACCATCACAAATCAATCCATTGAGCCGGATCCCCAACCAGGACATTGGATCTCGGCTCGTATCCTTGCATTCTTACCAGGTTCGCGAGACGTGATTTGGCAAACATGGATACCGTTCACT
>JBCBSL010000370.1:0-6003 GCA_039819145.1 Cyanobacteria bacterium J06638_22
CCCCGTGTAGGAGCTGAGATTTTTGCGGATTGGGCTGCGGCTCTGCCGAACTTGCAGTGGATTGCAGGGCAGGTCCCACTGGCTGCCAAAATGCAGGGCGATCGCCTCACCGCCGTTGAATTTGCCGATTACCATGTCACTGCCGACATCATCCTGGATGGAACTGAGCTTGGTGATTTGCTGGCTCTGGCGGATGTTCCCCATTGCTGGGGGTGGGAACTCCAATCAGACTTGGGAGAAGCCAGCGCTCCTGTGGTACTAGAGGACTGGATGCGCCGCTATTCGGTGCAAGCCCCGACCTGGGTGGTGGTCATGCAAGATTTTGGCGATCGCCGCGCACCCACCATTCCATCACCGGATCGTCCTCGTTCAGATGATGCCTTTGTTGGAGCGTGGGAGGGCTACGGCTCTGATATGTTTTTGAATTACGGTCGCTTACCGGGCGATCGCTTCATGATCAATTGGCCCCAAAAGGGCAATGACTATGGAGAGAACATAAATCGACTCATTGCTTCTGAGGCAGAACGCCGAGCCTTTTTTCAGGACGCCCGCGACTATAGCCAGCAGTTTGCGCACTTCATCCAGACTGAATTGGGCGATCGCTACGGCCTAGCTGTCGATACTTTTCCCCAAGAGCCCCAATCGATGGGTGGCGGTGCGTTTGCCCTGCATCCATATTTTCGAGAGAGTCGTCGGCTCGTTGGGCTAAAAACAGTATGTGAAGCCGATTTGCTGCCGTTACCCGAGGCTTCCGTTGCGCCCTTGCCTAGATTGCCTGATGGAACGGTGGAGGCGATCGCCCTGGGCAATTATCCCAACGATCATCACTACCCCGGTCATCGTCTGCCGCTACAATCTCGTTCGCTCTATTGGGGCGGTCGCTGGACTGGCGTGCCGTTTGCTGTCCCCTATCGTTGCCTGGTGCCACAAACGGTGGATGGTTTGCTGGTGTGCGAAAAAAATATTTCGGTCTCTCACATTGCCAATGGGGCAACGCGTTTACAGCCAACGGTCATGGGGATTGGGCAAGCGGCGGGTATGGCCGCTGCTCTTTGTGTCGAGCAACGATGTCAGCCGCGATCGCTTCCCGTCCGATTCGTGCAGCAGGCTTTGCTGACTGATGCGATCGCCCCTGCTGCTATCATTCCAAGCTTAAGCAATCAACTTGGCATGGCAACCTGGCGCTCCTGGCAAGAGCGCATTCTGAATGACCCAGAATGCTATCTGACAGAGCAACCGGAATGGCTCGACAACACCTCCGCTGCGCTTGCATATCAACGCTCCCATCTCTCAACCTACAGCGGTACCGTTTATCGGGAGGTTGATAGGGCGACGCAACTGGAAACCTATTGGCTACACCGCGACGGTTCCGAAGCTGAGGAAAATCGAGAAATCAAGCTCGTGGCGCTCGATTCTGCCATGAATGAGCAACTTAAAGGCATTGAGAGCGGCCAAAGAAAGAAGATCCAGGGGTACCTGAACGCTTACGGAAAATGGCTGCGTGTAGAGAATTTTTGGGAAGCCGGATGAAGATGCTACGAATTTCCTGATAGAGCGCGAAAAGAGGCGTAACAGGTAATAGCAAACCAACACGGAACTCCTTCCATGCTTACCTCGATTTTGACCCTTTCTGCCGTCTCCCTGCTGTCCGTTTTAGGCGGCTCTGAACTTGCAGTCTCAACGAATGATGTAAGTGTATCACTCAACGCGATTGCAGAAAAGCAGCAGACAACCTCTCTCCGTCCAGAAGTCGAATTCTTCCATCGCGGAAGTGGCCGCTGCGAACTGCCGAACTGTGCATAATGTCTGAGTGTATCAAATGATCGACCTGATTTGCCATGACCGTGTTTCCCTGTAGCCAAACTTTCGAAGCGAGAGCCCAGCACCATTTGGTGTGCGGCTCTCCGCTATCCAGATAGTTTTTTCAGTATCCTGCTAGATTTGACCAGCTATTGGGGCATTATAAGTAAAGACACGGTTCCCTCAATGAGTTAATTGTGAAAGCAAATGTCGGGGTGGTTCATCCGCCCGCTCAAGGTGGAATGGCTGACGCGAAATGCATTAAACTAACGTTATTCGAAGCATTATTGTGCTAGTTGGCGTTTATTTCCGTGTCGCTCTGTTCATCAAGAGTGAACCGGGATATTTCTTATAAATTTGTATATCTTGAAGTTGATTGAGTTTTGTTGACATGAGCCGAGATTTAGATCTGATCAAGCGCCTTGGGCCGAGTGCCATGGATCAGATCATGCTCTACTTAGCATTTAGTGCCATGCGGACGGGCGGACACCGCCATGGTGCGTTCCTGGATGCGGCGGCTACGGCTGCAAAGTGCGCCATCTACATGACGTATCTGGAGCAGGATCAAAATTTGCGGATGACTGGGCATCTGCACCACATCGAACCCAAGCGAGTCAAGGTCATTGTTGAAGAAGTGCGGCAGGCACTGACCGAAGGCAAGCTGCTCAAGATGCTGGGATCGCAGGAGCCGAGCTACCTGATCCAGTTTCCCCATGTGTGGTTAGAGCAATATCCCTGGCAACCAGGGCGATCGCGCATCTCAGGTTCTAGTTTGACCCTAGCTGAAAAGCGCCAGTTGGAAGAGAAACTTCCTGCCCAAATACCTGATGGGCAGATGATCACATCCTTCCAATTGATGGACATCATTGAATTCTTGCATACCCGCTCCCAGGAAAGTCTGCCGGAGGAACGGCGCTTGCCCATGAGCGAAGCTCTAGCCGAGCATATCAAGCGGCGGCTGCTCTACTCAGGAACCATCGTCCGCATCGATTCCCCATGGGGAATGCCCTTCTATGCGCTTACCCAGCCCTACTACTCCTCGGCAGACAAGGAAGAGCGCACCTACACGATGATTGAAGATACCGCTCGCTACTTCCGCCTGATGCGGAACTGGGCTGAGGGTGAAACCCATGTTGTGCGTATGCTGGAAACATTGGACATTCCGCCCGATCGCATTGACGATGCTCTAGCCGAGTTAGACGAAGTGCTCCGTCAATGGGCCGATCGCTATCACAAGTCTGGTAACCAAAACCCCACAATTGTCGTACAGATGGCCGTTGGTCCCAAGGACGACGAAGACCCTGAGCTGTAGGCGCTTTAATCCAAAACTACGGCAATGCTCAAGTAAGAACAAGGGTTGCTACCGACTTATCAACTCGGGCAATGGGCTGGATCTAGATGAACCTAGACAGAGAAGTGCGTTATATCAAACTCGGTTAAATAGCCGTAGAACCCCAACTATCGTTTATGGCCGATGCAACGCATCGGCCATAAACGATAGTTGGGGTCTTCAACCGGATTTGATATTACCTCTTTGTCTAAATCATTTTTCAAGTGCTGATGGCATTTGTGAAGGTCAATCGATTTCCGAAGGGATCAGTGACTGACAGATCTCTAGATCCCCAAGGTGTTTCTTCGATGCCGGGTCGTGCATGTTGGTAGTCCTTTGCGGCAAGAGCAGTATGAAATGCATCCAATTCATTGGTCTCAATTCTCATGGCAGCGCCTGGACAACAGTCTCCATGATGTTCAGACAGATGAAGAAGGCAACCATCTTTAGAAACTTGCATATATAGCGGCATGCCTGCGGCAAAACGATGCTCCCAGTCAATGCTGAAGCCTAGAAAATCTACATAAAATTCCTTCGCTTTCATTTCATCGAAGATGCGCACAATCGGTGTCGTTTTAGCAAAACTCATCGCAGAATACCCTCTTCATAAGTTTTCAAATCTGATGAACGTATGCGGTCGGGCTAGCCGTTATGGACTGCTTGCAAAGGACTGATGGGTCACGACGTGTTGACAACGCATCAGCAAAGGGCCAGGGCTGCCTACTTTGCCAAATGCTGCCAACGGTCTAGAACCTTAATCGATTTGTCAGAGGTCTAGACTTTATAATACATAATTACTATTTTTGATTTACCTGTCAAGGTTAAAGCATCGAGCGATCGCACAGAACTTCAATGATTGCTTGTAGGAGATCGCATCACTATATGCGCAGCGCTATCGTTGGAACTGCTGTTGCATGAGCGAAACCTTAGCTGCATGGGCTTAAGGGGAAGTTGCGAAAGTTTAAGGTTGCCGCGATTGCCCAGAGCATGTGGCACGATCCTAGGTAAAAGTCTGCATGGATAAGCCCTTAGGTCATGGGATGTTATGAGAAAAGCGGGTGGATGCCCCAGCGCTGGCTGGGAGCAGTTGGAGTCGTTGTGGGGACGTGGATGGGTCTGGGATCGGTAGGGGCAGAACCTGCGATCGCACTTTCGACCCACTCCCACACGATTGCGACAGCGGAAACGCAGGTTCTGCCTGCAGGGCCAGGTTCATTTCTCCCAGACTTTCCCTCGTTCAACAGCGAATTGCTCGATCAACAGCTTGCTTTTTACGGCAACTATCTCCTGTCTAATGGGCCGCCGGATGTGATGATTGTAGGGAGTTCGCGGGCATTGCAGGGCGTTGACCCGACAATCTTGCAAGAAACACTGGCTCAACGGGGATTGCCCTATGTGACGGTTTACAACTTCAGCATCAATGGGGCAACGGCTCAGGTTGTAGATTTTAAGTTGCGACAACTGCTAGCGCGTGAACAACTGCCTCGGCTGGTGTTATGGGCAGATGGTTCCAGAGCGTTCAACAGTGGACGCGCTGATGTGACCTATAACGGGATTGTTTCCTCTCCCGGCTACCAGCAATTGATGGCAGGCGATCGCCCCATTCCCCAACTTCCACCTTTAGCCTTCTACGATGTCGAGGCGTTTTGTGTCGATGCAATGCACCTTGCAGGAACGGCGTTTGGTCGTTTGCCCTGTTTGCTGCCGCCAGAACTACCGGGCTTTCCAGCTCCCGTCGCGCGTGCTCTCACCGCCACACCGCAGCATCCCAATATCTTTGATCTAAACGAGAGTGGGTTTCGTGCGGTTACCGACCAATACAACCCAGCCACCTACTATCGCCAATTCCCCCGGGTAGCTGGGCGGTACGACAGCAACTATGCCACGTTCCAACTGGGAGGGGTGCAGGCAGAAGCAACGTTGCAGGTGGCGCGATATCTGGGAGATCGCCAAATTCCACTCATTTTCGTTAGTTTGCCGCTCAACCGCGACTACATGGATCGCTTCCGCCAAACCCGCGAGCAGCAGTTTCAGCAATACATGCAACGCTTAGCTAACCAGGGCGACTTTATCTTTCGGGATCTGCGGCAACAATGGACAACCCAGCATAGCTATTTTGCGGATCCCAGCCACCTCAATCAAAATGGTGCACGAGCCGTTGCTGAGTATTTAGCCTGGGATTCAGGCATTCCCTGGGAAACCCTCATTGGTTCTGGCACTACGCCTTGAACATTGAATTCATATTAAATCCGACTGAAGAACCCAAATATCATTTGTGGCCGCTGCAAAGCAGCGGCCACAAATGATATTTGGGTTTTACGGCTATTTAACTGGATTTGATATCAGTCAAGATGGTGCAAGCTTAGTGCTCTGATAGAAAGGAGGGCTGAGGAGGAGACGAGAAGTTTATCAGGATGTGCAATTTTTCTTTACACTGATGGTGGTTAATAGCTTTGAGTGCAGGGTGAGACAACTGCAATCGGAGGTCAGCTGTCACTCATCCTATCGCTCGTTATTTTTCTCAGCACATCCCTGCTTCACATCAGGTGCGGCTTCTTCACCGACTGGGACAGTTCCAAATAACGCGATCCCTCCCTCTATGTTTCTTGAAACAACAGAACGCTCGAAATTAGATGAGAGCAGTGATGATAACTTTTACGGCGTCCCTCGATTTGTGACGCATGTTGACGAAGGTTTCATTCAGCGCCTCACTGATCTGTACGGCGAATATCTTCGACCAGGAATGCGTATTTTCGATATGATGAGCAGTTGGGTTTCCCATTTGCCTGAAGAAATGCAGTTTGATCATGTCGAAGGCCATGGCATGAATGCAGAGGAACTCGCTCGCAATCCCCGACTCGATCACTACTTTG
>JBCBSL010000371.1:0-5973 GCA_039819145.1 Cyanobacteria bacterium J06638_22
GGTAAAAATGACTATAATATATTTATGGTAGGTTGCACCATAATAGGTGGGCTTGCTTTTTCATCTACTCAAGCAAAGGGATTGCCGTGTTTGCTAGTGTTCTATCACCTCAAAACGTAGCTTCTGCTGAAGCGATGCCCCACGACTTGTTTGGGGCGATCGCCGATCTAAAGCAGGAACTTAATGCCATTGTTTTGGCGCATTACTACCAAGACCCCGACATTCAAGATATTGCCGATTACATTGGCGACTCCCTGGGCTTATCGCGGCAGGCGGCAGACACCGATGCGGAGGTGATTGTCTTCGCGGGGGTGCATTTCATGGCCGAAACGGCGAAGATTCTCAACCCCGACAAGCTGGTGTTGTTGCCGGATCTGGAGGCGGGGTGCTCCCTGGCAGATAGTTGCCCCCCTGTGGAGTTTGCGGCGTTCAAGGCGGCTCATCCTGACCACATAGTGGTGTCTTATATCAACTGCACTGCTGAGATTAAGGCGATGAGCGATCTGATTTGTACCAGTTCCAATGCGGTGAAGTTGGTGCAGCAGATTCCTGAGGATCAACCTATTATTTTTGCCCCCGATCGCAATTTGGGGCGTTATGTGATGGAGCAGACGGGGCGGGAGATGGTGTTGTGGCAGGGCAGTTGCATGGTGCATGAAACGTTTTCGGAGCGCAAGATTGTCGAGCTTCAGGTGCAGTATCCGGAGGCTGAGGTGATTGCCCATCCTGAATGCGAACCGACGGTGTTGCGCCATGCCCAGTTCATTGGCTCGACGACGGCGTTGCTGAAGTATGTGCAGGGGAGCGATCGCTCGTCTTTTATCATTGCGACTGAACCGGGCATCATTCACCAGATGCAAAAAGCGACGCCTCAAAAGCAGTTCATTCCGGCTCCGCCAATGAATCAGTGTGCCTGCAATGAGTGTCCTCACATGCGGCTAAATACGTTGGAGAAGCTGTATCTCTGCATGAAGCATCGCACGCCGGAAATTACACTGCCGGAGGCGGTTCGGGTGGCGGCGCTGCGGCCGATTCAGCGGATGTTGGAGTTATCGTGATATCGATTGGACTGGGGGCGCGTCGCCCCCAGTCCCCCCGACTGGAAGAACCAAGCTGGTTCCCCCAAACCCCCTTTTGCAAGGTGCTTTGTATTGGCAGCGTTAGGCCGCTTCGCATCGGTGGGGAGCATTGGTTGGACTGGGGGCGCGTCGCCCCCCAGACCCCCGACTGGAGGAACCAGGCTGGTTTCCCCAGACCCCCTCTCGCAAGGTGCTTTGTATTGGCAGCGTTAGGCCGCTTCGCATCGGTGGAGAGCATCCGGCTGGGAAGGGACTAGCACATCAGGCTTGAAAGCTGCTATGTCCTCATTCCCCAATCTCTTTTGCCAAAGGGCTACTAAGTACACATAATCCCCTGTAGAAGCTAAATTTGGGACTTGATCCTCTCGACCCCTAAAGATAAGGAGGAAACGGTTGACTTGTGAGCATTGAAAGCGAAGCCAGAAGCCCAAATCCCCCTTTTTAAGGGGGACATAGGGGGATCGTTCGGGGATTTTCGGGAAAGTTTAAATCTATGCACCAAGTACCCCAAAGGCAGCAAGGGAGTCGGACTCAAAGTTCCTCTCTCGGTGCTTTGTCTGGGACAGAGTTACCAGTCTTTTGTCCAGTAAATGATTTCGGATTGTGTTTCGCCTAGCCTGGATCATTCACTAGGATGTCAATTCGTTCAGGCTGAGCTTGTCGAAGCCCCATATCTGGGAGACCCTTCGATTCATTGGTTGAAAGCCTTGCATCACGGGGCTTTCAACCAATGATGGGGCTTTATTGCAGCGTATATCGCTGTACCTAAGGTTCGGGAGCGCGATCGCGCCTCAGCATCACACTTGCAACGACAATGCCGACTATCAATGATGGGGCTTTATTGCAGCGCATAGCGCTGGATCTACGGCTCGGGAGCGCGATCGCGCCTCAGCATGACACTTGCAACGACAATGCCGACAATGGCGAGGAAAGCCATCGGATAGAAGGCGAAGGTGTAGGAACCAAACCAGTCGCGAATCTGCCCTGTGACCAAGGTTCCCAGTAGGGCACCCACGCCGTAGGCGGTGAAGACGATGCCGTAGTTTTGGGCGTAGTGGTCGGGGTTGAAGAACCGCAGGGTGGTGGTGGGGGCGATCGCCAACCATCCCCCCAAACAAAACCAGAACAGGCAAAAGGCGACGAGGTAGCTCACCACTTGCCCTTCCTGGGCGTTGAGCATGATGATGCAGCCAACCAGGATTAGGCTGTAGGAGGCGATCGCTACGTAGTGGGGTTTGAAGCGATCGCTCAGCCACCCGAACAAGGGACGACTGCCGCCGTTAAACAGCGCAAAGAGCGATACGCTGCCCGCGGCCAAGGCCGGGTCAATTTGAATCAGCTCCTCGCCGACGGGGCTGGAAATGCCGATCGCACTCAACCCCACCAGGGTGCCGATGGTGTAGCAAATCCACAAGCCGTAGAATGAGCGGCTTTTGAGCATATGGGGGGGATAGCTTTGGGATGCGTGATGGGGCGCGGTCTGCCCGGTGGTGGTTTTGTTGGGATACCAGTTTTGGGGGGGCAGCTTGAGGGCGATCGCCACCCCCAGAATGATCAGAGCAAAGACAATCCCCATCAGCCTTAGGGTCGGACGAACCCCATAGGACGTAATTAGGATATTTGCCAAGGGAGCGGTGATGATGGGCGACAGCCCAAACCCAACCAGGGTCAACCCCACGGCCAACCCTTTCCGGTCGGGGAACCATCGCGCCGACACCAGCATGGGTACGCCGTAGGCGATGCCTACTCCGGTTCCAGCAATGGCTCCGTAGGTGAGGCTCATGGCCATGATGTGGTTGGTAAAGCTAGAGAGAACATAGCCCAACCCCACCAAGACACCGCCGATCGCCGTCATCCGCCGCACCCCAATCCGGCTAATGTAAAACCCCGCCACCGCAATAAATACGGAATAAAACACCAGGGCAAAGGTGTAGGGCAGCACGCTTTCCGTTGCCCTCAGCCCCATGTCGCTTTCGAGGGGCTTGCGAAACACGCTCCAGGAATACACCGTACCCAAACACAACATCACCGTCATCCCCAGAGGAATGAACAACCATCGACCCCGCTCGGCAGGCATCCCAAACACGCTGAGAGAAACCGGGGGGGGAGACGTGGAAATATAGTCAGTCATGGAACGATGACGGTATAATCCGCCTGCGTAAAATAGTTGCCTCGATTGTTGGGGCAATCCCTCAAAATCCCCCATTCCTTTAGATAGTTTTTGCGTTTGTGTAGATATTCATTGAGAAATTCTCATCTATGCCACAGCCCAGATGTTCGACTTCTCCAAGAAGTCGAACTTCTTTAGCTCAGCAGAACATCCTCTATTTTTCTCGCTTAAAATTTGCCGATCTCTACATCAGCCCAGATCTTTGACTTCTTCGAGAAGTCGAACATCTCCATCCACGCAAGACGCAATCTATTTCCTCGCTTAAAATTTGAGCAAGTGATAGACCCAATGTTGTGGCGTATCCCAAAGGTTTATGACAATTCAAGCTCCCTACATTTCGCGCCCGCAAACCGGAGCCCTGCTAATGGCTCTGGACGACGCCTTTAAATCCCCTGCAAATTCTCCGACAGTGTTTCATGTGTATGGCATTGGGGGCGTCGGGAAATCGACGTTAGCGCGGAAAGCCAAGGAAGCCCATGAAAAACGATCAGGCCGCACCGCAGCAGTTTCCTTCGGTGTTACTGAGGGAATTGATGACCCAATAAGGCTGATGAAAACCCTCTATGGGCAACTGGTGGAAGCGGATGGTGGCTGGTCGGGCGATCCCTTTTGGGACTTGTACGAAAAGTATCGGGAAACGGCAGAGCGCCTGCAAACCCAGCCCAGCACTGGACGCGGCGAAGTGGGAGAAGAGCAACTGAAGTGGGTGAAGCAGTTGTTGAAAGCCGGAACGAGTATTGCTACGGGCTACATGCGATTAGAGGAAGAGGCACGAAAACAGTCGCAGACTTTTGTAGAAGAAGCCGTGGACTCAGCAGCATCCCTGCTATCAATTCGAGATTACTTGCAGCGCCATCGTGTGACAAAGGGAAACCACCAACTCCAGGATTTGATGCTGCAACCCATACCCCAACTAACCCAAGCGTTTGCAGGAGGGCTGGGTCAATACGCTAGAAACACCCCAGTACTGTTGATTTTCGATACCTACGAGAAAGTGTCGAGTGATCTGGATACCTGGCTATGGCGGAGTTTGTTGGGAAACACCGAGCTGCATTCATCGGCAGTGCGGGTGATCGTGTCGGGACGGCATGACCTCTTGAAAACAGAAGGCTGGCGGAAACTCCACCAAGATCGCCAGTGTATGCATCGCCAAACCATTGAACGATTTGACCGCACGCAGACCCAGCAATACTTAGAAGCAATTGGCATTACCGATGAAACCCGCATCCAGCAAATTTATCGAATAACTAGAGGTTTACCCTATTACCTGAACTGGTTGCGAGAAGAACGGGAACAGGGGAAGGAACCCGATTTTTCTAAGGGAAATGAGGTGATTGTCAACCTGCTATTGCAGGGACTCAATGATATTCAGAAGCGCATTATTCAATATGCGGCCTGCTGTCGCAGCTTTGATCGGGTGTTGATTCAAAAGTTGATAGAACATTACGGACTGGATTTTGCAACGGCGGCACATGAGGAGCGGAATTGTTATGGCTGGTTACTGGAACGTACCTTTGTGGAAATGGTGCAAGGGCGGCAGAGGTTGGATGACGTAGCGCGAGATGTGTTTCGCCAAGCGTTATTTCAGGATGATTCAGAACTGTTTCAACAAACCCATCAGTTCCTAGCAGACTATTGCAAGACCAAAGCCGATGCAGAAGTCCCACCCGATGCACCCTATTCTGCCCACTACGAGAACCCGGACTGGCGCACCTGGCGAGCCGATTTTTTGTATCACCTGTTAGCAGCTCGAAACACAGCCAGCCAGCTTCAGTTTCGGACACATCTGCTGGAAGCTGGCTACTTTCGACAAGATGAGGTTATTCGTATTCCTCTGAACGCTATTAAGGCAGAGTTTGAACTGGTTGATCATCCATTCTTGGGTTACGCAGACCGCTTCTTCCTGAAGCAGATTCAGCCAGTGGTGCAACGGGGATGGGCTGTCTTAGAAGAAGATCCGGTTGATTATCCGCATAACCTGGAAACCTATGGACTCTCAAAACAAGAAATTGACAGAGCCATACAGGTATGCCTGCAACCTCTAGATCTTCTCTCTGGCTTGGCAAAATTTGCTGCTTTGTTCTTTCAATCTCGGCGTTGTACGACAGAACAGCGATTGGATTGGTTGCAGCAAGCAAACGCACAAGCAGAAACCCTTGTCAATCCCGACGATCCAGAATTTAGCAGTGGTCTTTTCCTCTGGAAAATCGGTAATTCGCTGTCTGCCTTAGGCCAAAAGGAGGCGGCGATCGCGAGCTACAACCAGGCGCTGGACATCAAACCCGACTATCACCATGCGTGGTACAACCGGGGGATTGCGCTATCTGCCTTAGGCCAAAAGGAAGAAGCAATCGCAAGCTACGATAAGGCACTGGACATCAAACCCGACAAACACAAAGCGTGGTACAACCGGGGGATTGCGCTGGATGACTTAGGCCAAAAGGAAGAAGCAATCGCAAGCTACGATAAGGCATTGGACATCGAACCCGACTTGCACGATGCGTGGAACAATCGGGGGATTGCGCTATCTGCCTTAGGCCAAAAGGAAGAGGCGATCGCAAGCTACGACCAGGCGCTGGACATCAAACCCGATATGGCTGAAGCCTGGGGAGCAAGGGGGGTTGCTCTAGTGAGTTTAGCAAGATATGAGGAAGCAATTGAAAGTTACAACAAATCCCTGAGCTTTAATCCTAAGCTTCATATAGGGATCTATTTGAAGGCTTG
>JBCBSL010000372.1:0-5953 GCA_039819145.1 Cyanobacteria bacterium J06638_22
CCGCGCAATAGCCTTGAAGTAAGCGGTTTGGGATTTGTCAATCATAGTGATGATGCTACGTTTACCTCTAGCATCCAGAGTCCTGGAGGAGAAGTACTGGCGGCTTCGTTTGAACCCGGCGCAACGGATCCAGCTGCCAGCAATTTTGCCCAGGCATTCCAGCAAACGCTGGATTATTCCAGTGAAGCGACAAATGTGGAATTAGGATATCGTCATACCTTGCCACGCAGCTCGTCTGGATGGCAGGGATCTTTTCTCGCAGGGCTGCGATATTTCAACTTGGATGAGGATTTGACGTTCCGTTCAATTGACGAGGATCCAGCGATTTTTCCGGCTACTAGCATTGGGCGTTACAGCATTGACACCGATAATGAGGCGATCGGTATCCAAATTGGAGGCGATCTGAGCTATCAGTTTTCGTCTGATTTTGAAGCGAGTTTACGGTTGCGAACGGGGCTGCTGCTGAACAGCGCGAGCCAGGAAAGTCGCATTCGCAATGATATTGGCGGTTCTATTGTGACGACGAGTGGGGATGAGAGTGAGACTGAACTCAGCCCTGTGGTCGAATTGGGAGCCTTTTTGAACTGGAATATTGGCTCTGATGTGTCGCTGAGTGCAGGCTACATGTTGCTGTTGCTAGGGAATGTGGCACTGGCTCCTGATCAGTTTGCGTCGTCCAACGACTTTGGCCGTAGTTTATCGGGTTTGGAGCGGGATTCGATTTTGTTCCACGGGCCATCCTTTGGGTTAAGAGTGAGATTCTGAGCCTAGGAGATGCGGTAGTGGATGAGATGCGATCGCCCCTCATCCACTGCAAATTAGAAACAGCGTCCCAAAACCTTTCTGACCTACGTTCCCTTTAAAATAGAGAGGCGTTGTAACGGCTTCGTTGCAATAGACTTGTCGCAACGAGTTTTTGTAGAACCGCTATTAAAGGGAACGTCGCAGATTTATGAAACTGAAGCGAATTGGACATGTTGCCATCTGTGTGGAAGATGTGAAGCGGGCAGCGGAGTTTTATCAAAACCTAGGAATGGATCTGGTGTGGCAGGATCCAGATTGGGCGTATCTGAAGGCAGGGGAGGATGGGTTGGCCTTGCTCAGCCCTAGCTATGACCAGGCTGGAGCTCATTTTGGTTTTGTATTTGATGATCGGGCTGAGGTCGATCGCGCTTACGATCGCCTGAAGCAAGAGGGCATTCACCTGACCAAAATTCACGAGCATCGGGATGGCACCGCATCCTTCTATGGGCGCGACCTTGATGGCAACTGGTTTGAGTATTTGTATGAGCCCGTACCAGCTAACGTCGAAGCGTAGGTCGCGTTTGTAGACTATGCCTGGTCGGCAGGAACCAGTTCGGTATTGAGTTCATTGACCTCCCGCCGCTTCAGTTCGATAGATTCGTCGCGGGGAAGAAGGTCGAAGACGACACGGAGAACATCGTCGACGTTTTCGTAGGGGATGTCGCCGACCTTGTCGAGAACGACATCTCCAGCTTGGTCAAGGACAAGGGTTTGAGGAACAAACCCTTTGTAGTAATAGCCGGGTTCCGTGCGATCGTAGTTGTCTTTAACGGGAATCGCGTCGGCATCGATGGGAATGATGTTGACGACGCGGCCATAGAAGGCATCGACGCTTGAAAGGACGGGCGCAAACTTTTTGCAGTCCCGACTATCGTCGATGTAGAAAACGAGAACCGTGGGGGTTTTGCGGTCAAAGCTTTGCTTCAAGGTGACGCGGGGGGGAACGAGATAGCCATTTCCGGCATAAAGCGGGAAGATGTTGCCTTCGTAGCGATCGTCGTTGACTCCAGCACTGGCGGGAGGCATCCAACTGAACAAAACTAGGAGGGCGATCGCCCCTCCTAACACCCATCGCTTTAGCCAGGTTTTCATTGACGGGTTCAAACCTTGTGCCATGCGGTCATCTACCTCTCCGGATCGCGTCAGTCTGCTTGTGCGTTGTTACTTACTGTGCCGTTGCGTTTTATGCACTGTGTTTTATTGTGAAACACTTTGACCGTTTTTGAACGGAGAACCCAGGAAGCGGGCAAAGCATTTCTCCTGTTGCTCACCAATAGGGATTACGGAATTTGATGATTTTTGGGGCGCAGTGCGCCCCAAAAATCATCAAATTCCGTCGGTCTTTCGAACAAATGCGTAAGTCTTATAGCACTATGCACTGAGGTAAAAACCTATGCACTGAGGTAAAAACCAATCATATTTTTGAAAGCCCCGCAGCACGGGGCTTTCAAAAATATGATTGGTTTTTACCTCAGGTTCTAACTAAAAAAGCTGGGAAAGCTCCCAGCTTTTAGCAATGCGCTAGATCATTGAGGAGATCTGACGGATCAAGCTTTGGCCAGGAAGGCGGCGCCCAGTCCCGCGATCAACTCCTCTGCGGTGATTTTGCCATCGTGGTTCATGTCGATCGCATCGAAGACAAGATCGGTGCCCATCCATTCTTCGCGAGTGATGAAGCCATCGCCATCCAGGTCGTAAGCCCGGAAAACGTCCTTGGCAGCATGGTGAATGTCGGCTTCGCCTTCCAACCGTGCCAACCGCGCGGCCAGAAGGCTTTCCAGCGTTTCCAGGGCTTTGGTGAAGCCTTTAATCCCTTCGTCGAGCTTTTCGGAGGCCATCTTGTCTTCGGCATGCATTTTGTCGAAGGTCGCTTTGTCGAGCTCAATTTTTTCGATGGACATGGACGCAACTTTGGCTGGGTCAAGCTTGCGGGGCAGATCACCCGTGTTTTCATCCAACTGAGCCAGCAGCTTAGGCGAGATGGTGAGCAGGTCACAGCCGGCCAGTTCTGTGATTTCGCCAATGTTGCGGAAGCTGGCTCCCATCACCTCAGTGGTATGGCCAAACTTCTTGTAGTAGTTGTAGATGGTGGTCACAGACATGACGCCGGGATCTTCGTGAGGCTCGTAGCTTTCTTTGCCCGTGTTGGCTTTATACCAATCGAGAATGCGCCCGACGAAGGGAGAGATGAGGGTAACGCCTGCTTCGGCGCAAGCGATCGCCTGGTGCAACCCAAACAGCAAAGTCAGATTGCAGTGGATGCCTTCTTTCTCTAAAACTTCTGCAGCTCGAATGCCTTCCCAGGTCGATGCAATTTTGATCAAGATGCGATCGCGCGAGATGCCTGCGGTTTCGTACTCAGAAATCAGGTAGCGGGCTTTTTCGATGGTGACTTCGGTGTCATAGGACAAACGGGCATCCACTTCGGTGGAAACACGACCTGGAATAATTTCCAGAATCTTTTTCCCAAAGGCAACGGCCAAGCGATCGAAGGCGGTAGTAAGAATATCGGATTCCGATGCGTCGCTGCCCAGGTCGGTTTTGGCTTGCATCAGCGTGTCGTCCACAATGCTCTGATACTCTGGCATTTGGGCGGCAGCGGTAATCAGGGATGGGTTGGTCGTGGCGTCGCGGGGCTTAAATTTTTCGATCGCCTGGATGTCGCCCGTGTCGGCAACAACGATGGTTACGTCGCGCAATTGGTCTAATAATGTTTTGCTCATGCTTTCTCCTGAACAGGTGTTGGTACTGAAAGGGTGGCACGTTGACCGAGACTGCAGGTGAACGGCCACATGTAGCGATACCAAGTAGAGATGCCTTGCTGGAAACGGCATGGAGAGCTGTGGTGAAATGCGATCGCCACCCTATCGAGGTCGGCTCGCCACCCTGTTGAGGCCCGTCTCACTCAAATTGTTTCCCGATGGCTCATTCTCTGGTGAGGTTTTCCTGTCCTAACTGCGTTTCCCTATTTTCCAGCATTTTTCTGGTCTTCTACGCCTATCGAAACACATTTTTTTGAGGGTGTGGCGTGTTCCAGGCTTCACTGGCCATCCTAACGTTTGCAGACTCCACCCGATGAGAACGGTGAAATGGATAGCCAAGGTCTTACGGAGGCGCGATCCCCACCTTCTGGTATCCTGGCTCTGGTGTGTGAGGAAGCAACGTAAAAAGAGCAGTTAGGAGACATCCATTTAATTTGACTCGAATCCTTTCTGAATTGTCTGGGTTGTATTCCCTTATGAGAATCCTGAATCGTCGACGCCGGGGACTACATTGGCTTGGAACCCCGGTTCTTGGGTTGATGGGCGCGATGCTGATGGCACCTCCAGCGGCTGCGGATCGCTTGGAGTTTTGGCAATTTGATGAAGACGATAACCAACTCGTGTTCACTACAGATGAGGCGGTACGACCCGATGTTCGTCTGATTTTTAACCCAACGCGGTTGGTGATTGATCTGCCAGGGATTGGTCTGGGGCCGCAGCGATCGCCGCAATCTGGAGCCGGCGAAATCCAAGAGATTCGGGTTGGGCAACCGCAAGCTGGAGTGACGCGCTTGGTGGTGGAACTGGAACCGGGCTTCACCTTTGACCCCGATGAGGTTGAAGTTCGGGGGCGATCGCCCAGGGAATGGGTGGTGCAGTTGCCGGAGCCGGAATTGCTTGATGGGGCGATGGCAACAGATGCGTCGGAACCGATTGATGATGTGCAGGTGGAAGAGCTTCCAGTGGAAGAGGAGGCTCTGGAGGCGGCATCGGAACTGGAAGCGATCGAGCCAACGGATTATGGCTTTTATCTCCGGCTATCGGGGGAAGTGGTGCCCTTCGAGATTGACCAAACCCGGCGCGGTCGACGGATTGTGCTGGATTTGCCCAACACGCGCCTGACGCCATCGGTGGAAATTCCCGACGATAGCCTAGAGTCGTTTGGCATTGAAGAAATGGAGATTACCCAGGAAGAGGTGGATGAGGATGAGCCTCCACGGGTTCGGATCACGCTGGAGTTGGAGGAACGGGGCGACTGGCAAGCGGTGGAAACGGCGGTGGGCGACATCGTTTTGCAACCGGGGCGGCAGGTGAGCGATCGCGATGATGAGTCGGTAGATGAAGAGACGGATGAGGACGCTGAGGACGACCCATCCGAGGATGAGGTGGCTGGAGATGAGGCACTACCGATTGGTTCTGGAGAGCTTCAGAGCATTGCCTTTCTACCCGATCGCAATGCCTTACAACTGCGTGTATCCGGTGATGTGACTTACAGCGTAGAACCGGATGGAACCGCCTACCGTCTGCGGTTTCCGAATACCCGTGTGGCCGATATTCGCCCGCTCATTCTTGATCGCAGCAGCCGCCTGTTGAACGTTGAGTGGGAGATGGATGGCACAGATTTGGTGGTGGATCTGGAAGTAGCAGGGGATGTGCGAGTCGGACAACCTGCGGAAACCTCGACGGGTTTTGGCCTTCGGCAACAGGGCGATCGCCTGATTACCGTGACCTTCGAACGGGCGGCATGGACCCCTGGCACACCGCTGCCCTCGGTGCCGATGCCGGAGATTGGCGATCGCCGCATCACGGTGGTGCTAGATCCAGGCCATGGAGGTCGTGATCCGGGTGCCGTTGGGATTGGCGGCTTGCAAGAGGTGGAAGTTGTTAATACGGTGACGCCGGAAGTGGCGGCGCTCCTGTCGCAACAGGGGGTGCAGGTGGTGCTGACACGCCCGGACAACCGGACGCTGGAACTGGAAACCCGTGTACAGGTAGCCGAACGGGCTAGTGCGGATGTGTTTGTCAGTATCCACGCCAATGCCATCAGCATGTCGCGCCCCGATGTGAATGGGATCGAAACGTTCCATTCATCGTCGGCTGGTCGCATTTTGGCTGCGGCTATCCAAGATAGTCTGATTGAAGCGACCGGATCTCCCAGTCGAGGGGTCAAATCGGCTCGTTTCTTCGTGATTCGCCGTACCTCAATGCCAGCGGCACTGGTGGAAGTGGGGTTTGTAACGGGAGCCGACGATGCCCCGCGCTTAGAAGATCCGGGCTATCGACGGTTGCTAGCCCAGGCGATCGCCCGTGGCATTCTCCAATACATCCGCGACAATCGCTAATATCAAATCCGGTTGAAGAACCCAAGTATCGTTTGCGCCCGCTGC
>JBCBSL010000373.1:0-5939 GCA_039819145.1 Cyanobacteria bacterium J06638_22
ACTCATTTGCCCCCCCGGCGATACAGCGTTCCCGATCGCCCTCCATCGCCAGAGCCGTTAGCGCAATAATGGGCACGGAGGCGAGGCTTGGATCACGTCGCATACAAGTTATGGCCTCTAGCCTGTCTACCCCTGGCATTTGGATATCGATCAAGATGAGGTTTGGTTGTTCAGATTGGGCCAGGGTAATGGCTTCTTCCCCATTGCGAGCCAATAGTACCTGGTAGCCTTTGGCCTTCAAATAGCTGGAGAGAGTGCTAATGTTGGCCTCTTGATCCTCAGCCAGCAAGATGCGGTGGGGAGTGGTGTTCTGTTCAGGGGACGGAGAGGGTGATTGCGGGCGAACCTCCGGACGAGAGGATAGCTCTGCACCCATTGGGGGAGCAACGCAGGGCAAGTCAAAACTAAAACAACTGCCAACCCCAACCTCACTGGTCAAGTGAACCCATCCACCATGGAGTTCAACAATACGTTTTACCAAGACCAGTCCCAAGCCTGTACCTGGATGCTGGCGGTTAAGAGCACTGTCAATTTGAATAAAGGGGCGGAACAGCTTGTCGATATGTTCTGGTGCAATGCCGATGCCCGTATCGCGAACAGAAAAGCGCATGTAATGCTGATCGTCGCCAGGGGTTGATGGCGGCTCTAGAGAAACGCTGAGTATGACCTGCCCCCCTTGAGGGGTGAACTTAACGGCATTATTGAGCAGGTTGAGCAACACCTGACGAATGCGTCGCTCATCAATGAAAAGCTGAGGCAGATGGAACGGGTGCTGAATCTCGAGTCGGATATTTTTTTGCTGGGCTTGTTGTTTGATGAAGGTCAGGCACGCTTTGCAGAGGGGGGCGATCGCAGCAGGAACCAAATCTAATTCGATTTTGCCCGACTCAATTTTGGCCACATCCAGAATGTCATTAATCAGCGAAAGTAGATGAAATGCACTGCGCTCAATGGTATCTAGAGACTTCCGTTGCCGGGGATTGATATCGCCAAACACTTGCTCTTGCAATCCTTCAGTCATCCCCAAAATGGCGTTGAGGGGGGTGCGGAGTTCATGGCTGATATTGGCCAGAAATTCATCTTTGAGACGTGTTGCACGCAAGAGTTCTTCGTTCGCGATGGTCAGTTGCTGTTGGGTTTGCTGGCGTTCGCTTAGCTCTTGCTGCAACTGCTCGAACAGGTTCGATTGAGAAATGGCGATCGCCAATTGATTAGCAACTTGCTGCAGCAATTCGGCTTCCGAGGTATCCCAAACCCGCCGTTCCTCACAAGCATGGATCACCAAAACGCCCCAGAGCTGATGTCGCGTTTTCGGATCAACCCAGCGATGGGGCTTACCCTGACGCGACTCTAGTAGAATTGGCGCCACCATTTTCGATTGGATGTGCCCCTCAATGGAGTAGCCCAACAATCGCTCCAGCCAGACATCTTCCATCACATCGGGTACGATCCGTGGCTTGCCCTGCCAGTAAAATTCGAGCATCTCTCGCGACCAGACTTCATCTTTCCACTGGCGATTCTTGAGACAAGGAAACTTAGGACTCACCGCTTCTTCAACAATTTGGCTGCTGCCATCCGGAAAGAGGCGAAACACAACAACCCGATCGCCCCCTAAACCAGCTTCAACCTGTTCGACAGCAGTCACTAGGATTTCCTGAAGGTTGAGAGACTCCCGAATTTGCTGGCTGATCCGACCGAGGGCTTGCTGTTGTTGTAACTGTTGTGCGATCGTAGCTTCGGCCTGTTGGCGATAGGCCAGTTCCGCTTGCGTTTGCTCATACAGCTCCGCTTGTTTGATGGCGATCGCCAAGTGGTCGGAGAGCTTGTGAGCCAGCTTGATTTCATGGGGTTGCCATTGCCGGGGAGTCGCGCATTGGTGGATGCAAAGCAACCCCCAGAGTTGAGAGCCGCACAACAGGGGATAGGCCAAGCTGGCACGCACACCAAATTCTTCGAGAATCGGGCTGTAGCAAGCGTTCAGGCCGTTTCGATCAATCTCCTCGGCGATGTAGTGCTGGGCTTGGGTGCATTCTGTAACATGCGTTTTGCTGAAGCAGCGATCGCGAATGCGCACCGCTATTGCCGATGGCCATCCAGCAACCATCGATTCCGCAACAAACTCACCCTCATCGCCGTCCGAATGGGGGTAAAACTTGAAAATACCCACCCGATCAGCCTGAAGTGCCTGACGGATTTCGTCGCAGGCGGTCTCAAAAATAGTTTGCAGATCGAGGGAGTTGCGGATTTGAGTAGCAAGGTCGAGTAAGAGTTTCTCTGGGTTGGCCTCAATCTGCAGCGTCGCCGTCTCTTCATCCATCGGTTGCGCTAGAACTGGGGTGCGGCTTTCCAGCAACGCCGTCTTTTCTGCCCCCAAGCGACCAACTCGCGGCACGACCACTTCAGTCAAGGGGTCATGCTCCAGGGAATTTAGAGCGTGTAGAAGATCGTTCTGTGTCACGATACCTATCAATTCGCCTTGGGAACCCGTCACAACCACTCGCCGGATGAAGTGTTTCTCCATCATCTGGTGGACGGTCCAGAGGGAGTCATCTGATTGCACGGAGACAACGGGGGTGCTCATGATAGCTTGCACAGGGCTCGCCGGATCCAACGCTAAGGCTTGAAATTGGAGGACATCCCGCTCAGTGACCATCCCCACTGGCATTGCTGCCGTTACCGCTGGATCATTCTCTGGAGTTTGCACCAGGATGACGCAACGAACGCGATGCTCCACCATCCGGCGAATTGTCTCTCGCATGGAAATACTGACATCCGCTGTAACGACATCAGTAGTCCCCATAACGTCGGCAACGGTCTGCAACTGCATCCAATCGGATGGGTGAGCCACTTGTCGCAAAGTTTCCTGCGTCAGCAGCCCAACGAGGTGATCCTGCTCATCTAGGATGGGCAAGTGACAAATTCCGTGTTGCCGCAGCAAATGAAGCGCAGCACCAACATCCGTAAGCTCCGATTCCCGTCGTGTGAGAACAGGATGCGTCATCACCTCACAAACCTGGAGGTCCTCGAATGGCTGAGGCTGAAGACTAAGCTTTAGGATGTCCTGTTCGGTCAAAATGCCGACGAGTTTTTGGTCTTGTACCACCAAGACACAACTAGAATCAGCCTCAATGTGTCCACTCGGCTTGTGCGTTAACGATCGCCCTGCCCCACAAATCGCTCGTCTCTGGCTCATCTGAGCGATCGCTTCTCTAAGTGTTGTGCCAGAATCTACCTGCAGCGGATCGCGAACAATAGCTGATGCGAGATCAGCCTGTTTGAGAAAGTTGGTAGAGGGAACCATAAAGCCATACAACCTGGGAACCTCTTCTATCATGCCCAGCTAGACGACACTATCTCTCTCCCAGAGACAACTCTCGACCCAAAATATAGCGCTTGCGCGTGGGCTAAGTACGGTTGTGTGCTTGACACGGCTGCATACCCTGGAAACTAAAGGCGCGGCTATCAGAGCAAAGTCCGCCGTCGTGGACTCCGAAAATGCATTGTTTGAAAACCTGCGATAGCCCTTAATAGCGGGATTTCGTTTCACTCGTCGCGATTTCAACCGCCGAATTTACTTATCCCAAACCTGTAGAAACCATCGCCGCTTGTACTGCTTGTTTTTCCGCCAACGATAAGGCTTCGGGAACCAGTGAGATGCCAAAGGTTTCCGCGGCGGCGGCTTTCAGGTGAGCGATGATCGTGGCGATTTGCTCGGCTTGGGTGCCGGAAAAAGGCAGGGGGGAATGGTAGAGAGGCGCGTCAAAGAGAGCGGCGAATAGCGCGGGATCCGGGTTAAGGCGCATGGAACCATGTTGCAGAATAGCGTTGTGGCGGCGGAGTTGGGCACTCCCGATTAGTTTAGTGCCATCGGAGCGCACGAGGTCAGCCGCCGTGGCTGTCCCAAAGCAGTCAGGGTTGTGGATATAGCCCCGCCCCTGATCCCCGAAGTGGAGATCAACGGAGAGCGATCGCCATCCTTGGATCAAAAACGCACACAGCTCACGATAAACCTGCATCCGAGTTCCTACAAACCCAGACGCAACAAGGGTATAGGTGAGATCGCCCTGATGTAGCACCGCTCGCCCACCGCTGGGTCGTCGTACCAGCTCTAAGGGGTGTCCCTGCCAGGCAAAGGATGACCAGTGGTTGGGGATATGCCGTTGATGATAGCCAAGGGAGAGGGCGATCGGGTTCCAGGTATAAAACCGTAGAATCGGCGGTAGTTTACCCGCAGCATGTTGATCGAGCAACCACCGATCGAGCGCCATCTGGAAGGCCCCAGATGCCTCTAAGTAGGGAATCAGCCGCCAGGTTGAAGACGCATCTGCGGGCAATTATCCAAACTCTGCCTTGAGCTCGTCGTCGTAGTTGTCGGCGATCGTTGCCACCACTGTGATGTTGCGGGAGACCTCCCCAGGAGAGAGTTCTGCAACGGTGCGCTGTGCCAACACCACAATTTGATCATCCATGATGCAGAAGTGGGACTCGAAGGTTGACGTCCCATTCAGCTCCAGGAGCTTCCGCATGAGCTTGGCATCATCCTTAGAAGGAAGCGGCAACACCGGAGACCATACGACCAACACGTCGTCGTCGGATTCACCCGTCATTTGTACAAACACCTCGACGCTGCCGTACTTAAATTTCCAAAACCGCCCGGCGTCTGTCTGACTAACCATCGCGCTCTGGTCTTCTTCCAGGCTAGAGATGACGGTCTCGATCACCTCTGCGTGACTGGCATACATATACTCTTCTGTTGTCAAAACTTCTGATCCAGTATCCATGAGCCTTTCCACATTGTCAGAATATCGTGAGTTTAGGCAACCCGTTTTTAACTCTAGCCTTTCCAGCCCAGTTCGTCTGTAATTTTCTCAATTTTCTTAGCCAGGAATCTAATATAGCGCTACGCGCTCAGGTAGAACCCAATCATTTTTTGAAAGCCCCGCGTCGCGGGGCTTTCAAAAAATGATTTGTCCTAATCTCAATGCGTAAGGCTATATCAAATCGACTGGCCAGCCCTTGCGGCGATCGCACCGATGACGAGAATAATTTCCTCTTTCTACAATGCAAATGATTCAATGCGAATAATCGCAAAACGAGGTAGTTTCATGATTCGCCGGACATCTGTCGCGACATCGTTCCACAACTTACGCAGACCTGAAGTCAACTTGAACAAACGCATTAGCCTCACATCCTTGGCTGTTGGCGGCAGACTGCTGCTGTCATCGACGCTCCTTCTGGCAGGACAAACCTTGCTGACGGCAGCCCATGCGGCTCCTGTTTCTCTGACGGAGCCGGGGGCGGTACAACTCGCTCAAGGGGCGGAGCCAACACCTGAGGCAGAACCGGCATCTGAGGCAGAACCGATACCTGAGGCAGAATCAATGCTGCCTATCGAGGCATCCCTCGAACCGGGAACCTATACCAACCACTTCTTTGAATTTACGATTCAGTTTCCTGAATCCTGGGCGATCGCCGATCAAACGGTGACAGACGAAATGCAGGAAGTGGGATTGGATGTTCTTGCCGGGGAAGACGAAACCCTACGCACCCTGGGGGAAACGGCTTTAGTCCGTACCTACAATCTGCTGACCATCTCGCCCTATCCCTTGGGCGCGCCAGTCGAATCAAATCCCAATCTTGTGGTCATCGCAGAGCGGGTGAGTGCAACCCCCGGCATTCAAACCGGGGAAGATTACCTGTTTCATCTACAACGCTGGATGGAAGCAGGTGAAGTGCCTTACAACGTTTTGCAAGGGCCTTATACGGTCGATCTGGGTGGTCAAACTTTCTACCGCCTAGATGCTGCGCTGGATCTCTTTGGTTTTCCGGTGTACCAGTCCTACTTGGCAACGATTGACTCTGGATACGCCCTGACCCTGATTTTGTCGGGATTTGAAGGGGAAATGGAACAACTGGATGCGATCGCAGAATCGATGCAG
>JBCBSL010000374.1:0-5910 GCA_039819145.1 Cyanobacteria bacterium J06638_22
GATATAGCATTTCCGAAACTAATGAGGTGCACTCAACCCTTGAGATACGGGAGTTTTAGCTCTGAAACTGTACCTCATGGAAGCAGGAAACGCTGTAAATTTTTGGGAACGCACCCTGCTTATAAATTCCTTGAAGCAAGCGATCGTGACCCAATAACGCCCATGCCCCCCAACTGTTGAAAGTGTTTTGGTACGATGCAGAGGTTATCTCCGACGGGTGATGGGCAACGTTACGCGTCCAACACTTGCTCGGTCGTGAGATAGATTGGTGTAAGCGTCGTGGCAAATGTAAGGTCGAAAGCCAGCATCTAGAAACCGAGGTACGACCTGTGGCAGCCGTGGCGCTGGACGTTTAGCTGACGCATACGATGAACCCCAGCGCCCCAAGAAGCTCAGCCTATGCTTGGTGCCTCCTGCTTGGAGGTATATGCTTCCTCGGTCGCGCCACAACTGCGCTCCTCACCGGCCCACCCCCGTCAACGGGAACCGAAATCCTCAAGTGGATCGAGGCCGCTCGAGGAATGATGATGTGGAGCAACGAAGCCCTCGTTATCGGCGCTGGCCTCCTCCTCGTGGGACTCTACGGTTTTCAGAAAGCATTCCAGCCGCGCGCCCCGATGACAACCACGGCGGGCAGCGTATTGTTCCTCGCCGCGTTCGTCATATGCTTCATGCTCGGAATTGTGCAAGGGCGCTTCGTGTATCCGCTCTACGGATTGTCCCTCACGCGCCCAGAAGACGCTGAGCTGCTCGCATCTCTATATTTCGGCGGCTACCACCTCGTAGCACTCGTGGTCGCTGCTGCGACAACGTTCTGGGCGTTTGCGATGCTCAAGGCTCAGGAATGGCTTGCGATCGGATATGCGGGTTTCGTGGTCGCGGCGGGCTCGGTTGTAAGCTCGTATCCTGACTTGATTGGGCCAATACTCGTCTTCGTATTGGAGGCCGCGCTAGCGCTTTGGTGGGTTGCTATTGGCTTGAAGCTGCGAAGGTTTGAGTGAAGTACCTTAGTGCTGCGCTCAGGTTGACGTTACCTAACCCTTCAACTCAGCGGACGGGCTTCGTTCAAATTCCCTACCACGCCGCTTCACGAACGTCATGGCGCTTGCCACAATCGTAAATACCTTCTATACCCGCCTATGTATAGTTTTTGTGGAAAATGGGAGCTGATTCCAGACTTGTCCTTCTATGAAACGAGAGAAGCGCCCAACAGCTGCCAGTGCGATCGCCCACCGCCGTAGGCTGGGTTGAGGCACGAAACCCAGAAGCAGATGTGACAGCAACAGCACCAGACTTCATTTTGCGATCGCTCCAACGGTTCAACTTAACCGTTAAATCGCATCATCTGCATTCGCTTGAATTCATATCTTTATATGATAAATATTGATCAAGCAACCAACGTATGAACAGCGCTCGCAACCACGATATTGATAAGCTCCAGCGCGCCCTGAAAGAGCTAAAACGCCTATGGGGCTGGAATCGTTACTATTGGTTTCCACTGGAGCCATCTTCCCGCAATGATCTGCTCGCTTTTGACTGTAGCCAGATGGAAGCAGAGTTGCCAGAAGAGGAATTTCAAGACTTTATAACAGCGTTTTATCAAGAAGGGGGCGTGTATGTCTTTTCAGAATATGATGGAATATGGGTTGAATCCCCACCTAGAGGGTTTGGCTATTGGCATTCTGAACTCTGCATTGCGGACTTTAAGTTAAGAAACGTAGTGTATTGGTCTCACGAAGGGACAGTTACCCTTGGAGGAAATCAATTAATTAACGCCTTCAAGAAAAGCTTCCCATCCTATGAAAAAATACTTTGCAGCTGGGGATATCAAGTACTGAACGACACGTAAATGCCAGTGCATTGTAGCTATAGGATGATTGAAGACTGAACCCTATCCATCTATACAAACAATCACACTTTAATCATTTATGTCTTTGGGTTACAATATTCCTGTAATCTTCAAACTTCCATCTAAATAGGCGTTAGCACTTACAGCTACTTATCTATTTGCCGAAACGCCTGCAAATAACCGTCCATGATTTGAATGATTTGTGAATAGCCCGGCAATTTTTGACCTTGATAGTAGTCTAAAACTGCCTTCTGGTCTCCATAGCGAATCTGCACTAGGCTTGCCCCTGGGGGACATGGCTGCAGCAGCGTAGAAGCAGTGTCGATGTCAGCCAGAACAGCTTTTAGAGTCTCTTGGGCTTGAGACTCCATGTTGGTTTGATGCTGCCACACTTGACCACGATGCCTACGCTCGTAGGTTAGTTTGCCCTCTGGGGTCAAACGCAGGGTTTCGCAGCCCAAGGGATCGTCGGGCGCATATTCGTTACCAATCTGATAAACGAAAAGCATCTGTTCAGCGGGATACATGAGCGATCGCAGACGCTGCGCCTCGCCTTCAGGCAGTTTTTTCCAAAATGCCCGAGTCAGCACAGTAGGGACTTCCGGTGGCCACGGGGCTTTAGCCGCAATGTAAGCCGCCCGTTGCGACTCTGGCAAAGCCGCAATGACTCCAAGCACGTTATGCCCGATGTGATGCGCCTGTTTCATCAGCCACTCAGGATCTAAGCGGGCAAGGTGTATCCACAAAAAATCCGCATAGGAGCGCTGTAACACAAGGCTTTTCAGCCATGCGATCGTTCTAGCATCTTCGGGTGTGGCGTTTGCCGCAAGGGCGATCGCCGCCGCTTGTTCGAGGCTGGGGTAGCCAATGTCCCAAGCCGGGAGTTGTGCGGGTATTTGCCCGAGGCAGGCAAGGGCGCGATCGCTCCGCAAAGGCGGCATTACATCAGTCAGAACAGCAATAGCCCCTGTACGGTGGCGGATATCGGAACTACTCAAAAGCTGACACAGTGCCTCAGCATAGACGCCCCGCTCAGCCGATGTGCTGCGGCGAATCGCTTGACTAAGGCCATCATGCAAGTGCACATGGTCACGTTCTAGCCAAACGAGTTGTCCTTCTAGATGGCGTTCGATTTGTGAACGGAGTGCGTGTAAATCATTCATAGCCATATAGGAGGCACGACTTTCACAACCATGGACGCCCGGTTATGCGCTGCCCAAAATATCCACGTTTGTATTCAATCAGACCACCGCTATCTACGTTAAAAAGAAAGCTATTGAGTAAAACAAAGGGATTGGGCGCTCTAGCATAGCCAGAAAGGACTTGTTCGATAAAGGCAGCCCGGCCCGATTGGGTCAGAAACAACACATTGCCGTTCGACTCTGCAACGGGAAACGCATCCGGGGCTTCTAGAATATCCTCAACATCTAAGTCATAATCTGCAGCGCTAGTTTTCATGCAAGCAAACGCGCTGCCAGGATAAAACTTAATGCAGTGGTTGGGGTACTCACCCGGTTTGCCGACATGACTCGGTACTTCAATGCGTAAGCCTTCAAACTGCACGATAAAATCAAGCGCTGCCATATTCAGAACAAACAAAGATGCCTCTCTAGCCCATCTTGGCTTGTCATGCTGCTGAACCTTCCCTGTCCAGCCTGCGGCTTTGAGTTTGGCAAACAGCTCAGGATAGACATCAACATAGGCTTGGGTATCAAGCTGACTCTCTTGCATTGCATTCACTCCATCACACAACGCCTGGATTGAGTATTCCTATGTTACATGTGTAACACAACGTAAGCCTTGGTAAGGTCAAGAGCAGAAATAACGGCTGGGAGGGGCGATCGCCCATCGTCCGTGAATAATAACGACAGAAAAGCAAAGCTCCATGAATGTTCAAAAGATTGCTGCATTTTCAGATGGTGACACGGGTGGTAATCCCGCAGGTGTTGTAATTGCTGAGAAGCACCCAAGCGATTCAGAGATGCAGAGAATTGCGGCTGAAGTCGGTTTCTCGGAAACCGCTTTTGCAGCACCGTTGAAGGATGCGTTTCGAGTACGCTATTTTGCGCCGGAGTCCGAAGTTCCCTTTTGTGGCCATGCAACGATCGCCCTCGGTGCAGCCCTCGCACTTAGAAACGGGGATGGTGTATTCAGTCTGGTATTGAATGAATCTGAAATTACGGTGGAAGGTCGCCGACAGGACGGGGTGATTTCTGCTGCGCTTCAGTCACCGCCTACACATAGTGCTGAGGTATCGCCGCAACTCGTTTCGGACGCGCTTGATCTATTGGGTTATACCAATGACGATTTAGACCCTCATATTCCACCGGCCTACATAAATGGCGGTGCAAACCATTTGGTGCTGGGACTGAAGACACGAGAAACCCTAGCTGCAATGGAGTATGACCTTGCGTCGGGTCGCGAGTTGATGAATCGAGGGGGCTTAGTGACCATTCTTCTGGCGTATACAGAAACGCCACAACGGTTTCATACGCGTAATCCTTTTGCGTCAGGCGGCGTTTATGAAGATCCAGCTACAGGAGCTGCAACCGCTGCCTTTGCTGGATACCTGCGCGATCTTGGATGGCCCCACAACGGCGTTATCGATGTGGTGCAAGGCGAAGATATGGGCATGCGTTCGCTTTTAAGGGCAGAAATATCACCCGTACGCGGTAGTTCAATCCGTGTTTCTGGAACAGCAAGAGTCATGGATGCCTAGAAGCAGCCGGAGGCTTGGACAGCAACGTTCTTCGAAGATGAGTCCAAATACTCAACTGGAAGTCTGATTAGCTCGGCCATAATCTAGCCAAAATTGTCACGTCTTCGCAGAAACAAACCATGAACCGAACAGAATGATGAGTCGTCACCTTATGTCTTATATAGCGCTACGCGCTCAGGTAGAATCCAATCATTTTTTGAAAGCCCCGCAGCGCGGGGCTTTCAAAAAATGATTTGTCCTAATCTCAATGCGTAAGGCTATATCAAATCTGGTTAAATAGCCGTAAAACCCAACTATCGTTTGCGCTTGCTGCAACGCAGCGGGCGCAAACGATAGTTGGGTTCTTCAACCGAATTTGATAGTAGTAGGGGTTCGGTTTGTTGTCCTGTACTGAGCCGAATTGCAGGTCGGGCGATCGCTCAAATTTAATGCACTACGTTGAGTGCTGTTCAAGGGACCGAAAGTGAGTGAAGGAGGCTTCACTTACCACTGCAACGACTTGCTAATGGGTTGTCTTTATTATTCAGAAAATACCGTTGCGCAAAAGCTCTGACATTTTATCAGCACTGATGGGTTCGCTGAATAGAAATCCCTGTGCAGTATCACAACCAAATTGGTGGAGTGCATTGCGTTGCTCTACGGTCTCAACACCTTCAGCGATAACTTCATACTCTAGATTGCAACACAGTTCTATCATCGAACCAATAAGGCTCTTAGATTTCTTGTCAACAAGCATATCATTGATGAAGTATTTATCGATCTTCAGACAGTCAACTGTCAGGTGTTTGAGCGATGCAAATGATGAATACCCTATTCCAAAATCATCGATCGCCAGTAACACACCTAGATCTTTTAGCTCTTGAAAAATTGAGAGATTCTGTTTGTCTGTCTGTACAATACTCTCAGTTACTTCTAGTTTTAGTTCCGATGGAAGTATTCCAGTCTCATCAATAACCTGCTTAATCAACGACACAAGACTCGTATCGAGGAGATGAGCTGGAGAGATATTAACAGCCATGCGAATTGCAGGCAGACCCGCTTTCTTCCAAGCAACGGCTTGATTGCAGGCTGTCATTAATACCCATTCAGTTAGGTGCTTAATCATGCCGATTCTTTCAGCGGTGGCAACAAACTCATCCGGTGCAACCTGACCTAATTGTGGGTGCTTCCAGCGTGACAGTGCCTCCACCCCAATGATGTTACCCGTGCGGAGCTGCACTTGGGGCTGATAAACCAGTGACAACTGCTGATTTTCGATGGCCTCCCTTAGAGCGTGTTTGAAAACACGGATACGGAGTGCCGATTAGGCCAATCGCCGCACCAAGATACGGATCATCGCTAT
>JBCBSL010000375.1:0-5909 GCA_039819145.1 Cyanobacteria bacterium J06638_22
CGTCAGTCCTCGAATCTCGCTATATCGATTCTTCAACAGGACTGACGGGTTTATCAAAGTATTAGCTGTCGAGCACCAAAAAAAGACACTAGAGGAATTTCCCAAGCCGTGGGGAAGCCTCCAGTGTCCAAACAAACCATTCAAAATTATCAAATCAGAGTGTATATGAATACTCGAGAGTTCGGTTTAACACAGACCGATGCGGCTTCGATTGCCGAGTTTTCGGAACGTACCGGCCAGCGGATAGAAGCGGGAACGCATCAACCCAATCGTGGTCGCCTGCGCGACTGGCGCACTAGTACAGACCCGCTCGCCGGGGTATGGGAAGAAGAGCTTGAACCGATGCTGAGGCGGGAGCCGCGTCTGAAGCCAATGACACTGTTCGAGTATTTGCAAGAGCGCTATCCCGGTCAATATCCGCAAGTGCTGCGCACGCTGCAACGACGCGTGCGGACGTGGAAAGCGCTATATGGCGAAGCACCGGAGGTGATGTTTGAGCTGCGTCACGAACCAGGAGTGATGGGCATCTCCGACTTCACCGAGCTGAAAGGCGTGGAGATCACCATCAACGGTAAGCCGTTTGAGCATCTGCTTTATCATTACCGCTTGGTGTACAGTGGCTGGCGTTATGCTCTTGTGATTCAAGGGGGTGAGAGCTTTATGGCGTTATCGGAAGGCTTGCAGAATGCTCTGTTTGCCAGTGGCGGTGCGCCGAGAGAACATCGCACCGATAGTCTGAGTGCGGCCTATCGCAATACGGCGGCAAAGGCCGCAAACCGTTAACCCGTCTGCATGACGACCTCTGTCATCACTATCGTCTGAGACCGCCGCGCAACAATACCGGGATTGCGCATGTATCAAATGTCAATTATTTTGGGCTCTTCCCAGCTTTTGGTGAAGCAGAACAAACCTTGATGCATCGAGATGTTCAGTTCTATTTCAGGCAGCCCTGATGAAGCGCTTGGTGAGCAGGTCTAACCCCGCCCATACATCTGCCGCTTTAGCATCTTCAGGCGATTGTTCAAGCCTTCCACCGGACCATTACTCACTGTTGTGGATAGACTCGCTTTGACCGCTGCGTAGTCATCGAATAATCTTCTGGCAAACGACTGGAACGGCTGGAGTGAACTGCCCAGAGCCTGCATCAACCAGTCATCGAAAGCCTCTACTTGCTGCTGTCGCAATAACTGCAGAAACTCATCAGCTAGCTCCATAGCCGTTGCCAAGTCTGGCTGTTGTTGCCTCAGCTGTTCTAACAATTCGGTGTCTTCAGGCTCACGATTCTCTGCTTTAAGCACCATCAGATAGGCGGCCCGACGCGTTGTCAAAGGTGGCGATTGCGTATCGATGACTTGCGGTAAGGGCTTCGCGGTTCTAGCCACGCGAACCGGCGGCAGACCTTGGGCTTCCCGCAGGCCGCTGATGTAGCGGGTGAGCGTGCGCTTACTGCCTTGATAGCCGAGCTGCTTGAGTTTGAACATGAGACCATCCGGTTGAACGATGCCGCTATTCCACCAGGCTAGGATCTGCTGTTTGTAGGGGGCGAGGATACTGCAGCCAAAGGTGACCCGACGCGGCGGCGTGGGTGGGAAGTCGGGGAGTGTCAGATAGCGTAGAACGGTCCGCATACTGACGCCGACCGCCTGAGCAATCGTAGCTTGTAGCCACCCTTGCTGATGTCGGAACTTAATGGCTTGCTGCTGTTGAATCCGATGATCGTGAGCTGAATGTATTCGCTGCTGGGCTTGCTCCATGGCGATCGGCTTGGCAACGACATGGACCGTGTCAGATGGCTCTGCTGTGGCTGATTGCTGCGCTCGCTCTGCCGCTTTTAGCTCGGCTCGATACTGGCTCAAGGTGGTCTCCAGAGCCTCGCTCAAGTTTTGGACGAGATGAAAGCGATCCGCAACCTGGATCGCGCCGGGTGCGCCTTCATTCATCGCACTTCTGTAAGTCTTCGATCGATCGCGCGACAGCACTTCCACTCCGGGATGGTCACGCAGCCAAGTCGTCAAGGTTTCCGCCTTGCGGTCGGGCAGCAAGGCGATCGGTTGATGGCGTTCGAGATCAACCAAGATCGTGCCGTATTGACATCCTTTCCGAAAGGCAAAATCGTCCACGCCCAACACTCTGGGGACTGTAAACGGCGGCAGTGGCAAAGCTTGGAGGTGATCGAGTAGCGTACTGCCACAACTCAGAAGCCCAACTGCTGCCCCAGGTGGGCACCGGCGGCACCGCCGAGTGCCAAACCAATCGCCTGCAACTGCTTCACCAAGCGAACCGTTTTACGAGCCCACGGGGCGGCGACGTCCGGGAGGCGTTCGGTGAAAATACGGCGGTCACACTTAGGATTAGGGCAAAAGAACTTACAGACGCTCACCCGCAAAGTCAAACCGAAATGAACGCAAGACAGGTCGGCCAGTGTGCGCTGGTAACGACTGTGGATGCGTTGCGAGAACCTCCTACACAAGGGGCATTGAGCTCTGACTTGCATGGAGGCAACACTGAGCGTGAGATGGTTAGCCTCGATGTCAATTTCAGACTTCTCGAAGCGAAGCTGGTCGGGAGCGGGCAGAAGACGCTGGAAGAATTGCACGGGTAGAGCACCTGAAAGAAAGTAGACCATCTAGTTTCCAGGATTCTCCCGGCTTCACCAAAAGCTGGGCAGAGCCCAAGTTAATTGTCGTTCAGTAGCATGAAAACGGTGCGATTGAATCCCCCCATGGTCACCTCAAGAACCGCATCACTCAAGCACTCTATATTCGCGGCAGCAGAGACTTCGCCAGCGTGGCCGACTATCAAACCTTCATTACCGGCATTGTCGCCAAGCTCAATCAGCAACACCAAGCCAAGTTTGCCGAAGAGCAAAAGCATCTACAGCCCCTACCGCCACAGCGGGTAGCCGATTACGAAGTGCTAACTGCACGGGTGAGCAGTCGTAGCACCATTGATGTGCGCTGCATCCTCTATACCGTGCCATCCAGGTTGATTGGTCGTCAGCTCGAACTACACCTCTACCATGACCGTATTTGTGGCTATCTCGAGCGTCAATTAGTTGTCGAGCTCCCCCGTATGCGAGTGAGCGCAAAAGACAAACGCCGCGCCCGGTGCATCAACTATCGTCACGTTATTGAAGGGCTCAGACGCAAACCCAGAGCCTTCATCTACTGCACCTGGCAGCAAGACTTATTGCCTAATGACTGCTACCAGCAGTTGTGGCAACAACTTCAAGCCGACTTTGATATCGATAGTGCCGCCGTGCTGATGGTCGAAGCACTCTACATCGCAGCCACTCAGAATAAAGAAGCTGCCGTCGTCGAATATCTATCAACTCAGCTCGCCGCTGGCACTTTGACCTTAGCCTCCTTACAGCGACATTTTCAGCTCCTGAAGAAAACGACTTTGCCTGCCGTGCAGGTACAACAGCATGACTTGAAAGACTATGATCAACTCCTCCAGTCAGACTCCACAATCGAGTCCCTACAAGAGTCTCAGCCTCCATCTCAAACGTCTGCGCCTCTCCCACATGCTCCAACACTGGGAAACCCTGGAACATCAGGCCATGCAAGAGCAATGGTCTTACGCTCAGTTCTTGCTGACACTTTGCGAATTGGAGGTGGACCGACGCTGGAGTGTGCGCCTCAAACGCGCCCTGCAAGAGGCCCAACTGCCCGCCGCCAAAACAGTTTCAAACTTTGACTGGAACCATGTCCCGAAGCTCAATCCTGCGCCTTTGATGCAACTAGCCACCGATACCAGTTGGCTCGAGCGCGCCGAGAACTGTTTGATATTCGGACCTTCCGGTGTTGGTAAAACTCATTTGGCGGCAGCACTTGCGTGGGCCATCGTCGAACTCGGAAAACGCGCTAAATTCTTCACTGCAACGGCACTGGTGCAGCAGTTGCAGCAGGCTAAGTTGCAGTTGCAATTACCCGCTTTGCTCAAAAAGCTGGACCGCTTTGACTTGTTGGTTGTTGATGACCTCGGCTATGTCAAAAAGTCGGAGGCCGAAACGTCAGTCCTCTTTGAACTCATTGCCCATCGCTACGAACGGTGTAGCCTCTTGGTCACGGCCAATCAGCCCTTTAGTCAATGGGACACCATCTTTGCCGACGACATGATGACGGTCGCGGCGGTGGATCGCTTAGTGCATCATGCTTTGATTGTCGAAATTCACACCGATAGCTATCGCAAACGCGCCGCAGCTACTCGCTCAACTGAGTCCGATACTTCAGCACAAGCCGATTCGCGTTCACGATCTTAGTTGTCATTTCGATCTTACAGCGGTTATCAAATGAATAAACCACAGTGAGCGAACCAGCCGAGAACATCATCCTCAGAAATGCACTCGTTGATAATCCGGGTTAAGGCTTGATCGAGTGCGTCTTGAGTGCGCGCTTTAGCCGATCGCAGCAGTTGCTTGAGTTTTGACCAACATAATTCAATCGGTGAGAGGTCGGGAGCGTAAGGGGGCAAGAACACCACGGTTGCGCCGACGGCTTCAATCGCCTCCTGCACGACAGCGGCATGATGAACGGGTAAGTTATCCATCACAACAATGGCTCCCACCCACAATTGCGGAATCAGAATCTCTTGAATGTAGAACAAGAACACGTCGGTATTGACGCTGCCGACAAGACTCATCGTGGCAATCAACCCATCGAAACTCAGGCCACCAATCAACGAGATATTCTTGTCGCCATCCCCAGGTGGCTCGCTGTCATACAAGCGTTCACCCAGCGGAGCCCGACCATACAAACGCGTCAGACCCAAATGCATGCCCGTTTCATCAATGAAGACCAGATTGCGTGGGTCGATGGTAAAACTCCACACCCGATAAGCAAACCGCAAGTCCTTGACCCGTTGCGTGTCTTGCTCAGATGCAATCAGCGGTTTTTTTTACACTTAGTTTGAGCTTGCACACAGCGCGTTGCATCGTTGCGACACTCACCGCTACCCCGGTTTGTTGCGCAACGCGTTCACATAACTCGGCCAGCAGAGCATCCGGTTGAGCCTTGACCAAGGCTTCAACCAGGGACAACTGCGCTTGGCTCAGCTTAGCCGTCGCGCCTCCTCCATGGGGTTTGGGTTCCACCGTGCCCGTTTCCCGATAGTATCGCATCAGATCCCGGATGAACGATAAGCTCACCTTGAATCGCTTTGCTAGTTGTCGTTGCGATCCTTCTTTGGCCTCGTAAGCCGTCAGAATTCGTTGCCGTAAATCAACAGACAGAGGCGCAGGCATAACCAGCGATTTCCTTATCGTGCAGGATGCACTCAGGTTAGCAAATCGTGGCTTACTCAAGCAATAACCGCTGTAGTTGTCGCGACAAGGGGGCAAGGCATTTGCCAATCGCGCTCGCCGATCTTCCAACTCAACTATGTAGCTGTCGCGTCACGCTAAACGCTTGACATTTGATAAACAGAACCTGGCGCAATTACAAGCGAATCAATTTCGGGCTGACACGATTGGTGCGGCCTGTTATGGGTCTGCCTTGCTATCTGATTTGTTGATCTGTCAGTATTGTGGTTGTCGCATGACGGTTCACTATAGTGGCCGTGGACGAACCCATGAATATGTCTGCAATCGCCTCCTCAGTGACTACAGCGGTCATCGGTGTCAACGAGTACCCGGCAAAGCCTTGAATCAATTCATCACGGCTCAAGTGCTCGCCGCCTTGCAACCCGCTGCTGTAGAACTATCTCTCCAAGCGACGACTCAACTGGAAGCCGACCGTCAGGAACTCGATACCTTATGGCAGCAGCGTTTAGAGAGAGCGGCCATGGAAGCCGAACGAGCCGGTCGACATTACCAACTCGTGGAACCCGAAAATCGCTTGGTGGCTCGACAGCTGGCTCAAACCTGGGAAGCTAAATTGGCGGCCCAGCAACAATTGCAGAAGGATTAT
>JBCBSL010000376.1:0-5898 GCA_039819145.1 Cyanobacteria bacterium J06638_22
CTCTGAGCATTTACCGAAGTGGGACATCACTGTTGTCCCCAATTAACTGGGGCCTTATTTATTTGCGCTTCCCTAAGTGCTCTAATGCGACTAAATTATCGGGCAATCTTTGCAATCTATTCGTGACTAACTTCGGAATAATTTTGCCCTGAACAATTTGAAACTCCTTTTCCGCCTTCCCCAAAATCAGCGTCTTGAGCTGAGTTAGCTTACCGATTTCCTGTGGTAATTCTGTCAATCCTTTCCCTGACAAATCCAATTCTGTCCAGCCTTCCGCTGCCGCCTGATCAATCAAGTTCAGCAGTTCTGTTTGAGTCAGGGGTGTCATGCCGCGATCTACCTCACACCAGAATTAAAACCTGACCAAATTTTAACTAACTATTCCGCTGGACTTCGAGTTTATGCAGCAGGTATGTCGTTTTGTGCCTCGGCCCACGCTGCAAATGCTAAACTACAGGGCTAATGCTTGCTCTAGTTTTGACAACATGGCTGACTTAGTTCGACTCCTGGCTCAAGAACTTTCGCTGCCCGCTCGTGACCTGGCAGCAGCACTAGAACTCTTGCAAGAGGGGGCGACGGTGCCCTTCATTGCCCGCTATCGTAAAGAGCGGACGGGGGGAATGGATGAGGTGCAGTTGCGATCGCTCCAGGAGCGGCACCAGTACCTCACCGAGTTGGAGGAGCGCAAGCAGACCATCCTCAAGTCCATTGCCGACCAGGGCAAGCTGACGGAGGAGTTGCAGCAGAAAATCGAGCGCTGTCTGCAAAAGACGGATTTGGAAGATCTGTATCTGCCCTATCGCCCCAAGCGCCGCACCCGCGCCACGATCGCTAAGGAAAAGGGACTGGAACCACTGGCGGAACAGATTGCCGCCTATAACCAGCCGAAAGCCGCTGACCTGAACCTGATGCAGGCCGCTGCGGCATTCGTGAATCCAGACACCGGAGTGGAAACGGCGGAGGATGCCTTAAAAGGGGCGGCGGATATTCTGGCAGAGGCGATCGCCGATCGGGCAGAGCTACGCGCTTGGGTGCGGGAGTACCTGCTGAAATCTGGCTCATTCCGCTCTCGCATCGACCCAGAGATTCCTGAAGGCAGTAC
Organism: Cyanobacteria bacterium J06638_22; assembly: GCA_039819145.1. Classification (GTDB taxonomy): domain Bacteria; phylum Cyanobacteriota; class Cyanobacteriia; order Elainellales; family Elainellaceae; genus Vacuolonema. The sequence goes on from JBCBSL010000376.1 coordinate 1,103, forward strand.
CAAGTTTGAGCTGTACCGCAACTACGAAATTTCTGTGCGGCAGGTGGCTCCCCACAATCTACTGGCGCTGTTGCGGGGACAACGAGAGGAGGTTTTGTCCCTGGAGCTAGCGTTTGATTTGGATCAGGTCTTACAGAACCTGGAAGCCGAAGTGATTTGCACCCGCCAGAAACCACTACGGGCGTTTTACCAGGACGTGATTCAGGATGCCTTTAACCGCCTGATGAAAACTTCGCTAATCAACACTGTGATTACAGAGAAGAAGGCGTGGGCGGATGGGGAGTCGATCCAAACCTTCGAGGAAAACCTGCGGAATCTGTTGCTCGCGCCTCCGGCGGGGATGAAGCCGACGCTGGCGATCGACCCTGGCTTCCGCACAGGTTGCAAGGTTGCGGTCATCGACGAAACGGGGCAGTTTTTGCACTACGAAGCCATCTTTCCCCACCAGGCGCAGGCGCAGCGCGAGAGGGCTACGCAAACCCTGAAGCAGTTGCTCCAGAAACACAAGATAGCGCTGATTGCCATTGGCAACGGCACCGCTGGCCGGGAAACGGATGCCTTTGTCTCGGAGGTGTTGCAGTCCTTGTCCCAGAAGCTTGTGAAGGTCATGGTGAATGAAGCGGGGGCATCGGTGTATTCGGCCAGCCCGGTGGCGATCGCTGAATTTCCTGAGCTTGACGTGACGGTGCGGGGAGCCATCAGCATCGGTCGCCGCCTACAAGATCCCCTGGCCGAGCTGGTGAAGATCGACCCCAAATCCATCGGCGTGGGGCAATACCAGCATGATGTGGATCAAAAGCGGCTGAAGCAAAAGCTCGAAGAAACGGTGGAAAGCTGTGTGAACTACGTGGGGGTTGATCTGAACACGGCCTCTTCCGCGCTGCTCACCTATGTGTCGGGCATTACCTCCACTGTCGCCAACAACATCGTGGCCTACCGCAACCAGAATGGTGCATTTGGCGATCGCAAAACCCTGCTCAAAGTTCCCAAACTCGGCCCCAAAGCCTTCGAGCAAGCGGCTGGCTTCCTACGCATCCGCGATGGTAAAAATCCCTTGGACAATACCGCCGTCCATCCCGAACGTTACGGCGTAGTTGAAGCGATCCTGAAAGATCTTGGCGTAAACGCCAAAAAGCTGGCAGCAGATGCGAAACAACTCCAATCCCTCCCCCTCCAGCAAGTCAACCTAAAGCACTACGTCACCGATGAGGTGGGCGAACCTACCCTACGCGACATCCTCCAGGAACTCGAAAAGCCAGGACGGGATCCGCGATCGCAATTCGTCACCGCCACCTTCCGCGACGACATCCAAATTATCACTGACCTCAAACCCGGCATGACCCTGGAGGGCGTCGTCACCAACGTCGCCAACTTCGGAGCCTTCGTTGACCTCGGCGTCCATCAAGACGGCCTCGTCCACATCTCCCAACTCGCCGATCGCTTCGTCCGCGACCCCAAAGAAATCGTCAAAGTCGGTCAGGTGGTTACGGTACGAGTGCTGGAAGTCGATGAGAAGCGGAAGCGGATTGGTCTGTCCATGCGATCGGGTGGGGAGTAGGAGGGGATTAGGGCGATCGGGATTTCTGCTAGGAGATAGCTTTTAGGAGAATTCTGGGAAAGAAGTTACCTTTTAAGCCTTTGTCCTTCGACTGCGCTCAGGACACGCAACAATGAGCTGGCTGAGCGTAGCCGAAGCCAGCGGGTATATCCTTTCCGAGAAATCGCCTTACTTCGTCTGCGACAACACGCTCTCCAAATCTGCATCACAGTTATATCAATGCTTCCCATCCCGCTCCTCGGATGAGTGCCCAATCGCCAAGGTGAACTATTCAGTTGGCAGCGCTACTCTCCCATAATCACATTTTCAGCGATCGCACTTATTTTCGATAGCGCCGTTAGAATCAGCCCCGGCGATAGGGTGGGGTGGGGCCAAAAATCCGTAACGATAAAGACCGCTAGGATTGCGATCGCAACCCGCCTAAACCTGATGTGTGATTCGTACATAGTATATGCTCGCCTAACGTATTCTTCAGTCGAATACTTGTTTCGATTCTGGTTACAGGGACTCAAAGCACTGACCTGCGATCGATCACGTTCGATCAATTAGTCCTAATCGATCAATTAGTCCTAATGAATGTAGGTGTCCTCAAAGCGTTCAGAGTCGTTTTTCCCTGTGTTTCGCATCCGCTCAATAACAGGATTCAAGCGGTCATGGTGAGAGAGTTGCCAAGAGAACTTTCTCGATCTGAGGACTCAGACGTGATCCAGAGATTGTCTTGCTCATTTGAGCGGTTCTAAAGAGGGGGGACTCACTTTAGCTCTCCATCATGTCCGTTGGCCGTCTGAAATAAGCAATGGTCACAGAGATGCACAGCAAAACAAAGGCAGGAATGGGGCCACCCTCGATTATCGCTAAATGGGCGAGAATAGCACCGCCCATGAGTGCGGCTAGCATCATGCTGCCAATAAAGGCTCGGTCGGGAAAGAGGAGCTGCATCGCACAGACAATTTCAAAGCTCCCTATCAGGTATCGCAGTTCTGGGCTACTGCCAAAGTGACTGAACACCTCGATTGCTTTTTCGGTACCGATGATTTTCGAGTTACCCGCTGTCAGGAAAATGATTGCGGCAGCGGATTGTAAAATCCAGGCCGTAAATTGCTGCCAGTAAGACAAACGAGGATGTTTACGAGTGTAGGAGTGCGTTGTTTTCATTGGAATGCCACGTTGTTGTGTGGATACTTTGGAGGGTTTGAAAAGGATGTGAGTACTCGTCGTTGGAAAAGAATTGACTCCAATTTGATGGGCAATAGTTATCAAGTAGCGGCGAGTGATCGGGTTAGTAATGATGGGTTCTATCCTTCAGAAAGTGAATCAGCCACTCTGGCTGAGACTGTATTCTGTCCCGGCAATGCCCAGCGCAATAGTAGTGGAGCGATCAAAGTTGTAGCAACGACCATGAGGACGATTGCGGCTGTCAACTCAGCAGACAAAATATCCACGGAGGAACTGATACCGACAAAGACCAGTCCGACTTCGCCGCGCGGCACCATACCAATGCCGATCGCCAGCCGATTCAACCCCTCTGTACGGGGAAGAAGATAGCTAGCGGCCACTTTGCCCAATACGGCGATAACGATTAGGACGGCTGCCATCCATAACCCTGTGGCACTTCCAGGATGGGCTGGATTCAGGATGCTGATGTCGGTCTTTGCGCCTACAACGATGAAGAAGATAGGTGCCAGGATGCCTGCAATCGGTTCAAATCGTTCTAAAAGCTGCTGTCGCAGTTCGCTACCGCTAAGCATCACACCGGCGGCAAAGGCTCCTAGAATCGCTTCCAGGTGAATGGCATTGGCGATCGCTGCCATTAACAGGGCAAACATAATACCCAAAACCAGGACGCTATTGTCCGATCGCAGCCACTTGTTGAGGGCTGTGAATGCGTTGGCAATGGGCGATCGCAGCAGTACGACGAAACCAACAAAGCCAACAGTGCTGAGAAGTAATAGGCCTAATCCCGTAACATCGATCGCGGCGTCCTTAACTAAACTGACGACGAGAGCTAGGATGAGAATCCCCATCAAATCGTCTAATACAGCTGCGCCGATGATAATTTGCCCTTCGGTAGATTGGAGTTGACCCAGTTCTTTTAGCACCTTAGCGGTAATCCCAATGCTGGTAGCCGTTAAGGCGGCTCCCCCAAAAATGGCAGCCAACAATGGCATGTGAAACAGTGTCATGAGTCCTGCTGTACCACCGACAAAGGGAAGCACAACGCCTGCCCCAGCAACGATGGCAGCTTGAGGGCCGACCTTGAGCAAGCGATCGAAGTCTGACTCTAGTCCGATGAGAAACAGCAAGGCAATGACGCCCAGATTCGCCGCTCCTTCTGAGATTGCAATGAGCTGATGGGAATAAGCCGTCAAAGCGCCCGCAGCATCGGCTTCAGTGGTCTGATGAATAATATGAATCACGGCGGGATTGATTACCGTTTCGCCGTCTGCAAAGACCAGAATTTTCAGAGCTGAAACCCCCAAAATAATGCCGCCGATGAGTTGACCGAGGACAGGCGGTAGCCGCAGCCAAGTACAGATTTCTTCCCAAACATGGCTGGTCAAGAAGATGATGGTGGTGGACACGAGCAGCGCCCCAAAAATTGCTGATTCGCTGATTTCTCCGACTTCGGCCAGGATCAAGTGCGGTGCTCCGATAGCAATGCTATTCATGGTTAGTCTCCGATTCGACAATTAATGTTCAGGATGTTGATAGGTACGAGGGCGTCGTTCCACCGCCCAGCAACGCTCGACGAGCCAGCGAGGATCTTCTTCCAACGCATTACGAGAGCAGAAGTCTTTGTAGTGGATAACAAAACGCTGGTAGTTCACGCGCCAGCACGTTTCTAGAAACGCGTTGTTGAGGCAACGATTGAGGTGCCGGATTTGATACCGTTGCCAGTACTGAGTGGGATTGAGAATGAATGGATGGGTTTTATCCAAAAGTGGTTGATTGAGATAGTGCCAAAGTGGAAAGCGCATGACCCAAATTCCCTTTTGCTTATCAGTTTTTAGAGGTGTCCAAAGAATTGATTCGATCAAATGTTTGTTTGATTTGAAATGTGCAGAGTTTGCAATGGGGTGACGTTTAGTGCTCTTGGTTTGTCAAGACCTCTTGTAAGGTCGCCACTCCAACTGGAGGTTTCCTGATTGCACCTTTTCCCAAATGCATTGTCGAATGAGGGTCAGCTTTTGGGTGGTCAACTTGTGATTGGTATATAAGTTGCTGAGAGCGGCTTCCA
>JBCBSL010000377.1:0-5887 GCA_039819145.1 Cyanobacteria bacterium J06638_22
TAAGCCCGCCGCCCCTCTCTCTGAGATTTTATTTTCTGGCTAATCCCTTAACTACTCATCGACTTCTTCGAGATACTGCCGACACAGCCCCTGAACCAAGTTTTCCAAGGTTTCATCCGGGCAACATTCTATGAGCGCATCGAAGGCATCGACCAGTCGTGCGGCGGTTTCGCCCAGGGTGGGGCTGAGTCCCCAGACATCCTGCGTCCATTCATTGGGGCGATCGCCCTCAAATATCAGACGTTCGAGTAATTGCTTAGCTTCAGTTTTAGACAGGCTCATCGATGCTTCCTCACGCTCCTGGAGTTTCCGATTTTAGTTCGCGCTCCATCAAGGATTCTACGGCCTGGCTAGGGGTTATTTTGTTGTGGAGTAAAAGATAGACCTGATGGGCGATAGGCATCGAGATATTTCTTTTTTGGGCAATGTCAAACAGGACATTGGCCGTGTTGACCCCTTCCGCCGTTTCACCAATTTCGGCCAGTGCCGTTTCTAAGGATTGTCCTCGCGCCAGACGGAAGCCCACCTGATAGTTACGGCTGAGGGGGCTGTTGCAGGTTGCCAACAAATCGCCTAGGCCAGACAGACCAAAGAAGGTTTCGGTTTTGCCCCCCAACACGGTTCCCACCCGGGTGAATTCGCTGAGGGAGCGGGTAATGAGTGCAGATTTGGCATTCGTTCCCAGTTCTAGCCCGTCGCTGACCCCAGCGGCGATCGCCACCACATTCTTCAGCGTCCCCCCCAACTCTGTCCCTAAGGGATCATGGTGGGTGTAGACCCGGAACCGATCGGAGGCCAGAACCCACTGTACCTTTTGTGCCGCCTCTGGCACGTGGCTTGCCACCACCGTGGCCGCGGGTAGCCCTGCCCGAATTTCCTTCGCCAAATTAGGTCCCGACAGCACAACAATCGAATGCTCCGGCAAATTTTCCTGCCAGATTTGGGAAGCCAAGCAAGTCGTCTCTCCATCCAACCCTTTCGTGGCGCTGACCAAAATTGTGCCCGGAGCTAGCCCGATCGCCCGCACCTGCCGCGCCAGCTCGGGCACCCCCTTAATAGACACAGCCGAAACAACAATCGGGCAACCCCGTAAGGTTGCTTCTAAGGAACGATTCTGACGACGAGACCAGAGCTGAACCTTGTGGCCATTGCGCTCTAGCAAGGAGGATAGGACTTTGCCCCAGGCTCCAGATCCCAGGATCGTTAGCGTTAGTGGAAGGGAAAAATCAGGTGTTGGCACAGGGCAAACCGGAACAGAAACAGACCAAAACGTAGGGCGATCGCTCGAAACAATCGCTAGACTGAAATCGCTAGACTGCGCATAACACCAAAGCAAAGGCTTCAACCTCAGCCTAAGCATGGCTCCAGCCACAAAGCCGCTGCCCCTAGAGCGAGAAAACCTGCCCTAGAAATTGTAAGGACAACGGCGGGATCAGCAAATCAATCGGTGCAGGCACCATTTCGCCACGAAAGTCGAGCAGTTGCACCAACACTAAATATCCGATGCTGAGCAACAGCGCAATGGCTCCTGTAATGATGGCGACAATCTTAGACCGAGTCATCCCTCTAAATCCCTGCTAGAAAATCCTTGCCCAAAAATTAAGGTGATATCTGTGCAGAATGGCTGCACGACCAACCCAATGTTCCAGACTTACAATGTTCCACACTTACACTGTCTCGCCCCATGAAAACTTGCTCCAGCTTGGCGATAAACCTGGCAAAATCGGGAACAAGTAGAGAAGACAGTATCTCCTATACACTTTACTTCTTTCTTTCGTCCCAGTTTTTTGTTCTAGAGCAGTAATTATGGATAGTAGCGCTCCTACTTCTCCCGACCCCATGCCACCGACGCAGCCGGATGTATCACCGAAGGTGATACAGGTGCAAAAGCTCAGCAAGGTTTATCGAACTGGGTTCTGGATGAATCAACGGATTCAGACGCTGAACCAATGCACCCTCGATATCTATGAAGGGGAAACCTTTGGGCTCCTGGGACAAAACGGCGCGGGCAAAACGACCTTACTTAAGATCCTGCTCGGTATCGTACGTCCCAACGGGGGAGCCGCAAAGATATTTGGCAAACCCCTGGGCGATCGCTCCATCAAGCACCGCGTGGGCTATCTGCCCGAAAACCCCTATTTCTACGACTACCTCACGGGCTGGGAGTTACTGGAATACACCGCAGGCTTGTTTCAAATCCCAAAGGTCGAACAAAAGAAACGCATCCCTGATTTGCTGGATTTGGTAGGATTGGCGCGGTCAGACGCTCAGAAAAAGCAACTGCGCCGCTACTCCAAAGGGATGCTACAGCGGGTCGGCGTCGCCCAAGCACTGGTCAACGATCCCGATCTGGTGTTTTTGGATGAACCGATGTCGGGCTTAGACCCATTGGGGCGGTTCCAGATTCGTGAAATTATCCAGTCCTTACAGCGGCAGGGTAAAACGATCTTTTTCAATAGCCATGTGTTGTCGGATGTCGAACTAATTTGCGATCGCATCGGCATCCTGGCCAATGGCGAACTCATCTGCGTGGGCAATCTGGACGACCTGCTCGGCATGACCAATCTCTATCGAGCAAAAGTACGCGATGCCAATCCTGAGGTGCTCCGTCAATGGATGCCCGACCTGCAATTTAAAGACGGCGTCTGGGAAGGCCACCTCAAAGGGCAACTCCAGGACTTCTTCGCCAGCCTACAGTTAATGGAGGCTCAACTTGTTTCCATGTCCCTGGCTCGTCCAACCCTAGAGGAATACTTTATTCAGCAACTCCGCGTTCGGGGCATCAAGAGCAGCCAGTAATATCGCTTCTCTCCCAAAAAAAAAGCCTGGTCGGTATCGGTGTTCCACAACGCTGCGATCGTTGTCCGATGCCTGCCCAGGCTTACTAGACTTTGAATTTTGAGAGGCGCTTGGAACTTTGCCGATGCCTAGTCGTCCATCCTTCCAAGAGCCGAAGAGGGAAGCTCGGCTGGTATCGGTGTTCCACAACTCATAAATAGCTGTCCGATACCGAGGCCGAAGCATAACCGTTGTCCCGCCATGCGGGCACGATTCTGAATGCGGGTGGGGTTATTCCAAAACCTCAACACGCACGCGTGCAACACCCGAGCTGATCATGCCAATCTCACCTGCGGCACCCCGGGACAGGTCAATAATTCGCCCACCGGAGAAAGGTCCCCGGTCATTAATGCGAACAATAACTGACTGACCCGTATTGAGATTAGTCACGCGCACCTGCGTGCCAAACGGCAAGGTTCGATGCGCTGCTGTGAGGGCGTTTTGGTCAAATACTTCACCACTAGCGCTGCGGTTACCATGGAACCCTGGTCCATACCAGGACGCCATACCACTCTGTTCACCAACAGCTCGCCGTTCGGGTTCAGGCTCGGGAACCAGTTGGGGCAACTCCAGGGGGGGCAGAAGCACAGCCATCGCCTCAGGGGAATCCAGAGGAGTGCTCATATCGAAGCCAGAAACGCTTGTCTGGAGCTCCTGAATAGTATGGGGCTGTACTTGGATGGATACACTCAAGATATCCAACGGACGGGTTGCAAGCTGCATCCCGTCGAATCGTCTTTCGGTTGGTTCAAAAACCTCAGCATCAGGAGCTTCTGTTGGAAGCGAAGTTGCGTAGGCCATTGATCGAACCGCGTTGTGGGACACCTCATCGGATGAGGATTTAACGATAGATAACGTTTCCGTCCACTCCTCAGTATTGGCAGAAGGCTGGGCGGCTTCAGCCGAAGCTACACCCAGAGAGCCTGCCAAAAGTGCAGTGACTGCGAAGCCACTCCAAATTTGTTGATTCATAAACTCCATACTGAAAAACAGCAAAGAGTCGAGTTTGGAACACATGCTTCATGCCGCCAGATTGAGGGCAGAAGCGACGGCCAAGAGGCCGTCTAGCAGCATTTCTACAAGAAATCCGCTGGAATCGGTCAGTCTGGAACCAGGGGTCACCTGAGATCCGTAGAGCACGAATTCGACCCATATTGCATCGAATCGCGCGCCTTTTCACCAAACTCGTACTCATAACGATTTCGCAGTTGAGTTGTGGAACTGGATAACACTAACACGAATTTTTTGCGGTGGGGATCAGGAGGTCGCGGTTTCATTCCGCAACTTTATAGAAACTTTACAATAAGTTTTACAACGAAATCCGAGCAAAATCCTTTTCCAGAGAGGCGTTTCGGCCTCTCGAAATGCTCTATATGCTTTACGCAAACTTTATATATTTTTCCAGTTCTCTTAATCTTTTTGTGCAGATTTTATGGGTGTAATTACGATCGCCCTTCCCTATCCGCTATGCTCAAAGGCTAGCTCAGCTTAGAATTGCCCCAATACATCGATACAAGCGGCGTGCAGGTGCTTTTTACAACAGGCGGAGCTGGGCGGTAGCGATCGCCTCTTCCGCCGAATCCTGGCGTGTTTCCAAATCTGTTTCCCAGTCCACCCCCACATCTGGTGTCATCAGTGCAGCGGCGGCGGCTCGCATGTCGGTGGATAAATCGGCCAGGTGCGGGGCGTTTTCCAGATAGGCATCGAGCGCTTCTAGGGGATCTAGGCCATTGCTGCTGCCCAATTCCGGCAGGCGAGGGCGCGTCAGTTGGCTGGTCAATTCGGGATAAATGCTGTGCGTATGAGCGGCTTGCAACGCCACTTGCAGTTGGGTTAAATCAACTTGCTCCATCTGATGCGATTGAAGCTGGAAAATCAGGCGGACGACAGCATCTTCGATGGGGGTGCGGGCGATCGCCGCCAATAACTTCTGCTGAGGCTCCTCTGCCTCCGACACATCCAGGCGCAGGGTGTGGAATGGGCGCACAGGTAGCGGGCAAAACTCCATCTCAGCGCGTCCCCGCTCCAGATCGACCCGCACAAAGCCCTTTTCTTCCTTCTCTTCGCTGAAGTCCACGCGCTCAATACTGCCGGGGTAGACAACCAGAGGGGCATCGCACAGCACCTGATGGCGATGCACATGCCCCAAGGCCACATAGTCGAAGTAAGAACGAGCCAGCAGCGCCAGGGGCACGGTAAAGCCTTTTCCTGCGGCCAAAAAGCGTTCTGCGCCAAATTGGGCGGTATCTGCCATCAAGTGCCCCAGCAGCACCGTTGGCACGTCAGCATCCAGTGCACGAATTTCGCCTTCCAGGGCAACCCGTAGACGATCGATCAGCAGATCGTTGATGGCGCTTACCGACAAATCCTCAGTCTCAGCACGGGTGAGCAGAGTAGAGCGCGTGATCCATGGCAGGGTGATAACCTGCACCTCGCCGCTGGCGGTGGCAATGCGATGGGTTGCAAGGCGATCGCCTACCACCACACCAGGAACCCCCAGCGTGCGGTAAATGCACAGGCTGTCACCGCCTTGCCCCTGGGCATGCTGGTCATGGTTGCCGACGAGCAGCACCATCGGGATGTGGGCATCGGCGAGCCGTCGGAACTGACTCGCAAAAGCTTCCTGCACCCGGGGCGGTGGGGTGGCATCGGGAAACGCATCGCCACCGAAGAGGACGAGGTCAACCGAGTCGGCGATCGCCCGATCCACACATAGACTGAGCGCTTTCACAAAGTCCTCGAAGCGCGTATTCAGCCCAGTCTCAGGGTTCAAGTAGCCATGGGTAAAGCCACTGCCCAAGTGGATATCCGAAAGATGCAGCAGTTTGATCATCGCCCTCATCCACGAAAACAATTGGAACCAGCAAAGCGCTAGCCAACATTTGAACTAAAAACATATGAACCAATAATCGAACGCGTGAACTAAGAAACAAATGCACTAGCCTTTAATCAGCTTAGCCTTGTTCCGAAGTATTTTGGAAGGGGTTTTGAAGCGATTCGAAATGAAATTCTCCATCAGTATTTCAGCCATTTTTAGACTGGAGAATTT
>JBCBSL010000378.1:0-5831 GCA_039819145.1 Cyanobacteria bacterium J06638_22
CCCTGTTTTTTTCTTATTTGAATAATCCATGTATGATTTTTTCGAGACGCGGCGTGGATACGCCGCTTCTCGAAAAAATCATACCCTCAGCCAGCAATACCTGAGTTTCATAACTTCACCGTAATTTTCTAAAAGCTTCGTAGAACGGAGTTTTCAGAAAATTACGGTTGTGTTTGTACTAGCGCTCGTCTAGGGGTTCGGGTTGCGCTAGTTTTTCCAAATCTGGCAACGCGACGGGTTGCGGTTCTGGTTCCGGCTCGGGCAGCACCTGTACGTCCTGCTTCTCTTCTTTGACGGGTTGCTCGACGGCAACTTGCTCTCGTTGCTTCAAATCGATGGGGAGGGCGATCGCCTGTGGCGTTTCGATCCAGCAACTGGCCAGGGGTAGTGTATCCTCCAACTCGTCCAGGGGGCGAGGAATCACCATCACCGCATGGAGTTCGCCAATGCGCTCGGCTTCATGCATCCCCGCTTCGATTGCCATGGCCACATCAGAGACCCGACCTCGGATGACCGCTGTACAGAGGCCGTCTCCAATGGTTTCACAGGCGGCTAGGTAGACCTCTGCGGCCTTCAGCATGGCATCGGCGGCTCCCACCAGAGCCGGGTATCCACGGGTCTCCAACAAGCCCACGGCCATCTGCGTGAGGCGGCTTTGCCCGCGATCGGAGACATATTGCGCCAGACGACTGCCAACGGGCAGCACGATTTCTAGATTGGGCGATGGGCGCGAAATGATGGAGGAGGAGACAAACTGGTCAAAATCTTTGGCGGCCTGCTCTCCCATTTCAACGGCAATGCGGATGTCTGAAATGCCACCCCGCACAACGGCGGTACAGTAGCCACTGCCAATTTTTTCATAGCCAACCAGGGTGACGCCTGCGGCCTTCAGCATCATATCGGCGGTTCCGATAATGGCAGGAAAGCTACGCGTCGAGACCATGCCGATCGCCGCTTCACCGAAATCAGGGCGAGGCTTCTTGGGATAGAGTTGATTTGCTACCATGGCTGGCCGTCCTTGCCCTCGTGCGGTGTTAGGGAATGTGTTTGATCGGAACGTGACCGAGGGGGCGATGTGGCAACCATTGTAAAGTCTCTATGGGGAAATAGCATCGCCATCAACCGATAGTAAGCTTCCAACCCATAGACGCGCTTCCCGTCAGCAGGCTGAAAGGGCAATGAGCCAGATGTCGCAGAGGACCCTGGATCGGAGGAAGGATTGGACGAACCTAGAGCGTTGAAGGATTGAAAGCCATTAGACGAGCCATTAGGTGATGGGCTAGAAAATGCGCCGTTTGAAGGCGAGGCGTTTTCTACAGTGGCATTGGAAGTCTGCGATCGCCCATTGCCATTGGACATAGTTGCATCGATGGCTCCAGAAAAATCCAACGGGTCGTCACCAAAAACACAGGACTCTTGTTGAATCCCTTGTCTGGGTTGAATGATGGCATTGATCAGGGTAGACATAGCGCCAACACAGGCATATTCTCCAATGCTACCATTCCCAATCAGCAAGACGGCAGACCCCAAGATGGCACCCGTTTCCACAACCAGGTTGCCGCTAAAGGCATGAAGTACCGATCCCGTGCCCACACAAACCCCCGCCCCAATCGTCAGCGTACAGCCCGGTTCTGCCAGCAGCAGGCTACCGGGAGCGATCGCCGCACTCGGATCAATTGAGACGTCGCCACTTACTGCGTAGTGTGTATTGGGCGTCAAAGAAGGGGGAAGGGAGTGCATTCGGTTCGCAATTCTTCACAGCAAAAACAACCCAGTCCGCGTGAATAGCGTGATTCGATCCCTCGAACGACCAGATCCCTCGAACGAATGGGACGCTTGTTGAGTCGGGGACAGTCGTCGCACCTTGACACGGCTCACAATTGATTTCCCAGGAAAATAAAGAGAAGAATTGCGATCGCCGTCGGTTTGACCTAGACATCTGCCCCGTCAAACCCCGACCATCGCAACTCTACGATCCACCTTTCGCTTTCGCACCTAGCTAGGACGCTGCACAATCACTTCGCCAATGCGCTTCTTCGATTGGGAATCGACACCGTAGGCCTTCACATATTGACGACCGTTTTGACGCATGCATTGCTCCAACGAGGACAGCACATCGCCTTCCATGAAGCCACAGCTCTGCCAAGAACTCGTCTGGAAGCGGCGCTTATCGGCATGTTCGGCGGCCACCTTGTATCCCTGGGACGCCCACTGCTGGATCTGCTGAGCTGCATCAGGGGCGATCGCACCCCCTCCAGAACTGCCCATGGAGCTGTCACCGGAGCCACCGGAATAGCTGTTGGAATAAGACGAGGACGAATAAGACGGAGGTGGGGTCATCGGGCTGTGCCCGCCACTGCTGCTATTCGAGCCGTTGGGGCGCTGTACGATCAGCTCGCCAACCCGCCGACGGTTTGCCATATCGATGCCAAAGATCCGCACATACTCGCCAGGGTGAGAGGCCAAACAGCCTTCCAGCGTTACCATGACATCCCGCTCCTGCGTCGATTGGGCGGGAGGACAGCTCTGCCAGGAACTGGTTTGGAAGCGACGGGCATCGGCATGCTCCATGCCGACCCGCAACCCCATGCTGAGCCACTGCCGCACCTGATCGACCATCGATGGGTCGGCACTGCCACCACTGGAGTAAGCCGGAGGGCTGCTGGGAGCACTATAGCTGGCACTACTATAGCTGGAGCTAGCGGGCGATCGCCCATTGCTGTCTCCAGGCCGCTGTACAATCATTTCCCCAACGCGCTGACGGTTTGCCATATCGATGCCAAACATCCGCACATATTCACCTGAATGCTCAGTTAGGCAGGCATCTAATGCCGACATGGCATCGGCCTCGCGATTGGCTTGGATCGGCGTACAACTGTACCAAGAGCTGGTCTGGAAGCGGCGTTTGTCTGCATGCTCAGTGCCAATGAGGTAGCCCTGAGAGATCAACTGCCGCACCATATCGACAACGTCCGGGGTTAAGTGAGTGTTCTGCATATTTGGTTGATAGGTGGAACGACTAGAAGTTTTAGATGAAGAGACCGATGAAGGAGATGTAGCGACCGTACCGGAAGCGAGTGGACGCGTCGCCACCGTTTTATTGTTCCCCGCGGCCGGGGAAGCAGAGCGCAGGGCATCGGTGATGCCGACAACTTGCGTAGAAAAATTGACATCTACCGCTTTCACATCCGGTAGACGATCCGCCTGTTGCTGAGTAGTAATGATCGAGCCAGACGGCACAAACTTTCCGGCGGGCACCTCCACATCCTGGATTAACACATGCATCATGACGATGCAGCCGCGACCCACGCGGGCATTAAATACTGTCGAGCGGAAACCAATGAAGCTCTGATCCCCAACATAGGCGGGGCCATGCACCAGAGCCAGATGCGCTAGGGTAACCTGTTCACCAATCCAAACGGAGTGCGGGGTCTGGTCGTCCCCCAGCACTTTGCCCTGGGGTAAGCCGTGGATAACGACTCCGTTGTGAACAGTACTGCCTGCTCCCACATGAAACGGGCTGCCGTCGTCCGCACGAATCGAGCAACCCGGTGCAATGAGCGCATCCGCTCCCACCGTCACATCTCCGATCACCTCTGAGAAGGGGTGAACCTGTGCGGTGCCGTGAATTCTGGGCTGGGGCAGTCCGCTTTCTGTCGATGCAGCGGAAGCTACCATTCCATGAGCCACCATTTGACTACCTTTCTCCTGTTGTGATTCAGGACGACTCAATTGCGTTCCAACACGACTTCTCTAACGGCTGAATCCAAACATTTAGCGATCAGTAAAAGACCAACGTATAGAAATCAACGTGAAATCCGATGGGTCCAGCAAAAATCATGAACTCGAAACAAAACGTCTGGGCTGGATTTTGCTTATATCTCGAGTCATATCTGTCCAGAAATGCCAATAAGAAGGCTGCAAACCTCCTCTACAAAAAGCCATAACCTGTAGGCAACGCACCGCTCTAAAAAACGAAAGCGTTAGACCAAATCGCAAAGAAACGCTAAAGCTCGAAACATAACTGTTTCGTTTCGCAACGCCCCTTTGGATCGCTGCACTATTCTGAGGCATCTCCCATCATTATCCTGACGGCTTTTTGGTATGACCTACAGGCTCCTTTAGCGCAGATTCGTTAGCATATTTGCCCACAAATCCAGCATGAAGGAGAAGCCGGAATGAATCAACTATTTGTCAGATTTCTCTATCTGAACACCCTAAGCTTTTACCCTTAACAGGTCGAAGCATTCCGCCTATCAAAACCTACCGTGCTGGATTGTCTGCTGGAAGAGGAAGGCAGAGATATTTTGTGAACCGAAAGGGGCGATCGCCCGTCTTCAACCCGTAATGTCCCGACCATCCCGATCCTGCTTTCTCAATCCGTAGAGTCTTCTAATCTGAGTGAAGCCCCAATTTGAAGCCTCAATTTACGGAATGAGTTTACCGATCTTGCTCCCGCTTGCTGTACAGGAAGCTGTTATTAAAGCTCACCGTGTCGATAATGCCAATCACCAAGGCATCCAGCGGACGCTTCTCCCATCCAGGATTCTGACGAGCCGCACTGCCACGACTGACCAATACCCACTCATCAACTCCAGCCCCAACACTATCCGCTGCCACCTCAAACTCTGGAAGGGGGTTGCCCTGCTCATCAACAAACTGCAACAGCAGAAACTTTACCCCCTGAAGGCTTGGCTCCTTTTGGGTGCTAACGATGGTTCCACATACTCTAGCAATCTGCATTACTACGGTCTGTTAACGGGACGGATGCCACTCACGCTTTCGCGGAAGGCTTCAACCGCCTCAGTGTAGCGAATCGGCAGCACATACTCTAGGTTCTCGTGAGGACGTGCAATGATGTGAGTGGAGAGCACTTGGCCTCCGTTCACACGCTTCACGTTTTCAATCCCAGCGGCAACGGACGCTTGGACTTCTGAAACATCACCCCGAACAATAACCGTAACTCGGCCAGAGCCAATTTTCTCGTAGCCAACCAGCGTGACGCGGGCGGCCTTTACCATTGCGTCAGCAGCTTCCACCACAGCGGGGAAACCTAGCGTTTCTACCATGCCAACTGCAATTGCCATCGTTTTCTCCCTTCCAGTAAATATTCAGTGGTAACGTAAATCAAACAAAAGACGACACGGCACGAGCGGAGCGATAGCGAGTGCATCTCACCCTCGCACAGTGGTTCAGTTAAGCTTTTGAGCCACAGTCTATAAAACCCACCTCTACCTAGCTCTCCACGCACAAAAAAGTGATTTGAACATTCAGCCATGAGAATACTCATGGGAATCTGCAAAAAACGGATCCCCAGCTAAAAAAATAAAGCTGAACAACACCTTAGGACTGGCACCAAGGCCTTCCCGCAAAGGGAACGCTAATTCTGCCTAAATTTGTCCGTGTGCAATTGAAGACTAAGTCGAGCTTATAGACTTAGCGATCTGCTTAAGAACTGGCAACCACGAAAATCCGTATCGTTGTAGTTCCCAATCGACAGAATACAGGTCAGCGAACCGCTTTTGCAACATAACCCAAAGTAATTGTTTTTATACCCGACATAAACAGGGTTTATGTCAGCGAGCCTGCTGGATGGGGTTGCTGATCGACTGCCCTTGACTGGCGAGCACGTCTTCTCCATAGCTGCTATATGTAGAAACCATGAAAAAACGGGTCTATTAAACTGCGACGTCCAATTCCTCCTCGTGTAGCGTGAATCGGTCAAATCTAAGGGTTGAAAAGAGATTCTGACCAACGTTAATTCTAAATAGAAAGTGTGCCCGTTTTATCAATGCATTCGAAGAGTTCTGAAAGCTTAAACTATCGCAATT
>JBCBSL010000379.1:0-5824 GCA_039819145.1 Cyanobacteria bacterium J06638_22
TTGAGGTTTGCTATACTGGCCTACCTCAACCGTCTCTTATGCCCGATGTTGACTCAACACTTCGCAGGATTGCTCAATGGAAGTATATTGTGGCCACCGACTTAACCAGTGCTTTTTACCAAATTCCCTTGTCCAAGCAGTCATTAAAGTACTGTGGTGTTGTCACTCCATTCCGAGGTATCCGTACTTACGCCCGATGCGCCATGGGAATGCCAGGCTCTGAAACAGCACTTGAGGAATTGATGTGCAGAGTCCTCGGTGACCTCCTACAGCAAGGTATTGTTGCAAAACTGGCAGATGACCTGTACTGTGGTGCCAACACTCTAGATGAGCTCGTAATTAATTGGACAAAAGCTCTTGAGTGCATTCGCAAGGCCGGTCTCAAGTTATCACCCACAAAGACCATTGTGTGTCCCAAAGTAACAACAATCTTAGGGTGGATCTGGCAACAAGGCACGCTAACAGCCAGCCCTCATAGAATCACCACCCTGTCAACATGTGAGCCCCCACGAACTGTCAAAGGCCTTCGCTCCTTTATTGGTGCCTTCAAAGCCCTGTCCCGGGTCATCCCTTCCAGCGCCCAAGCTCTCGACCCCCTTGACTCGCTGGTAGCTGGCAAACAGTCCTCCGATCGCCTCCCATGGCCAGATGAAGCAATCGCCCACTTCAAAAAAGCCCAAAAGACTCTATTGACCCACAAGGCCATTACACTTCCCCGGGCCTCAGATCAGCTCTGGCTAGTTACTGACGGGGCCCTCAGAGACCCCGGTATCGGGGCCACGCTGTATGCAGTGCGTGATAAGACAGTGTATGCTGCAGGTTTCTTCAGCGCAAAAATCCGCAAAGGCCAAGAACTGTGGTTACCATGTGAAATTGAAGCCCTTGCAATTGCCTCAGCAATACGACATTTCAGTCCGTACATCGTCCAATCCCATCACACCATCCATGTCTTAACTGATAGCAAGCCCTGCGTACAAGCATATGAACGATTGCGGCGGGGGGAATTCTCAACTAGTCCGAGACTTACCACATTTCTCAGCACAATTGCACGCTACCAAGTGACGGTACAACACCTAGCAGGTTCAGCTAATGTCCCCTCAGACTTTGCAAGTCGTAATGCTCCCCAGTGCGTCACACCCCAGTGCCAAGTTTGTTCGTTCAACCTCCAGCAGTCCGACGCAACTGTCTTCAGAATCCCTCCCTCCAGGATCTTAGATGGTACCGAAAAAGTACCGTACACCACTCGATCCACATGGCTATCCCTCCAATCGGATTGCCGTGACCTGAGACGCACTTGTGCCCACTTAAAACAAGGTACGCGACCCTCCCGCAAAGCCACAGACGTCAGGGACGTCAAACGATATCTCCAAGTTGCCACAGTCGCCCGAGACGGATTATTAGTTGTCAAACATAATGACCCGCTTGACATCCCACGAGAATGTATTATTGTGCCCCGGGCAATTCTACACGGTCTCCTTGTGTCCCTCCATATCAAGCTAAACCACCCAACCAGACACCAACTTCAGGTAGCCGCTCAGCGACATTTCTATGCGCTTGACCTTGCCGCGGCAATCGAGGAGATAACCTCTGGCTGCCATCAGTGTGCAGCCCTCGCACGCAAGCCCCATTACTCAGTTGCACAAACCACTTCAGACGCTCCAGAAAGTGTTGGCCTCCAGTATGCTGCGGACATTTTAAAACTCAACAAGCAGCTCATTTTAGTCATTCGGGAGGCTACCACTTCTTACACAGTTACTGCCCTGGTGGAGGATGAAAGAAAAGACACTTTGCACAATGCCATACTGCAATTGTGCATTGCTATGGTCCCAATAGAAGGCCCCCCAGCTGTTATACGAACAGACTGTGCCCCAGCATTTTGTGCTCTAGCCAAAGACGACACCCTGTCTCTCCACAACATCAATATAGAAACTGGTCGCCCTAAAAATGTAAACAAAAACCCTGTCGCCGAACGGGCAATCCAAGAGCTCGAAGAGGAACTCATTCGAGTTGTGCCCCGACTTGCCAAGGTCTCTCCCACGAACCTTGCAATCGCCACAGCCCAACTGAACCAAAGAATCAGAACGTGTGGCTTATCTTCCCGTGAATTGTGGCTCCAGCGGGACCAACACACAAGTTCTCAACTCCCACTCAAAGATCAAAGTGTGATCCAAGCACAACACAACCGACGCCTCTCCAATCACCAGCCGAGTGAGCTCTCAAAAGCCCAATCAAAGCCCAGGGCCCCTAAAACAAAGGTCAGTGTAGGAGACATTGTCTACTTCCACCAGGAGAAATCCAAGGCCAACCCCCGGGACCGCTACATAGTCACCTCTTCAGATGGCGGAGACTGGTGCAATGTGCGCAAGTTTACCGGCTCCCAGCTCCGCAACTCATCATATCGAGTTCAGCTGTCCCAATTATTCAAAGTGTCTCCAGGTCCTGTACACTACAAAAGTGATCGAGTTCTTAGTGACGACGATGAATGTGATTATGTTATCCCCCCTACACCTAACAGTGATCAGTTTAGTGTCCCACCTGCCAGTGATCAAATTAACGTCCCAGACCCTGTAGTCGATGATCCAGATTCCATAACACATGAAGATCCCCCGTCACCGGCTATTCCTACTATCATAAGCCAACCATTCCCCAGTGCCCCTAGTTCAGCTAGCCCTCCAGTGGCAACTTCCGAAGGCATCCCAGCGACCACACATCAGGCACTACCTCCACCTGCCCAGCAACCTGATAATACTCGTGCTAAAACACCTGATCTGTCGTTATACACTCCCCTTGGCCCTAGACGCACCCTGCCGGACCGTAATAGACGTCCCCCATCATACCTCAAGGACTATGTCACTGAAGACACAAACTTTTAAAACTTAAAAGCCTCCAGGGTCAAAATAGACCATTCACCATATGAACAATGTTATACAAATGTGTATTACTCCCAAGATGTTTTCGTTTGTGCTCATATATCGTACGATATGTATAACAGTTAGTGTTGCTGGCCCACAGGGTCCAAAGGTTTTATGCGCTTTATAGTGTTGTATTATTGTTTATTGTTGCCCTTAAGGCCCCAGGCATTAGACCATGTAGTGCTCATGTTATCGTTCATACCAATGTTAGAGGTGGCCTTTAAATGCTTAAAGATTCTAGTTTTGTTCTGTTGCTAGTCAGTATCAAAGATAGCCTCATAATTTTGTTAGCCATAATGGCTTGAGAACCTTTCAGGTTAACTCATTGTTCATTAAACTGATAGTTCTTGTCATTAATATGTAATTTTAACCTTCCTTAGTGCCAAAGTAACAGTGTCTCATAAATTTAGTGTTATATGTTTAAGTAGAAAAGATAGGTTTCGTGTTATAAGTTTAAGTAGAAAAGACAGAAAGGTGGTAACGCCACTGCGTTGCAACGCCATGTGTTTGTTGTTGTTCTGCGGCCGCATGTTTTGCGCTGCGCGCACGTGTTAACTCACTTCCGGATTAAAGCTTGTCAACGTTCGTTCTGTATTGTGTGTTTCTTCCACTTTGTTGGCGTGGTGGCAGCGTCGGGAGACTAATTCCTGTTCAAGAACCTACAATATTCCCTCCGTGAGACAGAGCGAGGCGCATTGACATTGTGTCGCCATATTTGGCAACGTGACAGCTTGTCAAAATCCAGTTAAGTCCAGACTGTTTTCTGTGTATTCAATATGGCGAACGCACGTGCGCCCAAACAGTGGAGCCTTACCAAAAACGAAACTGTAACCAGCTTTGAAAGTTGGCGTCAAAACTTAATTTACACCTTGGCATTGGATAATAAGTTCTCCCCGTACCTGGCTAAGGAGTGCACATGGCTTAAAGCTTCTGCAGACCCGAAAAGAGGCTTCAAGGATGACGAAAATGATGTTGTTAATCGCCAAACTGCAGACCAAAAATGCACCATGCTTGAACTTATGCTGGGCCAGATAGCGAACTATTGCCCTATTATAGCCAGAAACGCCATCACCAAGAAAAGTACATCACTGGACGGTATATGGCAAACCATTCGGGCTCATTTCGGCTTTCAGTCGACAGGTGCACATTTCCTGGATCTTGGAGACATAAAACTGGAAACTGACGAAAGGTACGAGGATTTATTCCAAAGACTATCCGCATTCTTTGAAGACAATTTAGTGACCAAGGATAGTGCTCTGACACATTGTGGTGAAGTTATCACAGGTGATGAAGAGATGACACCTACAGTTGACAATATTATTGTGTTTATGTGGTTAACTCTAATACACAAAGACCTGCCAAAACTAGTTAAGCAAAAGTATGGCACCGAGCTCAGGTCAAGGACAGTAGCCAGCATTAAACCTGAGATCTCACAAGCCCTGGAGTCGCTTATCGATGAACTCAACAGCACTAGTGATGTACGGGCCATGCGCTCTGTCACTAGCAACGACTTCAAGTCTACCCGCCCAAAAAATCGCAGCCTCCCCACATCCGGGTCCAGGCCAAGAAACAATTTCAAACCCAAGTCGTGCCCACTTTGTAAGGCTGCTTCCAGGCCAGATACCCACTTTTTGAGTGAGTGCATTTACTTACCAGAAGCAGATCGTCGCTTCATGTCCAAGGCTAGACTAATAGCTCAAGTGCTCGATGACGATGCCCCCCCCACCGATGAAGGAGATGAACCTCCAGTTGAACCGCTACGCCCCGAACCTATCGTGCGAAGGGTTCAGGTCCGCCAGTCCCCATACTTAGACACTTATTTTGGCCATAAAACGCCTCGCATCGTAATTGACAGTGGGGCCACTGCCAATCTCATCAGCGAAACCGCAGTCCAATGGTTACAAGTCCCGGTGACCACAAGTTCCCAGTCAGCAGGCCAGGCTGATGGTCTATCCCAGCTCAACGTTATTGGTGAAACTAAATTTGATGTCACAAGGGACCACCACAAACTTACCTTTCATGCTCTGGTAGTTAAGCATCTGGATGTCCCTTTCTTAGCCGGTACCCCATTTATGGAAGCCAACGATGTGTACGCACGTCCATCCACCCGACAAATATACGTGGGCAAGTCTGTCTACCGCTATGGCTCCCCCAACAGCTCCGACAGCTCCGCCCCTGTAGCACGACGAGCCAGCGTCCTCCGCTGTCCCAATAACACTACCATATGGCCTGGTGACTACATAGAGCTCCCCATCCCCGAGGATTACTCAAACAGTGACGAGACCTTTGCCCTTGAGCCCCGACTAGATTGCCCTGGCATCGAAAGTGTACCCAGTTCCCAAACATGGCCGTCACCCTCCCTTGTATCGAGCATCTCAGGTACAATCCGAATCCCAAATAACAGCGATACACCCAAGACATTACGCAGGAATGACCACTTCTGCCAAATACGCCCAGTGTTTAGTCCATCCCAGTCGCTATCTAGTACACCCCCCCCAAACACCCGTGCCAAATCCCAACACAGTCTAGTGACTGTTGACCCCGACGGAATCCTCCCCCCATCCTACGTAGACGCATTCAATGATATCTCTGCCCAGTATTCTGAAGTCTTTGACGCCCAGCTTGGTAAATATAATGGTGCTTATGGTCCCTTCGAAGCAGTGGTGAACATGGGTCCTGTCCAACCCCCCCAACGAAAGGGTCGACTCCCTCACTACAACCACGACAGACTTACGGAGCTCCAGGCTAAGTTTGATGAACTTGAAAATCTTGGTGTCATCGTCAAGCCGGAAACGACTGGCACACCAGTGGAGTATGTCAATCCATCCTTTCTGATAAAAAAACCAAGTGGCGGATCCCGCCTCGTCACAGCATTCGCAGAGGTAGGCCAGTATAGGAAATAGAGGTCTGCG
>JBCBSL010000380.1:0-5819 GCA_039819145.1 Cyanobacteria bacterium J06638_22
CCGACCTGTATCGTCATACGAATTTGCAATGACGGTGTAGGTTCCGGAAGACGGTAGTGCAACGGTAATTTGGGAATCTGTCGTGCCATTGGAGTCATCGTTTTCGGCGACGACACTGCCGTCTGGCCCCAAAAGTCCTAGATAGGTGTCGAAGTCATCGCTGGTCATGCTAATGACAACCGTCTGACCTTGTTGGCCACTGAACTCATAGACGTCATAAAGGCTGTTATCGACTTCGAGAATTAAGTCACCGGGGGATAATTCTCCGCTTTCTGCGAGAATCGCATCGCTTTGCTTTTCACCGGCGGACAGGGTTGCTGCCATGCCAACCGTAGGGATCATGATTGTGCCAACCAAGAGAGCAGAACCAATAAGGTTACGAATGCCCCGGCCTGAGAAACGTTTCATAGACATCCTTTGTGAATAAATGTGTGTATCGCACCTTACAAAAGGCTTCACTAGAGCACCTCTGCATTACGCAAACATCTTGTAAATTGGGTACGTGTTAATTTCACGCCAATAGCGTGCCCATTTAGACGGCACAAACGAAAGATAAACCGGAAAGTTTTTGAATTCTTTACAGGACGTATCTCGTTCGCAGCAAATAATTAACGATCACCGTTCTACGGGCGATCGCATCGATTGTGGCAAAAAAACAACATCGGTAGTTTCGGTTAGCTCTGTAATTTCTACAGGATGGGCGATCGCCATATCCCATGCCCGATAACCCAGGGTTTCCATAAATGCAGCTAGCTCTACCAGGGAGGTATTCATATTAGGATAGGCCGCTGGAGCAATTTCGACCACCAGGATCGGCAGTGGATCCAGCTTGGCTAGGGTTGTCTGTAGTCCTTTGATAACAGGAAATTCGTAGCCTTCGGTGTCAATTTTGATGAGGCGCAGGTTGGGAACAGCCGTGGTGGCTAGATAGTGATCGAGGGTGGTGACGGAGACCTCGACTTCTGCTTGAACCGTTTTGCGTCCCATAAACTGCGGCACCATTGTGTTCCAGCCAATGTTGGGTAGGTTTGTGATGCAGATGGTGGCGGTACCCGGCTGGTCGGCCAGGGCCATGGGGTTGACCTGGAGATGATAACGGGGGTTATCCTGTTGTACCTGGCGCAGGCGATCGGCATATTGCGGAACGGGTTCAAACGCATGCACTTGCCCCTTGCGTCCGACCAGGCCGAGGGCGATCGCCGACACATACCCAACATTTGCCCCCACATCAATGAAGCTATCACCCGGTCGCAAAATCCTCTCCATGAGGGCGATCAGGTCGGTCTGGTAGGTGCCGAAATACATGGATTCCATCACCGGGTCGAGCGCCAGGTCAATACGAAACACCACATCGTTTCGCCGAATTTTGCCCGATTTTGCGGATTGCGGTTGGTTCAACAAGGGGCGCCGAATTGTCTCACGGAGAAACAGACTTAGGCGATACCCAAACTCCCGGGGGTTGGTCAAAGCCAGGGTCAGAGCTTTACGACTTTTGCTGAGCAACCGTTCCATTTTGCGTCTACAACCTTGTCAGTGCCCTGGTACTCATGCCCCAAGGCGATAGCGTCTTCTTCCAACCATACTTTGCCGTGCCCCCATCCCAATCGCCAGTCCAAAATTCAAAATCACTGAAGGGGATTGATCCCCGATAATGAGAGCAGGCGTTTACAGTTCTTCATCATGCCAAGAAACTTGCGGGGTTTCCTCAAACTGCTCGAAGAGCGGGGACAGTTGCGACGGATCAACGTCCCGGTGGATTCGCATCTGGAAATTTCAGAAATCAGCAATCGCCTCATGCAGGCAGGCGGGCCAGCGTTGCTGTTTGAGAATGTCAAAGGGGCAGAGTACCCTCTGGCTATCAATGTGATGGGCACCGTGGAGCGGGTGTGCTGGGCAATGAATATGGAGCAACCCGCCGATCTGGAAGAGCTAGGGAAAAAGCTGGCGCTCCTTTATCAACCCCGTCCGCCCAAAAAGATTTCTCAGGCCGTAGAACTAGGCAAAGTATTGTTCGATGTGGTGAAGGCAAAACCCAGCCGAGATTTGCTGCCTCCTTGCCAACAAGTGGTCTTGAAAGATGAGGCCGTGGATTTAACGAAACTGCCGTTGCTGCAAGTCTACTCGGGGGATGCAGGCAAGGTGCTGACGCTGGGGCTGATGATCACAAAAGACCCAGAATCCAAAATTGTGAACGTGGGGGTCTATCGGTTGCAGTTGCAGTCGAAGAACACGATGACGGTGCAGTGGCTCTCGGTGCGGGGCGCAACACGGCATTTGCGCAAGGCGGCAGAGCGAGGTGAAAAGCTGGAGGTGGCGATCGCCATCGGTGTAGATCCCCTCGTCATCATGGCCGCCGCAACTCCCCTACCCATCGACCTATCGGAATGGCTCTTTGCTGGACTCTATGCGGGAAGTGGCCTTCACTTGGCAAAGTGTAAGACGGTCGATCTAGAAGTGCCCGCTGCCGCAGAATTCGTGCTAGAGGGCACCATTACCCCAGGCGAAACGGCGGTCGATGGGCCAGCGGGCGACCACATGGGCTTCTATGGTGGGGTGAATGAGCAGGCACCCCTGCTCCACTTCCATTGCATGACCCACCGCAAGCAGCCCATTTATATGACGACCTTTAGCGGTCGGCCCCCCAAGGAAGATGCGATGTTGGCGATCGCCCTTAACCGCATCTATAACCCCATCCTGCGCCAACAAGTGCCAGAAATTGTGGATTTCTTCCTACCCATGGAAGGGTTGAGCTACAAGGCCGCTGTCCTTTCCATCGACAAAGCTTATCCGGGACAAGCTCGTCGTGCGGCATTGGCCTTCTGGAGCGCCCTTCCCCAGTTCACCTACACCAAGTTTGTGGTAGTGGTGGATAAGGACATCAATGTGCGCGATCCCCGTCAAATCATGTGGTCGATTACCTCCAAGGTGGATCCAGCACGGGACGTATTCATCCTCCCCGACAACCCTTTCGACCATTTGGACTTTGCCACCGAACGGGCTGGACTGGGTAGCAAAATGGGCATCGACGCCACCACCAAGGTCTATCCTGAAACCGATCGCCCCTGGAACGATGAACTCAAACCTGATCCCGACACCGCAGAGATGGTCACCCGCCGCTGGGCAGACTACGGCTTGGTCGATCTATCGCTGGATGAGGTTAACCCCAATCTCTTCGGCTATGACATTCGCTAACACCTCTCGCATTTGTCTCAATACAACTCAACATTGCAGCCTGGTAACATCAAGTCCGATTAAATAGTCGTAAAACCCAATAACTATCATTTGCGCCTGCTGCAAAGCAGGCGCAAATGATAGTTATTGGGTTCTTCAACCAGATTTGATATGACTTGAGAAAACGTTTGGAATTCTAATTTGGTTGTGGAATGGATAACGCTAACGCTAATCTATCGATTTTTTAGGGGACGTTAGATTTCGCCTTGCTCAATACCAACCGACATCACAACGTCCGTCAGTTCATCAGTATCGAAATTGAAAAGATATCGAAGAGTTCCACAGATCGAGGGAAAGCAGCAGTATGTGAAAAGAAGTCGTGTTTTGTTGGTTCTCTTAATCAAGAGAGCCTGTATATCCATGTATAGGTTTATCAAAGCAAATCTCAAGAGCTAGTTAATTCTAGAATAGGCGATCGCCCAACCCTAAATCTTCACAGAAACAAATTTCCTTTAAGGCTTGCATAGAAAAGCTCTTAGTAACTGTACGTCAACAATATGAACATGTTGGATAGCGCTTAACCTGAAGAACTCATCCATCAGGATTAAGAAACAGGAATTTGTTTTTTCGGATTTCAAGAAAGGATAAAACGTACTAAACTATCATCCAGCTTAAGTTCATTACTTATTGTTATTTATCCATCATGCCTTTGAATTGCATGTGCTATATTTCGCGAGAGGAGAATTGTTTAGAGTAATCCTTCCCACATAGTTTGATTTCAAAACTAGATTATCTTCACAAATACAAACTTTTATTTCTGTGTGAATTAAAACAAATGTAGTCTGCCTCCATACATACTCATTAACATTGCAGGTTGACCATGCCCAAAGTAATTATTCTTGGTGGCGGCGTTGCGGGTCTGAGTGCCGCCCATGAACTGCTGCATCGGGGATTTGATGTTGAGGTCTATGAGCGCAACCCGATTTATGTCGGGGGTAAAGCGCGGAGCATTGACTATAACCATGAGAATCAGTACAAGAAGCCGTTGCCTGGGGAGCATGGGTTTCGCTTCTTCCCGGGATTCTACAAGCACATCACTGCCACGATGAAGGAGATTCCTTACCCGGAACCTAGCTCCAGCCAAAATGCCTTTGACAATCTGACTGCAACCTCACGCATCCTGGTGGCACGCTATGGCAAGAAGCCGATTAAGCTAACAGCCTCCTTCCCAAGAAGCCTCAAAGACCTGAAGCTAATTTTCCATACCTTGCATGGGTCGGATTCGGGCTTGACGGACGAAGAGGAAGAATTCTTTGCAGAGCGGGTTTGGCAACTCATGTCCAGCTGCTATGCACGACGGGATAACGACTATGAGCGGCTCAGTTGGTGGCAATTTACGCAGGCAGCGCGCTTCAGCCAAGCCTACCGCCACTTGCTGGTGGAAGGGCTGACGCGTACATTGGTGGCCGCCAAGGCTGAGCTGGCAAGTACGCGCACGGGTGGGGATATTTTCCTGCAACTTTTGTTTTGTATGACCGATCCGTCCGTTGATACCGATCGGGTACTGGATGGCCCCACCAACGATCGCTGGTTGACGGCGTGGAAAGAGTATCTACTTTCTAAAAATATGAAGCTGACCCAGGGCGCTTCGGCTACACAGGTGAACATGGATAACGGGAAAGTGAAATCCGTCACCATCAGCCACCAGGGCAAACTGTTCGAAGTGACAGGCGACTACTACCTCATGGCGATGCCTGTGGAAAAAGCCGCTCCGTTGATCAACAAAGACATGATCGACATCGATGCGCGACTACAATTTATCCAGCAACTGGCTCCTAGCGTGGCGTGGATGAACGGCATCCAGTACTACCTGACCGAAGATGTAAAACTCAACCAGGGACACATTCTTTGCAGCGATACCGAATGGGCATTGACCTGCATTTCCCAGGTACAGTTTTGGAAAGACTATGACATCACGACCAAGGGGAATGGCAACGTCAAAGGCGTCTTGAGTGTGGACATTAGTGACTGGTTTTCTCCCGGCAAATTCACCCCGATAAACCGGCTCACGAATGTACGCGAGAAGAGGTCGGGAAAGAAGTCTGGGCACAGCTCAAAGCCAACCTGAATGTGGAACAAGAGCTGTTGAAAGATGACCTGATCGTGGATTATTACCTTGACCGCGACATCCGTGACAAACCCTCCTCCCAGCTCGACGACCATGAACTGAAAGATATCGAGCCTCTATTGGTGAACAGCGTGAACACTTGGGGGTTAAGACCCGACGCCGATTGCTACATTCCCAACCTATTTTTTGCGGGGGATTATGTCCGCACCTTTACAGACCTTGCCACTATGGAAGGGGCAAATGAGGCAGCCCGACGGGCCGTGAACTGCATTCTAGATGAAGCGGGTAGCAACAAGGCGCGGTGTGCCATCTGGAATTTGCGAGAGCCGTTTTGCTTTGCACCCGCTCGCTGGTGGGACAATCGACGGTATCTCCAGGGACGACCCTGGAGCCTTAAGCTACCGTTCCCCATCGTCGCGCTCACAGTGCTTTTGGGCTTTGTTTCGGCGTTGTTGCATGAAAGGAGCATGGATTCGGTAATGGACTAAGGTTTAAGTACCATCAAAAACCCTTGCATCCA
>JBCBSL010000381.1:0-5814 GCA_039819145.1 Cyanobacteria bacterium J06638_22
CAGGCTAAGCACAGAACAAAAAATCGAACTCCTGCTAAAACCCTTGGATTTGTGTAGCGCGGGCAGTGCCCGCGCTACACAAATCCAAGGGTTTTCTGGGTTTTGGCCTGGACTGAGGTTGGATACGTAAACGTATCAGCCTTCGTGCCAAGTTGATCGCCATGCCAATTCTGCCTGGGCAACAGATTTTTCGCGCTGGCGCTTGCGGTAGTCTTTGCCAACTTTGTTGAGGCGGGATAGCAGTTGACGCATCTGCGATCGCTGGCTGGCTAAGCCAGCATTGCCAAACTCCAATTCAGAAAGGCGTAGTCGAATGATAACGAACTGAAGAACACCAGACTCATCTCGCTCTTCCGATTTCGCTTCAATCATCAGCTTCATCAGATTAGGCGAACCAGCCGATTCTGCCGTCATCCCAGACTTAATCGCCACTTCCATCACCGCGTCAGGTAAATGATGTGGCAGGACTTTGGCACGGTGCATCAGACGATTGGCTTCGTAGGATAGCTTTTGCAATAGCATCGCCAGCCTATCTTCAATGCGCTCATGCCATTTCACCACACGATTCAGGGGGTCGGACGGCAAAACCGATAGAGCATTCTCCTCGTCGTCGTCGTCATCCTCCGCTAAATCACCCAGTTGCAAAATGACCGTTCCTTCCGTATCTACAATGGATTTTGAGCGTGCAACAAGGGGAAGATCTTCACCAGAACTATCATCTATTGCTTCTGTGACGTCAGTGTTATTGTCCGTCTGCGTGACTTCGATCGCGCCGTCATCCGATGAGATGGCCTCTTCGGGAAGCTGTTCAACGGATAGCGGTTCCGCAGGCAAACGAACAGTAGCATCGAGATTCGGTTCTGGAAGCTGACTCAACACCTGCTCTGCCCCCGCTTCCTCTCCCTCAGTAGCGGTTGGGGGTAGGGCGATCGCCGCCTCTTCGTGCATCATCCCTTGCGCCTCTAAGATGACAGCTGAGGTCAATGGTTCTACTGGCTCTGCAGGGGTTTCGGGATCAGGCTCAGAGGGTTTTGGACTCAGCACCTCGCGCAATTGCTGCGTCACTTCCTGGGTCAGCGATCGCAACGCCTGCTGGGTTTCCTCGCGCTGACTAGCTGAGAGTTCCAAAAATTGCTCTGGATACCCTTGGGTACAAAGATGGTAAGCCGCCAAAATGAGTTGCTGAGAAGCGACCGCCGCCAGATCATCTAGGTAACTTTCATAAGCAGCTTCCAGGTCAGTGGCGATCGCCCCTATTGCTTCTTCCAGGGCTATCAGATCCGTTTCGATTTGATCTATCCGTCGTACCATCTTCCCGAATCACACTAAAAAGTAGGCGTTTCTATAAACAGCTATGAATTGAGGCTTCTATGAATTGGCACTTCATTCCAGCTCATAGAAGTACTCAGACAAGATAAGGAGAACTCTGGGAAAGACGTTACCTTTTAAGCCTTTGTCCTTCGACTGCGCTCAGGACACGCAACAACGAGCTGGCTGAGCGTAGCCGAAGCCAGCGGGTATATCCTTTCCGAGAAATCGCCTAAGTATCTAGAAACGCCAAGAGCAGGCATGAGGGACATCTCAACCTGCTCTAATGCTAAAGCATGCTGCTGAAAAATCACGTCGCTACCAAAAAGGAGGGCGATCGCTCCCCCTGCGCAATCCAAATAAGCGCGAAGTAAAGACCGCACATACCAAACAGTGAGCAGCAGGGTGAGTCCAGCAATATGGACACAGACATAAGCTGCAAGCCATAAACTAGTCGCGTACCCATTCCGACAGCTTGCTGTTACTTCTTCTTTTTCTTCTTACCCTTTCCTTCACTGGCTGGAGGTGCATCTCCTTTTGATGCGGCAGGCTCGTCTGCTTTAGGGGCATCATCCTGCTTTTGTCCCGTCTGGGCCGCAACCTCAGCGGCAAAGTCTTCCTCTTTCCGCTCAATGCCTTCGCCCATAATGAAGCGCACAAACCGCCGCACCTGGATGTTTTCACCCAACTGGGCCACATTTTGCTTCACCAGTTCCGCCACCGAAATGCTCTGGTCACGGACATAGGGCTGCTCCAGCAGCGACATTTCCTTCAAGCGCTTTTCAATACGCCCGGAGACAATCTTCTCGCGCACAGCTTCAGGCTTGCTAGCCAGGTCTTCTTTGCCCATCTCGATTTCTTTCTCACGGGCAACGACATCGGCGGGAATATCCTCGACCGATACATACTCCACGTTAGGAGACGCGGCAATCTGCATAGCCATGTCTTTCACGAGAGCTTGGAATGCCTCATTGCGAGCCACAAAATCAGTCTGGCAGTTAACTTCCACCATGACACCAACACGGCCACCCGTGTGAATGTAGCTGCCGACCAATCCCTCAGCCGTGATTTTGCCTGCCTTTTTCCCAGCAGAAGCTAGCCCCTTCTGACGGAGCCAGTCCACTGCTTTCTCGATGTCA
Source organism: Cyanobacteria bacterium J06638_22 (assembly GCA_039819145.1). GTDB lineage: Bacteria > Cyanobacteriota > Cyanobacteriia > Elainellales > Elainellaceae > Vacuolonema. Next base: position 2,448 of record JBCBSL010000381.1, read on the forward strand.
CCATCGGTTTCTGTCAGGGCTTTTTTGCAATCCATCATGCCTGCGCCTGTGCGATCGCGCAGTTGTTTAACGAGCTTTGCCGATACCTCTGCCATGTGTTCTAATCTCACTCTTTACATCAACGGATCCGGTCGGCGGTGGCGTTGCCTGTGAAGGGCGATCGCCACCCTAATCTCCTATCAACATGCCAACACTTTCAAACGCATCATCGCATCTTGGTGTGAGCCGTTCCTAGTTATTTTCCGACGCATCATCGTTACCATTACCGCCGAAGTCGTCATCGCCCATGTCTTCTTCAGCACCTTGATAATCGGAGTACATATCCTCGTCATCATCGGTGTCGAGTTGACCATGCCGCCCTTCATAGATGGCGTCTGCGAGTTTCCCCACAATTAGTTTAATCGAGCGAATCGCATCATCATTGGCGGGAATTGGAATGTCCACCATGTCTGGATCGCAGTTTGTATCCAGCAAGGCCATGATGGGAATTCCCAACTTCTGACACTCTAGCAGAGCATTATATTCCCGACGCTGATCCACAATCACAACGGCATCGGGCAACTTCCGCATCGTCTTGATCCCGCCCAGATACTTCTGCAACTTTTCCAGCTCACGACGCAGCACCGAGGCTTCTTTTTTAGGCAGCAAATCGAGCTGACCCGTTTCTTCCCGCCGCTCCAATTCTTTCAGGCGCTCTACACGAGACTTAATTGTGACCCAATTGGTCAACATACCTCCCAGCCAACGCTGGTTCACGTAGTAGGAACCACAACGGGCCGCTTCCTCCGCAATGATGCCAGCGGCCTGCCGCTTCGTCCCAACAAACAGGAACTTGCGCCCTTGCTCCGACGCCGTCCGCGCATAGTCGTAGGCTTCTTCGATGAGCGTCGCCGTCTGCACCAGGTCAATGATGTGAACCCCGTTGCGAGCGGTGTAGATATATTGATCCATCTTGGGGTTCCAACGCCGAGTTTGGTGCCCAAAGTGAACCCCTGACTCCAATAACTGAGCCAACGAAACAACTGGCATATTCTCTTCTTTCTCCTTTTCGGGTTTATCCTCCACCTGGTAGCATCTCTGGGAGAACTCCTGTTTCAAACAACTGGAGCCAATGATGAGACCCAGAAACACCCGAAAATCCAGGTGTGCGAAATTTAGACAGCCCTACGAGTATATCGCACAACGGTATGCATCGGCTAGCCTTAGTTGTACGCCTAGCTGGGCGGTTGCGAGGAATGATGCACCCACAGCATCAACGGAATACATCAGTCCTCACGTCCGTTCCGGAGCCCGCGACGCTTGTCCTAATAGCTTTGAATAAATGTCGGCTCTCCAGACAGACCGCCTCGCTCCACTGCATCCGGGGATTGCGTCGGCGCCAGTTGCAATACGGGGAGGACAATTTTTACGGTTGTGCCCATGGCTTCGCCTTCGCTGCGGAGGGTGATGGAGCCGCCCATCCGTTCAACAAGTTTACGGGCGATCGCTAACCCTAACCCTGTCCCTTCAAACTTTCGGGTCGTCGAACTATCGACCATGCAGAAGGGACGGAACAATTTCGCTTGCTCAGCCGGGGCAATGCCAACGCCAGTATCTTGAACCGAAATCAAAACGTAACGCTTTTCTTCCAACGGCTTGTTCCCATTGGTCGGGAGATGGGGGGGATCTAATGGAGGATTGGCCTCCTCAATTTCGGGGGGCACTTGATCAGTCACCTCGGTTTGAATCGTAATGCTGCCGCTGTCCGTAAATTTGATGGCATTGGCAATGACGTTGAGCAACACTTGCTTGAGGCGATCGGCATCGGCTCTGACAAAAACGGGGGAATGGAGATCAGATACCTCAAGCTTTAGATTCTTACGCTCGATATCCAGACGTTGCAAATCGATCACCTCATGGATGACCTGATGCACATTGACATTGTCCATGTAGAGGCGAATTTTGCCCTCTTCTGCACTGCGAATATCGAGTAGGTCGTTGATGATCTTGAGTAGGTGAATGGCCGCGCGATCGGCACGGTTCAGCAGTTCCTTTTCCTCTTCTTCGGATTCGCAGTAGCCATCGGTAACCAGTTGCAAGCATCCTACGATCGCATTCAGCGGGGTTCGTAGCTCATGAGAGGTTGTGGCCAAAAATTCACTCTTGAGACGATTTGCGCCCTCCGCTTCATGCCAAGCCGCCTCCAGTTCTGCCGCCCGATCTTCCAGCCGACGCACCATATCGTCCAACACTATCGCCAAATGGTTTAATTCCTTGACCCCCAGGTTGCTGGGTATGGGTTCTGGCGTCGGTCGATCCTGAACATCCCGGGCGTAGCGTTCTAGGCGCTCAAGCGGGCGAGCCAATCCACGGGAAACAAAGAGTGTGACCAGCACATAGGTAAACAACAAACCCACCATCAGCCCAATCATCATGCGGCGTACGGGTTCAAGCGGATCGAGCGCAATTTCTACGGGCGTGACCGTCAGCAGCGTCCACAGCTCTTCCGTTTCTGGATCAATGCGCATGGGCATCGGGCTCAGCCCAGGTAACCAGGGGCTGCCATTGTCTGTAAAGTCAATGACCGGAAGCACGCCACCCCCTTCACTGAATGCACTCCGAAAGAGGCTGCGGTAGGGGTTATTGGGAGTCTTCTCGCCCACGCGATCGGGAAATGGGTGAGCCCGAAAGACACTATCTTGGTCGATGACAACGGTAAAGCTAGGCGGACTCGCCTGTTGTTCGAGGGGCAAAACCGTTTGCGCACTCAGCATGAACCGCAACTGGCCCTTGCTGTTGTAGATGGGCAGACTCATGACCAGTTCCAGATTGGTCTGCTCATTGCGATTGGGGGTCAAGCTTGGGTTGGGGCGACTAATGATGGCAATCGATCGGGGCGGGAGTTCTCGATTGGGTTCCTGTCCTGGCCAAACCTCATCCGGGGGGAGCGCGATCGCCCCAGATTCGTCAGCGCTAGCATCTTCAGCCGTATCTCCGGAATTCAAATCGCAGGTATCCAGCTCAACAGCGTCCGTAGCAATATTGATAATTTGCAGGCAGCGGACTGTGGGAATTTGTTGCGCCAGACGACGGAGATAGGTTTCGGTTGAAGCAGAGATGCTAACCCGTAGCTCATCCGTTTGGCTAGCAATCGACAACTGAGATTCCAATGCCCGCAAAGAAGATTGAATTTCTTGCGTTTTGTCGTCTGCCCGCTCTGATAGGCGCTTTGACGCGGCTTCCAGCAACGTTGCCCGCATTGTGCGATAGGTCATGCCCATGCCGACGAGCAAGATTGGAATGCTAAACACCAACAGGCGTGTTAGCAACAATCGTCGAAAAGATGGCTGATGGGGCATGATACGCTCTTTTTGCAAAGGAGCGTATC
>JBCBSL010000382.1:0-5791 GCA_039819145.1 Cyanobacteria bacterium J06638_22
CTCGCTTTACCGGTCTTCGTTGGTTTTTGCCGTTTTTCTCGACCCCAACTTTCCCCAATCCAGATAGAGCTACAGTCAGGTGACAAATGCCGCCACCGCAGCCCGATCGCCTCACCCGGCCTGCACCCGACAGCTAGAAGAAATTCTGCAAAGTCTCGATAGTGCTGCAGCTCCGGTGATTCAAATGCCGCTAAAATCCGTCGGATCTCATCACGGGTGAAGGGTTGTTTTTGCTTGGGCGGTACTTTGACGCGTACATCAACCCACGGGTTCTCGGTGACCAGCTTCCGCTTGAATGCCCACTGCCAACAACTGCGCATCCACCCTACCCGCTCCCGAGTACTGAGCGGGGAATTTCGCTTTAAAAGCCAATCGCGGAACCGAATAGCCTCTTCCTCGCTCACCACCTCAGGCGATCGCTTCTTGAAATACTCTGCCAGATGATTTTGGAAGCCCGTAAACTTTTCCAAACTTCGCACTTCCAGGGATGAAGCTTTGAAGTCTATCCAGCGCTGAAATAACTCAACAACGGTCAGTTGGTCGGTCTGCTCCGCTTGAGGTTTGTATTTCTCTAGAGTGGGGTCAAAGTTTCCGCTCAGGACATCTCCATAAATCACGCCTGCCTTTGCCTGAGCAATTTGACGGTTAACAGCGCTGTCAGGCATCCCCAACGCCATCGTGTATCGCTTACCCTGATGTTTCCACCTCAACCGGAGCCACCCGCGATCGCTGGTAACCGAAACGCTACCCTTCTTATGAGCTTTGTGCATATTTGCCAATCCTTGGAACTGTCAATAATTGACACTCTCTGAAGTGCGGTTTGCTATCTTTACCTGTTTCCCCAGGCGGATTTCCAGGTCACCATCGTGATGCTCTCGGAAATGGGCGATCGCCTCCTTCTGGTTAAAGAAGAACCGCACCGTAAATAGGCTGGAGTCACTCGAATTAAAGATTGTGACGCCCGCACTGGGATGGCACTCCAGAATGGTGCCTGCGTTCTTTGTGATGACCAGTGCAAACACAAATCATGAACTCCGTTTTGCAGGGCGCTTTTGATTACTCAATTTCTGCTTCTGGCGAAGGGCGATCGCCCGTTGATGCGCTAATGGATCTTCTCGGTTGAGCTGCCAGTCCTGAAGGAGGGCGCGATCAAATCGAAGGCTTGAACCATCTCGCCACCAATGAACGCCCTGAATCCAGTCCTTCATCCGGCGATCGAGCGTGGCACGGCTAAAGCGCAGAAGTTCACAGGCTTCCTTGGTTGTCAGCACATCAGGCACGGGGCCATCTAGCTTTTGCTCAATGCGCTCCATCGTGGAATTGAGTTGTTGTAGCGTTTGGAGTAGTGAGGAGGTAATGTCTTCCGGCATGACAATTCAATTCCCTCCCTGCTTTTTCCCCAGGCAAGAAGCCTCAGCCTTATCACTGAGCGCCTCCCCCTCACAGAATGGGAACAGCTCCTCCTCGTCAATCTCGTAGCTTTTGACTTCGGCTACCGTGAAATAGGCTTCCGGCGGCTCACCCAATAACGTACTGACGCGATACATCCAGCCGTAGCCATACATTTCTTGCTTAATTCCGTCCAGGGGACAGATCCAAGTCATGCCGACGACATGAACGATCTCCTTGCCGTAGCGAACTTTCTGGAACAGCTCAAACTTCGGGAATGGGATTCCCTCGGGAATTTCGATAGTAAATCTCATTGCTCAAATCCTGAAACGACAATGGTTAAGATTTAGACGTTATGTACGATAGGGCGATCGCAATGAGGTGCCCATTCTGCCCAATCCTTGGCATCCATTTGTTCAAATAGCGTCCACCACTCGACTTGCCTTAAACGCTCCCGACTCATGCCAGAAGCGCGTTCTAGTAACTCAACCATGCAAAAGGCCGACGCATAGTGAGCGGGGGTAAACTCATAAAATGCCCTCAGATCTGCATTTCCAGAAGTGAAAGCGTCTTCCATCAGTTGCAGGTAATGCTCCAAACTCCGGACAAGCATCGCAGCTTCGTGCTCGGTCAGATGGACGGTCATCTCTGCGCTCTGTTCACCTTCTGACGTTGTGGAAAGTACGCTATCCCAGCGCATAGTGAAACCTCTTTAATTCCTGAAACAGCAGCAAAAACGGGGAGTCAGTACGACTCCCCAGCGAACCTCGGCTCTAGACAAATACCCATCCGCGATAGGCTTCAGCACGGGTCTGATAGGCAAACCATCCGGGGACGTTGTGCAGCGTCTTGGTCTGACCTGTCTTGGGATTCTTGAGCGTATAGGTTTGGCGTTGCATAATAGAGAGAACTCCTTATTGAGTTGAACAGAGAGGGCGGTTTGTGCTTGGCGGTGCGATCGCCCTTCTCTTATGTCTTTATTGTCTCTTACTACCCGTTGACTGTCAACAGTCAACGGGCTAAAATCTTGATATGTAGAATTTGGGGGAGAATAAAGGCGATGTTTCCAATTTTGGGTATGCCGTTGTACGTCAACATTCGCCCTTGGTGGCCAAAGGGAGAGGACGGACAGTATCAGTCCGTCAACTCTGTTTGGGAGAGATTCAAGGACACAGATATTGGGGTTAACCGCAATACTCTTCGGCTGGCGTTTAACGGAGATCTTGATAGGGGAAAGTTTGAGAATTTGTCTAAGCTTGCTGCCATTGCGTCGGCATTGTCAGGTTCGGAGGTGAGTATTAGTGAATTATTGGAGGAGCCTACTGATGATTGACCCCGCAACCATGCCAATACAGATAACACCAAACAACCCCTTGCTCTATGTAGTAAGGGGTTGTGTTACTTGATTCTTAATTTGGGCTTCTTTAGTTTTGGGCTGGTTCCACTGATAAAGAGACCATTCCTATTTCTGTAAGCGAAACTAGCTCAATCCTTTTATCTCCAAAGACTGTAGACGCCTGTCTTGCCCGTCCTTGATGAATCGCATCCAAATTTCTCACTAGCCAATCGCCGCCATCTGTCCACCCAGGTACAGCGACTTGGAGGAACCCCAAAGTATAGGCAGCATTTTGCGCGATCGCCTCATTGTTATCGATTGGAACGCCAATAAGAATTCCTGCACTGGTCAGATTATCAGGAGGGCCAATCAGCTCAATTAACGCAATTTGGTTTGGGGCAGTTCCCATTATTCTTGGCTGCCCTTGAGCAAGTGCAGGTTCTTCAAAAACAAAACCTACTTCTGGATCTTCAAACACAGACTGAATCGCGGCTCGGCTCACACCAATGCCTTGGTGAACTTCAGGCGCTGGCGGCGAAACCTCAGGCGTTGGAGATGCAACGGGCACTGGAGACGCAGCAGATACCGGAGATTCAACAGGTGCCGGAGCCGCAACAGGAGTTGGCACCGTGTCTTGTGCCTCTAGGTTAGTATCTCTCACGTAAGCGATCGCCCCAACGATCAGCAGCGCTGGCAAGCCTAGCCCGATCGCTAACCATTCACCTTTAATCTTGGGCTTTTTGGGCTTTTTGCCCCCAACCAAAACAGGCATAAACGATTCCTCCTAATTGCCGCCGGGGCGGACACTTGATGCGCGACCACCGCAACGTCGGCCTAAGCTATCGGTATCCCAGGGATTGACGCAATTTCCCGTCGATCCGCTTCCACCAGAAAAACTGCTACTTCCACCAGTCGAGAAATAATCCGCAGGGCGATCGGCGTCTCCACTACGAGTTTGAGCAGCAGATCTACCACCTTCCCAGTCCAATCCCGCGCCATTGCCGCAACCTTCTACAAACTCTAGAAATGTACCGCTGTCCCGATAACCAACTAATGTTTCTCGCAAGTCTAAAAAGGCTTCACGCTGCAATCCGAGGTCAGTCGCCAACAGGCGATCAGTCAAGACAATAGCTGATTCCCAATTTTGGCGGCAAACTTCGGATTGCAGTTCAGAACGTAGATCTCGTGTTTGAGCCACGGCTCCTGCACCCAGCAACATGACAAAACCAAAAGCGAAAGACAGTACACGCTTCATAACCAACTCCGTACGGTTTACTTTCTTATACTTCCCGGAAGAAATTGCAACCGGAACAACCCGAAAGATATATCGCAGTGGATATTTGGCGCTCCAATTACTGTCAATAATTGACAGCGATCGCAGTGTTGCATTTAGTACGCATGTTTTTCCTGGCAGACTAGACAAATTCCGAAAAAACCATGTAACAATAACGGCTTGATAGAAAAACAATTCGATGGCGCGCGTTTTTCCTTGAGCTGTCGTTGTTCCTGAGAATGCCCACTCCTATGACAGAATCCATGGCTAAATCGGCCATTGTTGAATGCTGCCCTCAGTGTCCAACAATGGCCGAGGCGAACGTAGAAATAACGTTAGATCGAGTGATAAAAATCACGACTCCACAGAATACCTGGGAGCATGTAAAACCCCACCTTGGGCAAATTGAAGCGGCTTTGTCAGGTTATCTGGACGTAGCCAATAGGATTGAGTTTTATAGTGGCAACCGCTTAGTTGGCAAGTCCTGGATGGAGGCTTTGCCTGCTATGCCCTGTCAAACGCCCTGAAGTACTCCAGGGCTTCATCTTTGGTTTCAAACAATAGCCCCAACTCGTAACCTTCTCCTCTTGTTGGCTCATAGCCTTCAAGCAGTTCTTGTAGGCGCTCTGCTGGAATTCCTGAGGTATCTGATGCCCACTCTATGCGATCTTTGACCTTGCGCTGCAAAACTTGCGCAGCTGTCTCCGATTTTCTTTTTGTCATAACGGCAGTACCACCCGTCCCTGCAACATTGCCCTGATTTTCCCTTAAGGCGGCGGTGGTGTCACCAGCATCTAAAGCAGTTGTCCTACGCGGCTCTGCATTTTTTTCTGTCACGCTATAACCATACGCTGCTCGTAACGTGTCCACCTGCTCTAGGGTGGTACAAACAGAGCTTAGCTTATTAATTTGAGTCTCGGTGGGACGTCCACCGAGCAGGATCCGGTTCATTTCGCGCTGATCTAGACGTGTCAACCAAGCGAATTCGGTAGTGCGGCGATCGGCCATGAGCTGACGAACAATTTCTAATCCGTTCTCCCATTTATTAGGATGCGCGGCGGACGGAGGTGGCGCAAGGCCTGCCAGGATTTCGCAAATGTTATCTAAGGGCATTTCTCGTCCGTCTTCGTCTCTGAGGACTCCTGTCCAGCGCAAAGCCAATGGAAATTGAAAAGGAATTGTCAAGGATGTCCCACTCAGATATCCGCTTAATGTTGACTGCTTTATTTCATAGCCAAAACTATGGAACGCCTTCAACAAAGCCGCTTGCTTCATGTTTTGACGTTCTAGAGACGCAATCACCCAGCGCCCAAACCGCTGAGCGCTCTCCTTCCCAACAGCCGAACCCATGACTTGATTATTCTCAACCATCTTGCTTCCTCTAAGGGACTCCCGCCAACCCTTTGGGTGTGCAGGTGAGGCGCTGACACAAATTTCCTTCAAACCCTCACCGCAAGTCTACAGCGAGGGCATGGAAACCGCGATCGCGATTATAAAGTTTTTGTTTTCATCGAATTTGCGATTGTTTTTATCGAGTACTCGATCTACCATGGGAACACAACCAGAGAGTTGCGTGTTCCCAATTCGGCCCCAAGCGCTTGGTGCGCGACGGGGCTAATAAAAACAGAGCCTAGCCGCGATTCGCGGAAAGAGAGATGACAGAAGCCAAAGGTAAATTGCGAATTCATCGAGATGATCGTGACTACTTGCGAAGTAAAAAAACATCGAAATGGCGCAAGTTTGTTCAGGTTTTGACCGATATGTGTGAGCGGCACCCACCTGAAATTCCCCAC
>JBCBSL010000383.1:0-5757 GCA_039819145.1 Cyanobacteria bacterium J06638_22
AGGTTTGCGCTTGACTGTAGCGGTGTGCAACCTCGTCAAGTACAGAAATGGTTGTGTGGGGCGCAACGCGCCCCACACAACCGTACTAACGCGCATAGCGCTATAGGTTGAGACGATGTCCAAGCAATCATCTTCTCTTGTATAGCGCTACGCGCTTAGGTAAACCCAAATCATTTTTTGAAAGCCACGCGCCGCGTGGCTTTCAAAAAATGATTTGTCCTAATCTCAATGCGTAAAGCTATAAGCCTGTGTCCTGAGCGTAGCCGAAGGACACAAACCGCTGGCTGGCTGGGCGGAGTCGAAGACCGCGAGTACACTCTTTTACAAGAATTGCCTTATGCTTGCGTCGGCACAATCTGCTTCAGATACTCTTTCTCCGTCATCAAATCTTGGATGCGATCGACGCGATCGAGGAAGACGGTGCCGCCCAGGTGATCAAACTCATGCTGGAAGATGCGGGCAATGAAGCCTGTGAATTCGCCTCGTTCCATTTGGCCATCACGGGTCATATATTCCACTTCGATCGCCCGATAACGTTTAACGTTCCCCCGCATCCCTGGAATGCTCAGGCAACCTTCCCAGTCGATGGCCGTTTCCTCAGAATGGCTAAGGAGGTGCGGATTCACCATGACGACCGGATCCATCGTGGGCGCGTTGGGATAGCGCAGATTTGGGCGGGAGGCCACAATCACGATGCGACGGGATTGGCCAACCTGAGGTGCGGCGATGCCGACCCCATTGCCCTCAAGCATGGTGTCTAGTAAATCATCCATTAATTGCTGCACCGCCGGATCTTGGACGTTATAGATGGGCTGTGCAATGTCGCGCAACACGGGGTTTCCAAGTTGAGCAACTTCAAGAGGAGTGGACATAGGGATGGTGCCTGTGTGCGACGACTGAAGATGGCAGGACTTATGCAGTTTGTGAGAGCTGTGGGCGCATCACGCCCACAGCTCTCACAAGGTGATTCAGATCCGTGGAGTCAGGATGACGCGACGCTTGCGTAAGCCCTGGCTGTGTATTGGATAACATTAGCTCTGTGGCGATTGTAAAACAGAACACTGAGCGATCGCTCTTGCCTTAGCAGAAAGCAATGTCGGCAGAATAATTCCTCAGAGATAGCCACCGAGGTCAGAAATGGAACCCAGATTGCTACCTATGATGCTAGGTGTTTGGGGGCGATCGCCTTAGAATGAGGATTCGACTGGTGTTTAAATTTCTTCGTACTTCTTTGCTATGCCTCAAGCCTGTGTAATTGGGTTAGGACGATCTGGAATGGCGGCGGCACGGCTGTTGCAACGGCAAGGATGGCAGGTCAGCCTTAGTGATGCAGGGAATTCGGAGACCTTGAAAAAATCCCAGCAAGCGCTGGAAGCAGAGGGGATTTCGGTTCAGTTAGGCCATCGTTTTGTTCCCGAGGCGTCGATAGCACGGATCGTCGTTAGCCCAGGGGTGCCCTGGGATTTGCCCGCTCTGGAGCAGGCACGGCAGCAGGGCATCGAAGTCATGGGCGAAATGGAGCTGGCTTGGCAGGCGCTCAAGGATGTGCCCTGGGTCGGAATTACGGGAACCAACGGCAAAACGACGACCACGGCGCTGGTGGCAGCCATGTTTCAAGCGGCGGGACGGAATGCGCCTGCCTGCGGCAATATCGGCTTTGCGGCCTGTGAAGTGGCCTTGAATGCGCTGCAAGATGAAAAGCTGCCCGACTGGGTGATTGCTGAGGTGAGCAGCTATCAAATCGAATCCTCCGCTAGCCTTGCGCCTCAAATCGGTATCTGGACCACGTTTACCCCCGATCATCTCAGCCGCCACTACACCCTGGAAAATTACCATCGCATCAAAGCGTCACTACTACGCCAAGCTCATCAGCAGGTGATGAATGGTGATGATTTGCATCTGAACCAAGCCGCTCCCGTTTGGGCCGATGCCCATTGGACAAGTGTGAAAGGACGAGCCAGTGTGCCAGAGAACCCCGATGTCGGTGCCTATGTGGAAGAGGGTTGGGCGATCGCCCTGGGGGAACCCATTGTCCCCGTCTCGGCGTTGCGCATGGTAGGGGAGCATAACCAGCAAAATCTACTGATGGCGATACTGGCGGCACGGCTAGCGGGCATTGAAAAAGAGGCGATCGCCCATGCCGTCGAAACCTTCCCCGGCGTTTCCCATCGCCTGGAACATATTACGACGTGGCGCGACATCGCCTTTATTAATGACAGCAAAGCCACCAACTACGACGCGGCCTATGTCGGCCTCTCTTCTGTGTCAGCCCCGGCGATTCTGATCGCGGGCGGTGACCCCAAGGAAGGGGATGATACTGCATGGCTCAACTGCATTCGGCAAAAGGTGGCAGCGATTGTGCTGATTGGCAAAGCGGCGCCCGCCTTCGCAACCCGGCTGACTGCGGTGGACTACTTCAACTACGAAATCGTCGAAACCCTCGATCGCGCTCTCCCCCGCAGCGTGCAACTCGCTCAACTCAACGATGCCTCGGTCATTCTGCTCTCCCCGGCCTGCGCCAGTTTTGACCAGTACCCTAGCTTTGAGCATCGCGGCGAGCATTTTCGCCAACTTTGTCAGGCCTATATGGAAGACCGCACGTGAAGCTTGTAGCTGAACCACAAAGGCACAAAGGCACAAAGGCACAAAGGCACAAAGGCACAAAGACACAGAGACACAAAAGAAAGACCGTTCAATCCAAAATTGTTCGGCTGAGCAGTTTGGCTGAGTTCACTATCGAAGGCTCACGACAAAATCCAAAATCTAAAATCTAAAATTGGTAGGAGTAAACCTATGCAGAAGGTGATGATCCTCGGCTGTTGTGGGGCGGGAAAATCGACGCTAGCTCAGCAAATGGCGGCCATATTGCACCTGCCGTTGTTGCACCTCGATGCTCACTTTTGGAAGAGCGGTTGGGTCGAGTCGGAGTCCGAAGATTGGAAACAGTCCGTGGCCGCGTTGCTGGAGCAAGAGACGTGGGTTATGGATGGCAACTACAGCGGAACGCTGGATCTGCGCCTACCCCACGCCGATACGATCGTTTTTCTGGATCTACCCCACTGGCTATGCCTTTGGCGCATTGGCAAACGGTGGTGGCAGTATCGCGGCACCACGCGTCCCGATATGGCTGCGAACTGCCCAGAGCGCTTGGATTGGGAGTTTCTCAAATATGTTTGGACCTTTCCCCGCAAGAAACGTCCCAAAATTTTGCAGCGACTTCAGCAGTTGCCCGATACTCAGCAGTTGATCGTGTTGCGATCGCCCGCAGAGGTCGAAGCGTATGTGCGATCGCTTGAGGAAACAGCTTCCTGCCACCGCTGCGAATTGGACAATCATGGTGCTACGGGGGGCGTAATCTCCAACCCGACCCGAAGCCTGGGGACATGAGAAATCAACAGAAAATGGCAGGATGTCAAGCCCCTTTTTATGGGGGCGAACGCTTGATCCAATGAGCTTTTCAGAGGTTGCGACCTGACCTGGGATATCGCCGTTTTCCACAGCGTTTTCCACAGCCCCAGGGTCGGCAAGTAGGGGGTGGCTCAGGCAGAATGGGAGAGGATTGTCTATTCCCATCTGCCCCATTGGAGGACTGCCCCATGACAGTATCCGAACAAAAGCTGAGCTATCCTGCCACAAACACTGTTGACCATACCGATACCTACTTCGGCACGGTGGTGCCCGACCCCTACCGTTGGCTAGAAGACGATCGCTCACCGGAAACGGCAGCCTGGGTTGCCCAGCAAAATGAACTGACCTTTGGCTACCTGGAGCAAATACCCTATCGAGGGGCTCTGAAGGCACGATTGAAGGAAATTCTGGACTATCCCCGCTATTCTGCCCCAAGGCGGCGGGGCGATCGCTTCTTTTTCTTCAAGAACGATGGCTTGCAGGATCAGAGCGTGGTCTATGTGCAGGATGGCCTGGAGGGAGAACCCCGCTTGTTGCTGGATCCCAACACTTTTTCCGACGACCAGACAACAGCGTTGAGCGCCTTTAACCCATCGAAGGATGGGAAATATGCGGTGTATGGCCTGTCGGAGGGCAGTTCCGACTGGCAGCGCTACCGCATCCTCAATGTGGAAACGGGGGAAACCCTGCCCGAGACCCTGGAATGGGTGAAGGTATCCTATCCCGCCTGGTGTGGCGATGGCTTCTATTACGGACGCTATGATGCCCCCGAAGATGGCACCGAGCTATCGTCGCGCAACGAATTCCATAAGGTTTACTACCACCGTTTGGGCACCGACCAATCCCAGGATGAGCTGATCTACGAAGACCCGGATCATCCGCTCCGGTTTCACTTCGTCTATCTCACGGAAGATGAGCGGTTTGTGATGCTGTCGATTTCCGATCGCGGCCAGCCCAAGCTCGGCAATGCCCTCTATGTCAAAGATTTAGCCGCTGGAGAAACAGAGTTCTCGCCCCTCATCGGCACCATCACCGACGAGAGTTTTGGAATTGTGGATAACCTGGGCGATCGCTTCCTGATGACGACCGACAAGGATGCCCCCAACCGCAAGCTGGTTCTGGTCGATCCAAAAAATCCGGCTGAAGACCAATGGCAAACCCTTCTGCCAGAGCGACCAGAACCCTTAAACGGGGTGAACTGTGCTGGCGGCAAGCTGTTTGCGTCATACCTCAAGGATGTGACAACCCGCGTCTATGTCCATAGCCCCGATGGCACGCTGGAAAATGAGGTGGAGCTGCCTGGATTGGGAACCGTCGGCGGTTTTGGTGGGCAAGCCGATGATGATTTTGTTTTTTACGTGTTCACCTCCCACATCGCGCCATCTACGATCTACCGCTATACCATCGCCACTAAGGAATCGACGGTCTTTCGTGCGCCAGAAATTGCCTTCGATGCCAACGCCTATGAGACAAAGCAGGTGTTTTATCCCAGCTCCGATGGCACCCGAATTCCGATGTTTTTAATTCACAAAAAGGGTTTGGAATTCTCCGGCCACACGCCCACGTACCTATATGCCTACGGGGGATTCAATGCCTCAATGGTGCCGTCCTTTAGCCCCAATCGCATTGCGTTGTTGGAGCAGGGGATGCTGGTGGCGATCGCCAATATCCGAGGGGGTGGCGAATATGGCCGAGCGTGGCATGAGGCGGCCATTCGGGAGGATCGCCCCACGGCCTTCAACGACTTCATTGCCGCCGCTGAGTATTTGGTGGCCGAGGGTTACACGAATTCAGAGAAATTGGCGATCGAAGGGCGATCGAATGGTGGCTTGTTGGTGGGAGCCGTTATGAATCGGCGCCCCGACCTGTTTCGGGTTGCCCTCCCGGGCGTTGGTGTGATGGATATGCTGCGCTTCCACAAATTCACCATTGGCTGGAACTGGATCGCAGAATATGGCTCCAGCGACAATGAAGCGGATTTTGCCTACCTCTACGACTACTCTCCCCTGCACAACATCCGTGACGATGTCCCCTATCCCGCCACCCTCATCGTCACCGCCGATCACGATGATCGCGTCGTCCCCGCCCATTCCTTCAAATACGCCGCTACCCTGCAATCCCGTCATTCCGGCGACAATCCCACGCTCATCCGCATCGGCACCAAATCCGGCCACGGTGCTAGCAGCCTCACCAAAGGCATCGAAGAAACTGCCGATCTCTACGCCTTTATGTTCCACCACCTAGGCGTTGAACCACAGTTCTCAGGCTAAGCTGCCAAGGTGTTCTCATATTCCAATTGAAACCCTCAAAACGTTTGCGGCCAATGCATTGCATTGGCCGCAAACGTTT
>JBCBSL010000384.1:0-5719 GCA_039819145.1 Cyanobacteria bacterium J06638_22
TCGAAGATGAAGCGCTCCATGTCTCGCCGATAGATCTGCACAATTAGCTCATCGAGCCAGCCTCGGCGTTCCCAGGTGCCCCAGTCTTGCAGGTAGTTCTCGAAGGCAAATTCGCGGGGGTTTGGGGAAAGGGAGATGAGGCAGTCGGGGTTAATTGCATGAACCTCGGTGATCACTCGCTGCATCAGTCGGGTAATTTCGTTGGCGCGCCAGCGTACCCAATCGGGGTCGGTTGGGTCGTCAGGAGGCGCGACGCCATCGTGGTCTTGGCGGTAGCGTTCCACCGTCAGCGGGTCGTAGCCAAAGTCCACAGGAATGCCGAAGTGGTCGTCGAGCTGGATACCGTCGATGGGGTAACGCTGCACCGCCTCAGTGAGCAACTGCACCATGAAGTCTTGCACCTCGTGGTGGAAGGGATTGAGCCAGACGCGGGGAATGCGTCCTCCTTCCATCCAAATGCGATCGCCATCGGCTCGCGTCGTCAGCCAGTCGGGATGTTGCGTGGTCAGTTCTGACTCTGCGGGAGCCATCAGCCCAAACTCGAACCAGGGAATGACCGTCATGCCCAGGCGATGCCCTTCGGTCACCACTTCCCCCAGCATGTCGCGTCCCTCAAATCCGGGATGAGGGTCGAGGGCTACTCCAAAGGTTTCCTCGGCAATGGGACTGGGATAGAGGGTGTAGCCTCCATTCCAGATCGTCGGATAGAGGGTGTTGAAGTTGAGATAGTCCAAGCGGCGCAAGCCAGAGACGAGGTTGCGGCTGGAAAACAGCACTTCGCTGTCGATATTCGTCAACCAAATGCCACGCAGTTCGGTGGGCATCTCGGTAGGAGAATCGGTGGCGGTTGCTCCTAGCGGCAGCAGCAGATGGCCGAAAGCAAGTAGGAGGGCGATCGCCCATCCCAAGAAGCCCCGCAGTACGAAGCGGCGAGTCAGGCGCACTCCCTTTGTCTGCGTGCGATGGTGCGATCGCACCGTATGAAGCCTATTCCTGTCCAAGCGGCATCCCAGTAGACGACGGGGCACCGGGTTGCGCTAGGTGCAACAACTCCGGCACCGTGACAAAACGATAGCCCAGGCGGGAAAGGGTCGCAAGCAGTTGCGGCAATGCATCCACTGTCGCTTGCTGATCGCCGCCGCCATCGTGGAACAGCACAATGCCCCCCGGACGCACCGATTGCAGCACATTATCTACAATCAGTGGTGCCGACACGTAGTAATCTTCGGAATCCGACGACCACATCATCACAGCAAGCTGGGCGCGTTTGGCGTAGTCCACCATCCGGGTATTGAGATTGCCACCGGGAGGACGGAATAGCGCGGGACGAACGCCTGTGGCTTGCTCGATCAGGCGATTGGTTCCTTCCAACTCACGAATCGCCGTTTCGCTGTCCATATTCTCCATGGGATGCGTCCAGGAATGGTTGGCGATCGCATGGCCCGACATCACAATCCGTTGCGCTAAATGGGGAAACTGCTCCACCTGCCGCCCGGTTACAAAGAAAGTGGCAGGAACCTCAAACCGTTCCAGGATGGTTAGCACGTCCTCGGTGGTTTCAATCCAGGGGCCATCGTCAAACGTCAACGCTATAACTTTCTCGCCATTGGCCGGTGTGACGTCGTACACGACCTGTCCCCGAAACGCAGCGGGCACATCCGCAGAAGAATAGTGGGGGCGAGGTGGTTCATCCGGAGGCCGCATCATCGGCGCCAGCAGCGGTGTCACAGGTTGCACCAGCGACGGCATGGATGATTCGTCGATGGAGGCGGCGTCTGCCGTATCCCCATTGGAGTTGCGGAAGTGGGCTAGCAAGGATGCGGCGAACAAGCCTGTTGTGGTCATGCCTCCTACTAGGGCTATTTGCCAGCGACGGTGGTGCTGCATTTGGATGCGTTGATGTTTGGCCAACCGGAGGCGCTGGGGCAAATTGGCTGGGGTCTTGATGCGGAGGGATTGCTGCCAGAGGAGCGCACGGTTGCCCCGCTGCCATGCCAGCACCCGCACTTGCCAAATGAGCGGTGAATTCAACGTCCACAACCGATAGCTCAGCATGCGCACGATCGTCTCTTGTAACCCGAGCAAAGCTTCGCGGGAGGCGGGATACAGAAAATAGAGCTGCAATGTCAGCGGTTTCTGTTTCGCAAACACCGCTTTTACATACATTCCCTTGTCTGCCAGTAAGCTATTGAGCCAGCGACTTAGGGCATCCCCATTGCCGCTACGGGCTAGCTCCAGCAGAGAGGCAGATGAAGGGGATGGGGGTGGAGTATCGGGTAAAGAGACGGAAGATGCAACCATAACCGAAACTGTCGATAGGCTGTCGATGGGCAAATGATGCGATCGCCCAAAGTGTAACGTAACTATTCTTTGTGCAATCAAAATTTCGGTGTGGTGAGTCAGTTTGCCATCGTCACAAACTCTTTGAGATGTTCAACCGAATTCAATAATGGCGATCTGGTTAAATATCCCAACGTTCCTGGTCAGCAGCGGCAGATTATCTTTGTGTCATCACCATGGTTTCAGGACCTTCCGCCGTACCAAGGTTGTTGTGCCGCGCAAACTACAGCCATTAAATTGGGCGTTCCAACGGTTCACCATACTGCCGATAGCCAACCCGCTTGAATGCAGCAATCATCCGCACATTATCCACAGCCGTGTCACAAAACACTCTCCAGACCCCGGTCTTCTGTAGGATCTGTGTGCCTTTGAATAGAAGATCGTTTGCTAAACCAAGTCCTCGATACTCTGGCAAAATTCCCATATAGTAGATTGTTCCTTCCTCCAAACCCTCTTTGGCACATTCTGGAAAGATGACCGGAAGTACAAACCCTACAATTTCTCCTTTCTTGTTGATCCCAAACTGCCACCAATCATCTTGATATGCGAAGTCTTCTCTTGCTGCATGCAGAAACATCTCAGCCGCTTTGTGAGGATCGCGTTCTGATGTTCTGCGGCGATCGCTCGCATCAACTGATTCGGCCATTACCCGCGCAACAGTTGAAATTAATTGATGATCCACGGCTTTGATGGGTTCAAACGTTAGCCGAGACGAAACGTCAATCAAAGCTTCTGGTTCCTCCCATACAAAAGGCACTTTTAGAAAGGTTGGCTGACTCATAGGCGATCGCAGCAAAACCTGTAAACTTCGCTAACCATACTGAACTGAAGAGTAAGCCGTGTCCAGTTTCCAAGTGCTCACAAGTCACAAATTAACGTTGAGGATATTGTCTTGTACAAAATTCAGCGGCATAACTACCGTTTGTGTCCCCTGTAGGGCAGCGGCCACAGACCATGATTGAGTCTTGCCGCTATCTAAGCAGAACTCAATCCGTTCCTGTGAACCACAGGAACGGATTGAGTTCTCTGCACCAAAACGGTATAAAGTTCTGAACAGGTTGCGTTTTGTTGCCTGACCGTTCCATTCAGACCGTTCCCCTGTAACTTTTCCACTTTCCACGGGCGTTTTATCGATGAATCTATTGGGCTTTTCGCGTCGCCATTGGCGCAGGTTTTTGCAATTTGCCGGATTGTTTGGGTTATGCATGGCACTGGCGGTCGGCTGTGGTGCGCCGCAACAAGATGCCAGCGCCCCACCGGATGCAGGAGATGAGGCCGTCGAAGACGCAACATCCGGCGGGCGGGTCTCGATGGGAACCACCCTTAAAGCGCGAACCCTTGACCCTGCCGATTCCTACGAAATCTTCCCAGGGATTCTGCTCTACAACATGGGCGATCGCCTCTACACCTACGAGCCCGGCTCCACTGACCTGGTTCCCCAACTGGCGACCGAATTGCCCACCGTCAGTGACGATGGGCTGACCTACACTATGCCGCTGCGGGATGGCGTTACCTTCCACGATGGCACTCCCTTCACCGCCGAAGCCATGGCTTTCTCGATCCAGCGCTTCATGGAAAATGGCGGTCGTCCGGCGTTCCTGCTGGCCGAAAAAATTGACACCGTGGAAGCGACCGGGGATTTAGAACTCACCATCACGCTGAACTCGCCCTTTGCTGCGTTCCCGGCGCTACTGACCTTCTGGGGCGTCACTCCGGTTCCCCCCGAAAGCTATGAGATTGCTGCGGGTTCCTTCCAGCCCGACACCTTTATTGGCACGGGTCCCTACATGCTGTCCTCCTTCACGACGGATTCCATCAAGCTTGATGCGAATCCCGATTATTGGGGTGAGACGCCTGCCAATGAAGGCATTGATATTCAGCTTTTCACCAGCCCAGCCAACCTGTTCAACGCCTTCCAGACCGGGACTATCGATGTGGCCTATCAAACCCTCGACCCCGACCAGATCGCCAATTTGGAACAGAATGCGGAACAGAATGACTGGACAGTAATTGAGGCCGGAACGACGGTCGTCAACTACATGAGCCTCAACCTGAAGATGGAGCCGATGGATCAATTGGAGGTGCGGCAGGCGATCGCCGCCATGATGGATCGCAACCTGATTCGCGATCGCGTCTTCCAAGGCCAAGCCGAACCCCTCTACAGCATGATTCCCATTGCTTTCGACGTGTATGAACCTGTCTTCGAGGAAGCTTATGGAGATGGCAACTACGAGCTGGCCAGAGAACTCCTCGCTAGTGCAGGTTTCGATGAATCCAACCCCTTTACCCTAGAGCTCTGGTATCCCTCTGCATCTACCACCCGCAGCATCGTGGCCAATACCTTGAAAGAATCCGTTGAAAACGCGCTCCCTGGCATCGTTACCGTGGATGTGCAAAACGTGGAAGGGGCAACCCTGTTCGAGAATATGGAAAAAGGCATCTATCCCGCCGTGTTGCAGAACTGGTATCCCGACTTCTTCGATGTTGACAACTTTGTGCAACCCTTCTTGAGCTGTGATGAGGGTAATCTCGAAACCCTCTGTGAGTCGGGAGCGACCTTCTCCGATGGCACCTTCTATTACAGCGAAGCGGCGAACGAGCTGATCAAACAGCAACGCGCTGAGCAAGACCCCGAAGCCCGAAACGCCATCCTGGCCGATATTCAACAACTGATGGTGGATGATGTGCCCAGTGTTCCTCTGTGGCAAAACAAGGACTATGTCTTTGCGCAATCCGGTGTCGAAGGGGTCGCTATCCAACCCACCCAGCAGTTCCTCCTCTGGCAAATTGCGAAGTAAACCTGATATTTCAACACCTCCATGTCTTCCCGCTCTGGTGCTTTGCGCTATTATGTCTTCTCGCGGTTGCTGCTGGCACCGCTGATGGTCTGGACGATCGCCACGCTGGTGTTCCTGCTAATGCGGGCAACCCCAGGGGATCCAGTCGATGCGCTGTTGGGGGAACGCGCCCCCGACTCCGCCAAAGACGCCCTGCGGGAACGACTGGGGTTGGATGTCCCCGTATGGGTGCAATACCTGCGCTACCTGAGCAATTTGCTGCGTCTGGATTTGGGTACTTCTCTAGCCACCCAAGGGCAGTCTGTTTGGGAAATCATCCAAACCCACTTTCCGGCCACCCTGGAACTGACCGTACTGAGTATGCTCGTCTCTGTCACCGTCGGCATTCTCATCGGTTCCCTCGCCGCCTCTAAACCAAACACCGCCCTTGATGCGGGGGGACGGCTATTCGGCATCATCACCTATGCAGTGCCCATGTATTGGTTTGGGATGCTGCTGCAACTGCTATTTGCGGTGAACCTGCGTTGGTTTCCCCTCGGTAGCCGCTTTCCCCTACAGGTCGATCCACCTGTTGGCCCGAC
>JBCBSL010000385.1:0-5713 GCA_039819145.1 Cyanobacteria bacterium J06638_22
GTACGTGAGCTGGGTTCAGAACGTCGTGAGACAGTTCGGTCCATATCCGGTGCAGGCGTAGGAGCATTGAGGGGAGTCCTCCTTAGTACGAGAGGACCGGGAGGAACGCACCGCTGGTGTACCTGTTATCGTGCCAACGGTAAACGCAGGGTAGCCATGTGCGGAGTGGATAACCGCTGAAAGCATCTAAGTGGGAAGCCCACCCCAAGATGAGTGCTCCCATGGCATAAGCCAGTAAGGTCACGGGAAGAAGACCCGTTGATAGGCGTTAGATGGAAGTCCAGCAATGGATGTAGTCGAGACGTACTAACAGACCGAGGGCTTGTCCTTACTGATTGGGTGGTTATGTTTTCACATACATAATGTGTTGCTTGTCCTGACGCTCTTCTTTTGCATTGTCGATGGGTTTTACCTATCTAATTCAGCTTTCCTGGTGCCTATGGCGGAGTGGCCCCACTCTCATCCATCCCGAACTGAGGTGTGAAACGCTCCTGCGGCCAAGATACTCTGGGGGTTGCCCCACGGGAAAATAGCTCGGTGCCAGGGTAACATTCAACACAAAGGCTCTCTGTATCTACAGAGAGCCTTTGTGTTTCTGAGTAGAAGCAATATTGAGTACATCTAGCTGCATATTCAAGCTCCATTGAGTAAGATGAGTGCCAAACTCCTATAGAATAAGGCTTCGAGGCAGATTAACCCTGCTCTTTCCCTGATTCGGCGGTAGGAATCAAGTGGGCAAGAGTGGGGTCATCTAAGATTTGTTTCTGAAACAAACGTTTTTCCTTTTCTAGCTCATGACCCAGCCTTTATTTCATATCGAACGCCTGCGGGTTGCTTATCCCTATCAATCGGGCGGAGGTGGATTGGAGACGGTAAAGGTTCAGTGGGCTGTAGATGATGTATCTCTTGCCCTCCAAGCTGGAGAGCGGTTGGGCTTGGTTGGAGAATCGGGCTGCGGAAAGTCTACTCTTGGGCGAGCTGCGATGCGCCTTTTACCGCCATCGAGCCAGGTTGAGGGAAACGTTTGGTTTGATGGGCAATCTGTTTTTGATTTGTCGCCTGACGGGTTGCGGCATTTCCGAGGAGAGGCTGTCTCTATTGTTTTTCAAGATCCCATGACACGCCTTGATCCTCTCATGACGATTGGAGAGCATTGTCTTGAAACGCTGAAAGCCCATCGGTCTCAGCTTTCAGCGAAAGCAGCAAAAGAATGGGCGATCGCCACATTGGAAGCTGTTAATATTCCGGCTAACCGCTGGACTCAATACCCTCATGAATTTAGCGGAGGTATGCGTCAGCGTGTCGCTATTGCCCTGGCGCTGCTGCTCAATCCCAAGCTGATTGTGGCCGACGAACCCACAACAAGCCTAGATGTAACGATAGCCGCTCAAATTTTGCGAGAACTAACTCGCCTTTGTGCGGAACGACAGATGGGGTTAATTCTGATTTCACATGATTTGGCGTTGGTGGGGGAGTATTGCGACCGCCTTGCTGTCATGTATCAAGGCAAGCTTGTCGAGCTTGGGGCAACGCAGGACATTTTGCAACGCCCTCAGCATCCCTATACGCAAATGCTGCTACAAGCTGCGTTGCGCCTCCATCAAGATGAAGCTATAGATAACGAGCAGGCGATGGGGATTCCAGCTCCACTGTTGCGATTAGAGAAGGTGAAAATTCACTACGCGCTAGAGCAGAATTTTGTGGCGCGGTTGTTTAATCGCCAGAGTGACGGAGTCATTCGAGCCGTCGATGGGATCAGCTTTGATCTATATCCCGGTGAGATCTTTGGCCTCGTTGGTGAGTCGGGCTGTGGTAAAAGCACCCTTTCTCGAACCATTCTGCGGCTCGTTTCCCTCACCGCCGGGCGCATTGAGTTTCTCGGGCAGGACATTACATATCTATCTAGCTCAGAATTGTTGAAACAACGGCGGCAAATGCAAATGATTTTCCAGGATCCGCATGCCTGCCTGAATCCCTTGATGCGTGTTGGGCAGGGTATTGCGGATCCATTGCTGATCCATGGGCTTGCGACTCCAGTAGAAGCGCGCTCAAGGGTTGAAGCGATGCTCGAGCGGGTAGGCTTACAGCCTGTGGATGATTACTACAATCGCTATCCTGGTGATTTGTCTGGGGGACAACAGCAGCGGGTGGCGATCGCCCGTGCCCTCATCACGCAACCCAAGCTTCTGATTTGTGATGAACCTGTGAGTATGCTGGATGCTAGTGTGCAGGCACAGGTTCTCGATTTAATGTTGGAACTCAAAGACGAGTTCGATCTGACCTATTTATTCATCACCCATGATTTGTGGTTAGCTCGATTTTTGTGCGATCGCATTGCTGTTATGAATACAGGGAAGATCGTTGAATTGGGAACAGCAGAACAAATTTTTACAAATCCTCAACATCCTTACACGCAGACTCTACTCCAATCTGCTCCCTTATTGACCCAGCAAACCAATGTTCAGGAGAGAAGCCAACTGCAGCAATAGGCTGGAAAAGATAGAAAATTGTAAGCTCATAGGCAGAATTCACCTGAAGCTTCTCCATACCCACTTAAATACCTGAAATTTCTTAGGTGGATCTTCTTGAAGTTTCATCTTTTGATAGTATTCTTGATGACCTTCTTGACTGGTTTTTTTTCGGTATAACCTCAGGGAGGGCTTCTGCTGTGCAGAATCTAACAACCTAGCGACATTTACTGTCCTTAATACCGTAAGGTGCTAGGGAACCCCCTAGCCGAATACAGCATGACAGAGGAGTCTTCTTCTTCTGACCCGTGCTAGCTTAGAGTTCTTTCCTTGCTAACTTTGGATCCCCGAAATTGCGGGACATCGGAATCATAAATGTTTGGTCTAATTGGTCATCTTACAAGTTTAGAGCACGCCAAAGTGGTCGCGCAGGAGCTGGGTTATCCCGAATACGCCGATCAGGGGTTAGATTTCTGGTGCAGCGCACCCCCTCAGACAGTCGATCACATTCGTGTCAAAAGCATTACAGGGCAGGAAATTGAAGGCAAATATGTTGAATCCTGCTTTCTACCAGAAATGCTAGCAACGCGTCGAATCAAAGCAGCGACCCGCAAAATTGTCAATGCCATGGCTCATGCACAGAAAAACGGCATTGACATTACAGCGCTAGGTGGCTTTTCCTCAATCGTGTTCGAGAACTTTAATCTTTCTCAGATTCGTCAGGTACGAAACATTACCCTCGATTTCAATCGATTTACCACTGGAAACACGCATACGGCCTACATCATTTGTCGTCAGGTCGAGCAAGCGTCAAAGCAACTGGGGATCAACCTATCCGAAGCAACGGTCGCTGTTTGTGGGGCAACGGGAGACATTGGTAGTGCTGTTTGCCGCTGGCTGGATCAGCGAACAGATGCTAAAGAGTTACTACTGATTGCCCGCAATCAAGAACGCCTCCAGAATCTTCAGGACGAACTCGGACGGGGTAAGATCCTAGCTCTCGAAGAAGCGCTTCCCATGGCAGATATTATTGTTTGGGTCGCTAGTATGCCGAAAGGGGTTGATATTGGGTCTATCCCACTTAAGCAACCCTGTTTATTGATCGATGGTGGCTATCCTAAGAATTTAGATTCTCAGGTGCAGGCTCCTGGAATCCATGTTCTCAAGGGGGGGATTGTAGAGCATTCACTCGATATCGACTGGCGCATCATGAATATCGTGAAAATGGATGTGCCTGCTCGCCAACTTTTTGCCTGCTTTGCTGAATCGATGTTGCTGGAATTCGAGAAGCTCTATACCAATTTTTCCTGGGGGCGAAATCAAATTACTCTGGAGAAGATGGATCTGATTGGGACTGTTTCCCTAAAACATGGTTTCCGTCCCCTTTTGTTGCCAGCTTAGTTTAGCTAAGGGGGATTGAGATTTGCGGTAGGGTGTGTTTCTCCAAAAACACACCCTGTTTTCTAGTGCTATGTGCTGTGTTTGGCAAAACCCAATCATCTTTACTAATCTCAACCAGTAAGGCTGTCCATGGGAAAGGGCGATCGCCCCAGCTATGACCAACAGCTAGAGCACTACGTGCTTGAGGAAGTTCAGCGAACGTTTGAGCGTTGCGTAGCTTGCGGCTTTCAAAAAATGATCTGACTGCGTCTATCTAAATGTTTGAGGCGATCGCCCAAGAAATAGGCAATTTACCCCAGAAAACTCGATTTTTTTCCTGATGAGGGTGTCTTCCCCTAGAACAGTGAAGTGGTAGATGCACCCTGATTCAAAACCCTCAGTTTCGCGGCTGAGGGTTTTTCTTTGGATTTTTTCGATTATTCCAATAGCAATCCAGGCCTAGCAAGGATTTTGGGCTGAGCCGATCGCCACAATCTGGGAAAGAAATAACTGAGGATTCTTCAGTGTGCTCCTAGAATCTTTTCCACGACTCCTTGGGCCTGATGTACTGGGTGAGATCTCTCAGCAACCTTTTTAGTCATCTAATAGTTTTCTACCCCACTTGCCTTACTGCAAAACCTGCCGTAAAGCGGCAGAGAATGCACCCAATCGTGCTTAGATTAAAAAGCGCAATGGGGAAGGTTTTGTGCAATCAACTCATTTAATTTCACAAAACTTCATTTCGCAACCTGGGTACTTTATACTACCCAAGGATACAGAAAAAGGAGTTTGCATACGATGTCGGAGGCAACCAAGCCCCTGACAGTGCCGAAGGAGTTTCTGGGACCGCCTGGAGACCTTAATCCAACGCTTCTCATGTTTTTGGGTGCGGTGGCGCTCGTCGTCCTTTCAACTTTTGGCTATTGGCAGTGGCAGTGGGCTCACTGGTGCTGTTTTGTTATTAATGTTGTGGCTCTTCACTTGGTCGGCACCGTGATTCACGATGCCTCGCACAACGTAGCGCATCGCGATCGGGTCATGAATGCGGTTCTGGGTCATGGAAGTGCGCTCATGCTCGGGTTTGCGTTTCCAGTGTTCACTCGCGTTCACATGCAGCACCACGCCAACGTGAATGATCCGGAAAATGACCCTGACCATTTCGTTTCGACGGGTGGTCCCTTGTGGCTCATTGCTGCTCGCTTTTTCTACCACGAAGTTTTCTTCTTCAAGCGGCGACTTTGGCGCAAGTATGAGCTTCTAGAGTGGTTCTTATCGCGCTTGTTTGTAGCTACAGTCATTTTCTTGGCTGTTCACTATGACTTTCTCGGCTACATCATGAACTATTGGTTTTCGCCAGCGCTTGTCGTTGGGTTAGCTCTAGGGCTGTTCTTCGATTATTTGCCCCATAGACCATTTCAGGAGCGCGATCGCTGGAAAAATGCGCGGGTTTATCCGAGTCCCATTCTCAATCTGCTAATCATGGGTCAGAACTACCATTTGATCCATCATCTTTGGCCTTCTATTCCCTGGTATCAGTACCAGGCGGCCTATCGAGCGACTCGCCCTTTGCTGGACGAGAAGGGCTGCCACCAGACCTTAGGCTTGCTGAAGGGCAAGGATTTTCTGGGATTTGTTTATGATTTAATGTTGGGCATTCGTTTGCACCATAAATCAGAGCACCAGGAGCCTGCATCTGCGCCATCAGTTACCGCAGCGCCAATTACCCAATCGGAAGAGTCTCGTCCAACATCGGATGTTGGGCGCTAATCACCTACGGCGATTCAAAACCTGGCGAAACTCCTCGATTTTTAGGTAAGGGATTAGCCAGAAAATAAAATCCCAGAGAGAGGGGCGGCGGGCTTAGC
>JBCBSL010000386.1:0-5684 GCA_039819145.1 Cyanobacteria bacterium J06638_22
ACTTCTTCACAAATAATCTACTGAGTCTTACCTGCTCTTTATGTGAAATTGACAAACGGCTTGCTATTCTCCAAACAGGTTGACTGCGTGAAAGATTCCAGACGCATTCCTAGACGCATTTGTAGTTTGCAAAGGTTCCCATAAAGTTCCAATTCTCGACCACATGTTCTGACTTCAAGGGAGGTCATTTTTATGAAAGCGGTTATCCTAGCTGGAGGGTTGGGGACTCGCCTCAGCGAAGAGACTAGTATTCGCCCGAAGCCAATGGTAGAAATTGGGGGGCAGCCCATTCTTTGGCATATTATGAAAATCTATGCCTCTCACGGTATCAACGACTTCATTGTCTGTTGTGGATATAAGGGGCATGTCATAAAAGAGTTTTTTGCAAATTACTTTCTCCGCATGTCGGATGTCACGATTGATATGCGGTTTAATCAAACCAATATTCACTCTGGAAAAGCTGAGCCGTGGCGCGTCACGTTGGTCGACACAGGAGCCGATACCCTGACGGGTGGACGCCTCAAGCGGGTTCGCGAACATGTTGGTTCTGAGACCTTTTGCTTTACCTACGGAGACGGGGTGAGTGATGTCAATATCACCAAGCTCATCGAATTCCACCAACAGCAAGGAACCCTGGCAACCCTGACAGCGGTACAGCCTCCCGGTCGATTTGGAGCGATCGCCCTGGCCGAAGGTCAAAGCCGCATTACCCACTTCCGCGAGAAGAAAGATGGGGATGGAGCCTGGATCAATGGCGGTTTCTTTGTCCTCGAACCTCAGGTTATCGACTACATCGAAGGGGACAGCACCACATGGGAAGCCGAGCCGCTGCAAAAGCTGGCGCACATGGATCAGCTCTCGGCCTACAAGCATGATGGGTTCTGGCAACCCATGGATACGCTAAAAGATAAAAACTCGCTCGAGAAGATGTGGAAAGCTGGGATGGCACCCTGGAAAAATTGGGATTAACTGCATTCTTCCCCAATCTTCGAGCCCAATCTTCGAGCCCAATCTTCGAGCCTAATCTTCAAGATTGTTTGGCTGTTAGCAACTGAGGCAACGGGTGCCGGATGTAGGCACTGAGGGTAATTTCCAAGGATTTAGGTTTTCCTCGATCCGGATCCTTACTTCGGAGATGTTGCGACCAGCTCCCGCGCATGGGCAAATAGCGGTTGTCGGGATTGGGGCGATGGTTGCTTTTCAGAGGCACGGTTCCTGAGGATCTTGAGCAAATAAGCAAGACACAAAGCAATGGCATGAGCTGGGCTGAAAGGACGTAACCCATGCGTCTTCAATCCCGACAATGTTGTAACAGTTTAGGAGCAAAAACGGATGATTATTGTAGACACCGCAATGCAAGCCCGTGCAGAGGCCGGGAACCCAGTGAAGGTCGGCGTCTTTGGGGCGGGCTTTATGGGGCGGGGGCTCGTCAACCAAATGGTGAATTATCTGCCGGGCATGCACCTGGCGGTGTTGTGCAATCGCACCCTCGACGCCGCCCGAAAGGCATTTGCAGAGGTTGGTGTTACCGATGTGCGAGTCGTCAAAACGGTGGGTGAACTGGAAGATGCGATCGCCCAAAGCCAGTACGCGATTACTAATGACCCTCTGCTCCTTTGCCAGTCGGAAAGTATTGAAGGTCTGGTCGAAGCCACCGGGCATGTCGAGTATGGCGCCAAGGTCACCCTCCTCGCTATCGAGCACAAGAAGCCCATGGTGCTGATGAATGCCGAACTGGATGGCACCGTCGGCCCGATCTTGAAAGTCTATGCCGACCGGGCGGGAGTACTCCTGACCGGGTGTGATGGCGACCAACCCGGCGTACAGATCAACCTCTACCGCTTTGTGAAAAGCCTGGGGTTGATTCCGCGCATCTGTGGCAACATCAAGGGTTTGCAAGACCGCTACCGCAATCCCACCACCCAGGCAAGTTTTGCCAAGCAGTGGGGGCAGACCCCGCACATGGTCACTAGCTTTGCGGATGGCACCAAGATTTCCTTCGAGCAGGCGATCGTTGCCAATGCTACAGGGATGAAGGTGGCGCAGCGGGGCATGATTGGCTTGGAGTACAAGGGCCATGTGGATGACATGGTGGGGATGTATGACCTCGACCAAATCCGGGAATTGGGCGGCATCGTCGATTATGTAGTCGGCAGCAAACCCAGCCCTGGGGTGTTTGTGTTTGCCGAAGCGCAGGATGAACACCAGAAGCATTACCTCAACTACGGCAAGTTGGGTCAGGGGCCTCTCTACAGCTTCTACACGCCGTACCACTTGACGATTTTTGAGGTGCCCCTATCCGTTGCGCGTCTGGTGCTCTTTAACGATGTGGCGATCGCACCCATCGCTGAACCTGTGGTGGATGTCGTTACCGTTGCCAAGACCGATCTTCAGGCGGGTGCAACCCTGGATGGCTTGGGCTGGTACATGACCTATGGCATGTGCGAAAACCACGAGACGGTGCGTGAGCAAAACCTATTGCCGATGGGTCTCGCAGAAGGATGTCGTCTCAAGCACGATATTCCCAAGGATCAGGTAATCACCTACGACGATGTGGAGATCCCGTCAGATAGTCTGGCGCATAAGTTGCGGCAAGAGCAGGACGCGTACTTCGCTCCGGCCAAAGTGCCCGCGACGGTTTAGATTTCCCGTCTAGAGGAGAAGCTCGCTTCTCCTCTTTTGCACTGGGTTTGGCATTTCTTGGCTGCATCGCTTCAGCCGCTGCCCAGTGCCCGTTTAACGAACCATACTCCTAATAGTCTTGATATAAGGTAGGTCAGCATGAAAACGGCTCAAGATGTCATTGAAATTGATTTGAATTATATCTGTGGCAATCTCAAAAGTGAGTTTGCTCAGGTTTCTGGAAAGAACCTGCTGATTATCGGTGGGGCAGGCTTCTTGGGATACTACCTGGTGCAAGCGGTGCTGCACTGGAATAAGACCTCTGGCGAAGCCCCCATTAATCTGACGGTTTATGACAACTATATTCGTGGCGTTCCTGAGTGGCTCACTGCGTTGGAGGGTGACCCGACTCTGACCCTGGCAAAGCACGATATTACCAACCCCCTGCCGGAGGATATCGCTGACTTTCAGTACATCATCCACGCCGCCTCGATCGCCTCTCCCATCTTTTACCGCAAGTACCCCATCGAAACGATGGATGCCAACGTAAACGGCTTGCGGATTTTGCTGGAGTATTGCAAGCAGCAACAAGCGACGGGCAAGCCGGTTGAAGGATTCCTCTTCTACTCCACAAGCGAAATTTACGGCGACCCCACGCCCGAAAACATACCCACGCCCGAAACCTATCGTGGCAATGTGTCGTGCACAGGGCCACGGGCATGCTACGACGAGTCGAAGCGCTACGGCGAAACCCTCTGCGTCAACTTTGCCCAACAGCATGGGCTACCTATCAAGACAGCTCGTCCCTTCAACAACTATGGCCCCGGTCTGAAGATTACGGATCGACGCGTCCTCCCCGATTTTGTTCGGGATGTGTTGGCTGGCCGTGACATTGTGATGCTCTCCGATGGTTCGCCGACCCGAACCTTCTGCTACATCGCGGATGCGATCGTGGGCTACTACAAGATTCTGATCAATGGCCGCCCCGGGGAAGCCTACAACATTGGGATTGAAAAACCCGAGATTTCGATGGCTGAAATGGCAGATCGGATTGTTGCCCTCTCCCAAGAATTGTTCGACTACAAGGGCAAGGTTGTGCGGCAGGTCAGCGACGACAAAGCTTACTTGGTCGACAACCCCAATCGGCGTTGTCCCATCATTGAAAAAGCGCGGACGGAACTGGGCTATACTCCGTCCATTTCTATCGACGAAGGATTACGGCGATCGCTCATCTGGTATCAAGACAATGCAGTTGCGGAGGACGCATAAATGAAAGTATCGGTTGTTGGAACGGGGTATGTCGGTTTAGTATCCGGCGTCTGTCTTGCAGAAAAAGGGCATCACGTGACCTGCGTGGATGTCGATCAGACGAAGGTAGACAAGATCAACAAGGGCATTCCTCCTATTTATGAGGTCGGCCTGGAAGAACTCCTCCAGAAAAATCTTGGCCAAACGCTGAATGCCACAACGGACCTCCGCGATGCGGTATTGAACACAGATCTTTCCCTAATTGCCGTTGGTACCCCCTTTGATGGCAATGAGATCGACCTGAAATACATCCGCATGGTCGCGGAGCAAATTGGCACGATCCTTAAAGAGAAGGACGGTTACCATGTCGTGGTAGTTAAGAGCACGGTGGTACCTGGTACGACCGATGGTGTGGTGCTGCCCATTCTGGAGCAGGCTTCGGGGAAGAAAGCTGGGGTGGATTTTGGTGTCGGCATGAACCCAGAATTCCTCAAGGAAGGAGAGGCGATCGTTGACTTTATGTATCCCGATCGCATCGTCTTAGGCGGCATCGATGCGCGCAGCCAGGATGTGCTGGCCGAGCTGTATGCCATGTTCGATACCGTCGATCAAATCCGCACATCGACAAAAACAGCGGAGATGATTAAGTATGCAGCCAACTCTTTGCTGGCAACCCTCATCTCCTTCTCCAATGAAATTGGAAATCTCTGTACCGCTGTAGGCGTGGATGTGGTGGAAGCCATGCATGGCGTCCACATGGACAAGCGCTTTACGCCCATTCTGGAAAGTGGCGAACGGGTTCACCCCGTTTCGATCACTTACTTAGCGGCAGGGTGTGGCTTTGGGGGTAGTTGCTTCCCGAAAGATGTGAAAGCGCTGATTGCCTACGGCGAAAATATGGGCAACTCGATGAAGCTGTTGCAATCGGTGATTGATATCAACGCGGTGCAGCCGTATCGGATGATCGAGCTGCTGAAGAAGAACTACCCGTCGCTGGAAGGGGTGAAGGTTGTGGTTCTGGGGATGGCCTTCAAACCCGGAACCGATGACATTCGTGAATCTCCCTCCCTTCCTGTCACCCGACAGTTATTGGATGAAAAGGCTGTGGTCAGCGCGTATGACCCCATTGCCCGCCATGAAGCTGAGAAGGTCTTCCCAGACGGGGTGGCGTTTACAGATGAGCTGGAAAGTGCGATCGCTGATGCCGATGCCATTCTGCTGATGACTCGCTGGCAGCACTTTGAAAAACTTCCTGAGTTGCTGGCAGGTCGCACACCCCAGCCCCTCGTCGTCGATGGTCGCCGGATGCTGGATAAAAGCAGCGTTGACCGTTACGAAGGTATTGGGCTGTAAGTGCCAAGATCCCAGCAAGACCCAGAGTTGTGCCCTTGTCCCCAATCTTTCTACCCCTGGGTTACTCAGTAGCCTATGTATGAAGAAAAGGGCTAATGGGACAGCGGTGCGGGTCGATGGTTCTACTCTGGCTGGGGGCGCACTGCCCCCAGTTTTTTTGACTATCAATTGATGACGCGCCCTAGAAAAAAGGCTTAGCGATAGTGTTAAACCTGATTGTCAAATCTAGAAGCCACTGTCACCCTTGTTTTTTGATGTGATTTTCTGACGATTCACTGTAAGGCACGGAGTATTCCTATGATTTTTACCGAAACGAAACTGAAGGACGCCTACATTATTGATTTGGAGGTCAGAGGAGACGATCGCGGAGGGTTTGCCCGTACCTTCTGTGCCAAAGAATTTGAAGAGCATGGATTAAAGCCAACCGTTGCCCAATGCAACCTTTCATTCAATTACAAAGC
>JBCBSL010000387.1:0-5619 GCA_039819145.1 Cyanobacteria bacterium J06638_22
CGGATTCGGTAGCTCATGGATGCAAGGGTTTTTGATGGTACTTAAACCTTAGTCCATTACCGAATCCATGCTCCTTTGATGCAACAACGCCCTTTGATGCTACGAAATGGGTCTGAGCTTGCGGGTATCCAACCACCCATAGGCCACTTCAATCAACGACTTGCCACCGATTTGCAGCTCTTGCTCACGAACGCGATCGCCCCCAAGCGCGGCATAAAATCCACAGGCAGGGTTATCCACCAAAACCCAAATCAGCATCGAATCCAACCCCGACTGGCTCAACCGTTCAGCAATCATCTGTACGAGCTGCCGCCCCAGTCCCTGCCCCTGGTAGGCTTGCCGGATATAAATACCCGTCAGCTCCCCTCGGAAAACCGGATCACCCGTGCGTTCTTTCCCGCCATTGGCAAAGCCGACAATGTCGCCCGATTCATTCTGCGCCACATAGGTAAAGTTGCCATCCTCAGCGGCTTTCTCTAGAACCGCATACCAACCCCGCTCCCGTCGCTCATAGGACAGCTTGGCCAAATGTTCGTCGGGCATAATGCCGCGATAGGTTGTTCGCCATGTATCGACATGCACCCTAGAAATAGCAGGCACATCATCGTGAGTCGCGTCTCGGATCAACATCGCCAATTGCTCCATCTCTTACTATGGGGGTGCAGAATCCAAGGATGATTTTTTCTGAGAGGGGGCGCACCGCGCCTCCTCTCAGAAAAAATCATCCCCTCTATCAGCAATGCGCTTGCTATCGTTTGCCCACCCATTGCAGTTCATCCAACGCTTGACGGAATTGTGGGGGTAAAAGCCATCGCCAAAATCGTGATAATGCCCTTTAATAGTGTCATTTTCATCGGCTCCTAGGGAGATTGATTGCAATGGCATCAGCACTGTTTCATTTGGCCTTTCCGGTTTCCAACCTACCCGACACTGAAGCATTTTATGTCCAAGGATTGGGGTGCAAACCCGGACGGCGGGGTCCCCATTCGTTGATCCTCAACCTTTATGACCATCAACTCGTAGCCCATGTAACCGAGCAATCGCTGACACCGCAACAGGGCATCTATCCCCGCCACTTTGGCCTCATTTTTACAGAAGAGGCTGATTGGGAAACCCTGTGCGATCGCGCCCGCGAACATCACCTTACGTTTCACCAAAATCCCAAGCACCGCTTCCCCGGCTCTCCCCTGGAACATCGCACCTTTTTCCTGGAAGACCCCTTCCATAATTTGCTAGAGTTCAAGTTCTATCGCCATGCTTCCGCTATTTTCGGAGAAGTGGACCTGGCGATGGTGGGCGATCGCGCCTAGGCACCTAGGGCGCGTCATCAATTGATTGCAGACGCCTTGCACGATAAGTGTTTACGCGCCCGCCTCAACAACATGAGCTAGGGGCTGTAATCGCTTCTGTAAAAGGACTTTGACCCCTAATTGATGACAGCCCCTAGTACGTTTAACAGTGCTGATGGCTTAGCTACCCCCAGGCGATCGCGGGTTCTTTGAATTGGTTATTGCCTACGCGATTCCTTAATAATTTGGGGAAGAACTATACAGTTTGGGGCGAACTGCGACTTCCGCCATACCACCGTAATTTTGTGGCTGGTTCCCCATTTCGTAAGGGGGCATTTCATGCAATGGTATGCAGCAGAATCGGAGAATCGTCTCATCGCCGAATTGTCCTGTGAAATCCCATGGAGTGAGATTGATTGACAGGCATGGATGAGTTAGATACGCGAGAATGGTTATTGACAAACGGGTTGGGCGGCTTTGCAAGCGGCACGGTAAGTGATGCTCGTACCCGTACTTATCATGGGTTGTTGCTGGCCGCGATCGCCCCACCGGGAGAACGCACCCTGCTTTTGGCGCAAGTAGATGCCGTGCTCATGGTCGGGGGCTATAGCTATGAACTCAGCACAAACTATTGGCGGAATGGAGAGATCTCCCCTCGGGGCGATCGCTGGCTCCAATCCTTCTCCATTGATCCCATCCCGACCTGGGTGTGGGGCGGCAAAAACTGGAAGCTGACCCGCCAAATTCTGATGCCCCATGCCGATGTGCTGGGTGAGGGATCACCGCATCTCACCATCGAGCAGAGGAATCGGGTGTTGATTCAGTATCGGCTGGAAGGCGATGATCCAGCTCGACTGACCCTGCTACCGCTGATTGGCGAACGCAATTTCCACCGCCAGCAACGCTATGACCGAGAACGGCACTTCTCCCAGGTCATCGAACCCCGGCGCGTCATTTTTCAATCCCACTATCGGCAGGTTTCTGGCCTATCCTGGCAACTCAGTTGGAGCCAGGGAAGTTATCAGCCCGACAGTCATTGGTATTGGGGCTATCTTTACCCAGAAGAAACCAAGCGGGGGTTGAGCGATCGCGAAGACCTCTACAACCCCGGCAAGCTGATCGTGCTCCTCGAAGCCAACGACACCGTCACGCTAGAAGCCAGTGTGCGTGGGGTCGCGGGTAATGCCCCCCTGCCCCCAACGGGCGAAATCTTTGCTGAGTTACAGCAATGCAATCAAACCCGCCTGAAGACCATCTTCAAGGCGTCTGCTCCCCGCCATACCGAGTTATCTCCGGCCTACTCCCGGTTACTTCAGGCTGGCGATCAGTTCGTTGCCTATCGAGCGTCCATCCAGGGTTCGACGATCATCGCGGGCTATCCCTGGTTTGGCGACTGGGGACGCGATACGCTGATTGCCCTACCGGGCTTAGCGCTGACTACTCAGCGACATGATTTGGCGCGATCGCTCCTGCACACCTTTGGTCACTACTGTCGGCAAGGTTTGATCCCCAACACGTTTCCCGACGAGGATGCGACGCCACTGTACAACAGCCTCGACGCCACGCTCTGGTGGATCGAAACCCTGGGCCTATACCTGGACGCCACGCAGGATTGGGATTTCTTGATCCAGCAATACCCGATTGTCCAACAAATCTATAAAGCCTTCACCATGGGCACGATTTTCAACATTCGTGTCGATGCCCTGGATGGCCTCCTCTCCTGGGAATCTCCGGGGAATGCCCTGACCTGGATGGATGCGGTTGTGTCCAAAACACCCATTACCCCACGCCAGGGCAAGGCCATAGAAATCAATGCGCTCTGGTATTCAGCCCTGCGCTGGGCAGAGAAATGGGCGCATTATCTCCACACCCATGGACTGGCAACCGAGGCGCTGGGGAATGTTGAAAACCAGGCTCGCCGCTACGCCCAACAGGCCGAGAAGGTGAAGGCGGGGCTACAAAGCTTCTGGAATCCGGAGACGGGCTATTTTCATGATGTGATTAGGCCCGATGACCAGCGCAGCTCTGCTATTCGCCCCAATGCCGTTATTGCCCTGTCTTTGGCGCACTGTGGCTTTGAGCGGGAGCAGGGACAACAGGTGTTGGAGGTCGCCCGCGATTGCCTCCTCACCCCCTATGGCCTCCGCTCCCTCGCCCCCGAAAACACCTTCTATATCGGTCAATATCAGGGCAGCGTGTGGGAGCGCGATCGCGCTTATCACCAAGGAACTGTTTGGGGCTGGTTGATTGGGCCGTTCATCCGGGCCTGGAAGCGATGCTACCCCGACCAACCCCTCCCCTGGATGGCCGATGCCCTCTTAGAACATCTGGAACATGAAGCCTGCTTGGGATCGATTTCCGAGATTTTTGATGGCGATACCCCCCATGCACCACGGGGAGCGATCGCCCAAGCCTGGTCAGTGGCCGAACTACTGCGCCATTGGGAAGACTTGTATCCGCCTTCTGGAGAGACCCACCCTTCCTCGGGGGATCTTGCTCCAGTTCACCGAGAACCTTAGAGTGCGCCCGAGGAAAGGCTGCGCTAATCATTCTTTAAGCTGTACGCTGCGGAGCCTGAAAGGGTGAAGTATCTCAATCTCAAGGCATAAAGCGATCGCCCTACTGGTCCGCCTCTTTTGAACTGCGTTGTAGCAACCCTTTGCGGAGTAGATTACCTAGTGCATCTTCGGCGGCTTGCTTTTCAGCCTCTTTTTTACTCCGCCCTTTGCCCCGCCCAATCATCTTGCCGCTTACATAAACCTGCGATGCAAATTCGGGGTTGTGGTCAGACCCGCCCGTTTTCTCTGTGGAATACTTCGGGGGGGTATGCCCCACATTGGCGTGAGTCCATTCCTGCAGTCGATTTTTAGAATCGAGGGTGGATCGAGTTGCCATAACTTCTTCCGGTACTTGTTCAAATAGGTCTTCAATCAGCGGGCGAATACGCTCAACATCGCGATCGCCATCCAGATAAAGCGCACCTACGACAGCTTCAAATGTACTACTCAGCAAATTTTTATTTTGCGATCCGCCATCTTGCATCATGCCTTTGCCCAGGCGAATCAGTTGGTCAATCCCCAATTCAAGAGCAAACTCAGCCAACTGGGTTTCATCCACCAACGCCGCCCGCCGCCGCGTCATCTCATCTTCTTTAATCTCTGGGAACCGTTGATATAAATAATCTCCACTCAAGAACGTGAGTAGTGCATCCCCCAAAAATTCCAGACGTTCATTATCAACGGCGTCCCGTGGGTGTTCTCGCACGTATGAACGGTGTGTCAGTGCCTGTTCAAATAGGGCTTCGTTCTGAAATTTAAGCAATGGGTGCATAGATAGCTGTTACGAGTCAGGGTAAACGTTCGTGCAATCGCAATTTATACCCATAAACAAGTGAACTAGCTGACAGCTATATCCCGTGCACGTCTTCAAGAACCCACGAGATTAGAGAGGACACGCAAGGTTAGCCCTCTTTGTTCTCATAGTGAAGCCAGGGCAGTGAGTAACTCCGATACCGAAATATCTGGAACCAGCATCGCTTGAGCTGCTCCCCCGCACTGGCGACAAAATGCAACGAGACACGGGCGACGGACAATTGGAAGGCAGTGTGTCGACCAAAGCTCCTGGCTGAGAATAAACACGTAACGATTTCAAGTTTTAACGCAGAAATCAGCACAAGGAACTAGATAGACAGATCCACCAAACCTATAGCGACACAGGTTGATGAGCCAAAGCGACCTGGAGTTACTTAAAGAATTGCAATTGCACTCCTACAAACCAAAGTTGTCACTATTGTAGTAAACCTCTGGCAAAGCAAAAGTGTAGATGGATAAGTTTTTGAAAATTTAAATGATCGCGGTCATGTTCTTTATATGACCTAGATCACTTCATTTTTTGTGCTTTTGGCCTTACCTACCATCCTAGCTGTATTCTGTATGCTGTGATCGGTCGGTTTCAGATTATTTTGTTAAAAAAACGGTTTTGCGATCGCCCCTCGGCTTAACCGTTTCTTTACATACTGGAGGAAATACGAGAGGAAATATGAAAGGCCAAAAGAAATACCTCAGGGCGCGCGATCGCGACAAGGCCGGATAAGAGCAATGGGTAGTAGAGTAGGCCGCGGCAGGGAGTGTCGAAAACTTGCGATCGCCGCCCCAATGACCCAACAGTATAGTTTAACGGCTGAGTGGAGGGGGTGAGGGAGAAGAACGCGTGATCTGTTACAAAGCTGACAAATGTCCGTAGATATGGCTCCCTTACCAGACCCTTGGAGCTAAGGAACTTGCGTGAAAATAAAATCCCCAAAATCCCAGAGAGAGGGGCGGCGGGCTTA
>JBCBSL010000388.1:0-5615 GCA_039819145.1 Cyanobacteria bacterium J06638_22
CTCTGGGATTTTGGGAATTTTATTTTCACGCAAGTCCCTTACTGAGTTGCTTGGTCGCTCAGTGGTGAATTTCCGCTAGCTGTGAAGACGAGTTGCTGCACTGTACCGCGATCGCCCATTAGTGCGGCGGGTTGGTTGTTGTATTCCACCAGAACACCACCAGCATTGCCTGCACGGATTTGCACCTCTTCATCCGCTGTCCAGGTACGCTGCGTTCCCTCGTTGAGCATTCCTTCAAACTCGGTTTCCCCATCTACAATCACCCGCATCCAGGACTGCTCTTGCATCGTGACTTCAACCTGGACAGGCTCAGCCGGAGGTTCAGGGGTTGGTGGAGCTTCTGGGCTAGCCGCTGGCTCTGTAGGGGTGGGGAGGTCAGGGGACGGTATCGACGCTGGAGATGGGGCGGTCGCTGTTGTCCGAATGGGGCCGCGCGTCAGGAGATAGGATAGGCCAGCGATCGCCGCCATGATCACCGCAATATACAACGCATAGAGGTGGTAGGGGCGCAATTGTCGAGACGACGACGCATCATTCCAACTTTTGGGCTGAATGTTGGCATCTCGTTTCACTGGGAACGCTTGGGCAACGGCCTCAGCATCCAGCTCCAACTCTCGAGCGTAGCGCTTGATAAAACCACGGACATAGATAGGTTCCGGCAAATTCTCCAATTTGCCTTCTTCGATCGCCCGCAGGATTCGAGGCTGGATCATTGTCTTGGTGGCAACATGCTCAATCGTGAGCAGATTCTCCTCACGAACCTGGCGCAGATAAGTTCCAATTTGCACCAATTGATCGAGCTGCTGCTGCTCAAACGGAGAGGTTGGATCGCTCATTACCTTCGTCACTCTAAATCTCCTCGACAGATTCCCCGCATCCGGTGCGATCTCGTAAAGCGATGCGACAAGTCCAAGATTGCAGAACTGTAACGTTTAGCTTACAAGAACTAACCTTATCGTAAGATAGCCGTTCCGGGAATGTGGTTTAGGGATTCCGATGGAACAAAATTCCTGGTGCAATGCCATAGAGGATGAACCAACCATCCATCTCTCGCGAGGGATCGCTGGAACCATGGATCTGCCTAAGTCAGGCTCTGCCACCAGACTTATAGCGGTGTGCAACCGCGTCAAGTACAGAACTGGTTGTGTGGGGCGCAACGCGCCCCACACAACCAGTTCTGTACTCGCCTAACGCGCATAGCTCTATAACTCAGCGCTATTCAGGTTGGGCGACACGCAGCTCGCCCTAGGGATTTTGCGATCTTCGCCTTCACCCAGGCCCCTCACG
The DNA here is from genome assembly GCA_039819145.1 of Cyanobacteria bacterium J06638_22. Lineage (GTDB taxonomy): Bacteria > Cyanobacteriota > Cyanobacteriia > Elainellales > Elainellaceae > Vacuolonema. The sequence continues at coordinate 1,288 of JBCBSL010000388.1, forward strand.
CGTTGTGAGCGTTGATTTTAGATACGCAACTTCCTCGGGTAAGAGCGATCGCACCTCTCCCTCGGGCAAGCTACCCAGTTCGATGGAGCCGATAGCCACCCGATGCAGAGAGAGGACGGGATGCCCGAGTTGCTCCGCCACCCGCCGAATTTGGCGATTGCGTCCCTCACGCAGCACAATGCGTAGCTCCGTGCGATCGCCTCGCCGCGTCACAACATCGACCTCGGCAGGACGGGTCATTCGCTCTTCCAAGACAACCCCCTGCCGCCACTGCGCCAACCGCTGCCGACTCGGCACCCCTTCCACCCACACCCGATAGGTTTTGGGAACATCGTGGGAGGGATGGGTCAGGGCAAAGGTTAGATCGCCATCGTTGGTCAGTAGCAATGCCCCAGTCGAGTCGGCATCTAGACGTCCCACAGGATGCAGCCCCGTCCTTTGCGCCGCAGGAATCAATTCCAGAACCGTACGCCGGCGATGGGTATCGCGGCAGGTAGACACGACCCCAGCGGGTTTATTGAGCAGGAGGTAATGGGGCTCAGGCCGAGCGGCGCGGTGCAGGGGTTTGCCATCCACTTCAATGCGATCGCAGGTTGGATCTGCCCGTTGCCCGAGCTCAGCCAAATGCCCATTGACCCGCACTCGCCCCTCAGCAATCAGCGCCTCAGCTCCACGCCGCGACGCGACCCCCCACTGGGACAAGATTTTTTGCAACCGCTCCGCCATACTCGAACCGTAGTTTTCCGCCTCACGTTCGCCACCCGAATTGATCTCGCCCCTGTCTCGACCGTATTCGTTATATCAAATCCAGTTGAAGAACCCAATATCGTTTGTGGCCGCTGCATTGCAGCGGCCACAAACGATATTGAGGTTTTACGGCTATTTAACCGGATTTGATATTACTCCGTAGCCATCACCATATCCGGCGCACAATAGCTAGGTAAACGAACTGTTAGACAGGCACCGCCGGTTTCAGTATGGTTGCAAGCTTCGGCAGATCCTCCATGGGCTTCAACAATTTGTTGCACGATCGCCAAGCCCAACCCCGTGCTGCTGCGCCGTTGTCCATCCCCTGCCCCTGGTTCGACCTCAGACGTATTTTCAGGCTTCACGACACAGGACACGCAAACATCAGACATTTGCGCCCGTGAGGGATCGGTTTTATAGAAGCGCTCAAACACAAACGGCAAATCGCTTTCTGGGAATCCTGGCCCTGCATCAATGACTTGCAAGGTCACCCAGTCCGCATCGACACCACTGAACCCATTGGAGGTGTCTGGAGCCCCATCGTGCGTGGCACGATTACCCCAAAGCTTCACCTGGATAACCCCCCAGGGGGGGCTATGCTTGATGCTGTTGTCGAGGAGATTGATGAGAACCCGATAGATTCGGTTTTGGTCGATCTGCACGGGGAGATGATCGCTCCCCTGATAGTCCAATTGGAGCTGCTTCTTTTGCGCCAAGGGTTCAAGACTAATCCAGGCGGCCTGAATCAGATCTGGCAAATTGACCGTTTCGCAGGACAACACTTGGGGTAACGATCGCTCCAAATGGGACAAATCCAACAAATCTTGTACCAGATTGCTGAGGCGCGTTGTCTCGTTAATCAACCGTTGGATCCAGCCGCGCTGCGCCGGATCCACTCGGAGCTCTAGCGTCTCTGCAACCAAGCGAATGGAGGTTAGTGGGGTTTTCAGCTCATGGGCGACATCCGATGCCCAGCGATCGCGCTGTTGCTTGAGCGTTTCGGCCTCTTCCCGGCTTTCGAGAAACACCCCTACCTGATGGTTGGGCAGGGGAAACCCATAGCCACGAAGGGAAGAGCCCATTTGTTGCGAGATTTTGGTGGGGTCGGGACTAACGGGGTAAAAGACCCAATCTTGCGCGCAGGGCTTTTGCACATCGCGGGTTTGCTCCACCAGCTGATCTAACTCATAGGAGCGCACCAGTTCTAGCAGTAACCGAATCGGGTCAGCCCCCTCGCTGGGCTGGATGTCGAGGAGCGATCGCGCCTGGGCATTGCACCATACCAGACGATTCTCATCATCAATCTGCAAGAAGCCAATGGGTGCATGTTCCAAGACCGCACGATAGCCATCCCGCTGCACGGTTAGGTCATGTTGGATCCGCTGCTGTTGGGTCACGGTGAGGGCAAGCTGAGCCGCACTCGATCGGGGGTTTGATCGGTCTTCAGAGGCGGCGAACTCTCGGCTCAATCGTCGGAACATGCGGTGGAGGGGCGATCGCTGCCACAGCGCGCACCCCAGACCAATGGATAAACCCAACAAAAACGCAAAAATAGTGGTCACATTACAGTAAGCCGGATGGCTGCCGGATAGTTTGAGTGGATAGCTTGAACGGAGGTTCAACCGAAGCGATAGCCAAATCCACGAACCGTTGTTAGATATTCAGGACGACTGGGATCGATTTCTAATTTCTCTCGCAACCAGCGGATATGAACATCCACCGTTTTGCTATCTCCCATGAAGTCTGGCCCCCACACTCGCTCAATGAGCTGCTCTCGCGACCACACCCGACGCTGGTGGGTCATAAACAATTCCAAAATTCGAAACTCTTTTGGCGAAAGGTTGATCTCTTCCCCCCGAACCATCACACGGCACTCTTGAGGAAACAGGGTAATGTCCCGATAGCGCAGCGCTCGATCTTCAGGGGAGGTCGGCTCGACATAGCGATGCCGTCGCAATAAGGCGCGACAACGGGCAACCAACTCCCGCATCCCAAAGGGCTTTGTGAGATAGTCATCTGCGCCCACCTCTAGCCCGACGACGCGATCGGTCTCGCTTCCTTTGGCACTCAGCATTAAAATAGGAACCCGATTCCCTTGATTGCGAATCAGGCGACAAAGATCCAACCCATTTACATAGGGAAGCATCAAGTCTAGCACCACCAAGTCGATCCCCGGATCGGCTAAGCTGTTGGCCTCAGCTGGCCCACAAACAATTTCCATCGCCGATCGCCCATCGCTAGCGACCAGCACATCATATCCCTCTTCTCGCAGTGCCAAGGCAATCGTTTCCCGGATGACATCTTCATCCTCCACAACAAGCACCCGTCCAATCGTTAGTCCTTGCTGGGAAGGATTGGTCGCTTCAAGGGTCAACATGGTACTCACTATCTGTGCCCTAATGTATTTAGAAAAAACTACTTTCTTTTCAGAAAACTCGAAGAATCCAAATGCTCCTGCCATAGGAGCGCTGGAGACAACCCAGCCCAAATCAACGCTGCACCGTGTATCGCACTCATGCACATATTATCAAACCGTTTCCCCATCCATAGCAAAGCTTCTAGGAATTTTTTTATGCGATCGCCCTCAGTTCAGGACAAACAATCAAATCTCAGCTAAAACCCTTGATTTTGGTGGCGTGGGCACCGTGACACACCGCCCGCGCCACCAAAAATCAAGGGTTCTCTGTTTTTTGTCCTGTACTCAGGCGATCGCTAATTAGGGAACCGGAAGAGTATGCTGCTATCAGGTTTTGCTGCGACCTTTCGCCGCTATCATGGGCGGTGACTCAATTAGGCGTGGTTAAAAGTTATCGTGAGTTACCGCAATCCCATTCCCACTGTCGATATCATCATTGAGCTACTCGATCGCCCCTATCGGCCTATTGTGCTGATTGAGCGTCTAAACCCTCCCCATGGCTGGGCCTTGCCTGGTGGGTTTGTCGATTATGGCGAAACCGCAGAAAGCGCGGCGATTCGGGAAGCCGCAGAAGAGACCGGTCTGCACATCAAACTCGTCGAACAGTTTCAAGTCTATTCTGATCCCGAGCGCGATCCACGACACCATACATTAAGTGTCGTTTTCCTAGCCATGGCAAAAGGAGAGCCCTTCGCGGGCGATGATGCTAAGAATCTAGCCGTGTTTGAGCTGTGGGATATTCCTCAGAACTTATGTTTTGATCATGAGCAGATTTTGCGAGATTACCGCTATTACCGAGAGCATGGTCTGCGTCCCAAATTGTTTTAGACAAGGGTTTTAGGCAAGGCTTACATGAATCTCCAATGGGATGGTAGATGCAGTGCATTACTATCTCAGGAAGACACCCAGGAAAACAGAAAGAAACGCTGTTTTTTCAGTGCTTCTTAGGACGTCCGCGTAAGGCCAAGTTTGTGTGTTGATGGTATGGGTACAATGCGTCTCCAAGGTGTCTGAAGGAAAGGTTGTCTGAAGGAAAGATTGGCTATGCGAGAAATAATTGAAACCAGTGCAGCTCCGGCTCCTGTAGGGCCTTACAGTCAGGCGATCGCCACTCATCATCGCTGATACAAGCAGCCGTCCCAGGTGCTCACGGCTAGATTCTTAG
>JBCBSL010000389.1:0-5590 GCA_039819145.1 Cyanobacteria bacterium J06638_22
CCGCTGCAAAGCAGCGGCCACAAACGATAGTTGGGTTTTCCGGCTATTTAACCGGATTTGATATAGCGCTACGCGCTCAGATAGAACCCAATCATTTTTTGAAAGCCCCGCGGCGCGGGGCTTTCAAAAAATGATTTGTCCTAATCTCAATGCGTAAGGCTATATGATATGACGCTACGCGCTAACGGAATTAGAGCGCAATGGAAGCCTTGTGTTTTTTGATGAACTTCATTTCACCGGAAAACGGGCCATCCGTCTCAATGCCAATCGGTATCCAGCCCAAGTGAAGATAAAATCCGTAGGCTCTCAGGTTAGGATCATTGCCTGTAACGAGCCAGATTTCTGGAATGCCCGCTGACCAGAACCACTCTTCGGCGGCTTGCATTAAACGACGACCTGCCCCGAGGCCTTCATGCTCGGGTCGCACAAACATCCCCAAAATTGTTTTGTCGGTTTTGTTCGCGATGGAGAACCCGATCGCGCGACCGCCCACTTCGGCAATCCAAGCGCAACAATCGGTTTGGAGCATTTCGGCGACCGATTCTGGAGTAATCCCGAGTGCCGCAATTTCGTCGCGCGATTGATGGTTTTCCGTCACGCTAGTTCTAATCTCAAACAGCGTTTCAATGTCATTGGGTTGGGCGATTCGGATCTGCATGGCATGTCTCCAGGATTGCTAAGGTTTATTTTTTTTAAGCGCATACATACTTGGAATCTTAGGGTGGGCATTGCCCGCCCTACATGAATCATCCTCCTCGTCATGGGGATTCAGACCGCAAAACCCCACAAATTCTCCTGTTGCTAGTGCTTCCACCGCAAACGCCAGCATCGGCTGCTCGGAATCATAGGTGCTTCAAAGAGGGTTGTAGCCCCATCGCGACTTTTCTGTTCGTCCCCAAAGGTGAGAAACCGAGTGGACTCGCGATCGGTCATGAACTGGACGAACGGTTCCCTATCATTTGCAACAAACCGCCGGATTTATAACCGTGCGGTGGTGCATAGGGGCTCCGGTACAGGTTTTCGCAATGACTCATGATCCATCATTCGCGATCGCTCCTCTCCGAGAGGTTGATTTGCAAGACCGGCAAAAATCGTCCTGGAATACTAGCTGACTCGCGCCATTCGAGAAATTCAGCCCCAGCAGCCTGATAGAAGCCTTTGGCATAGGGATCACTTTGAATCAGCAACGTGTTGCCGCCCTGGGTCGTCACCTGATGTTTGGCATGGCCGATTAATGCTCGCCCGACGCCCTGTCCCATATACAAGGGGTCGACAAACATAGCGTCTAACTCAAACTGAGCGGAGGTTAAGCGTTCCAGAGTATAAAAACCAATAATCTGTTGGGAGGGTTCCGTCCCGGCAGTTTCTGCCACGACATAGGTGAACCCCTGATTCCGAATTTCTTCAGGGGTCACGGATAGCTCCTCCTGACAGGCCTGCATGAATTCGGTGGAGTAGCCCCAGTGCGCTTTCGATCGCATCGCCAGATGACTCAAGAGGCTAGCTTCCTCTGGTTTGGCGGCTCGAAGAATGAAGGCGGGATTCATAACACTACGATGTTTGCTTACCATTCAATCTCAAACGCCCAGGGAAATAGAAATGTAGGGTTCGGGCAGCATCATCCAGGCTCACCAACTCGTGAATCTCGTCGGGCATTGTCCAGGTCCATTGTCCTTGGCAAATGACTTTCTCAGAGACGACCATTAGCTGCCCCGCAGAAAAACGGTATTTTCGCTCTAGCAGGTGCCCTGACAAAACACGGGTAATGTTGAGCGAAAAGTGATGATTGTGTGGCTTGGAACCGATTCCCGCTTTCCAAGCCAGAATCAGAATCTCCAGCCAACAATTACAAATTAGCTCAATGTATTGGTAACCAAAGGGGTGGTTTATCCTTTGGTTCGGAATATGGAAACAGCGTAGATGCTTCATGGTGGATTTTCTCCAACGTGACGGAGTTTCAGGTGGTAAGGGACTATCTTTCCAGCGCGATCGCCCCCGACATTGCCCCCGACGACGGTTTTTGAATCAGCCCCACCGAGGCTGTTCAGCTCAATCAATGCCCAGGCTAATTTTGGTCATGATTTCGTGGGTCAGGGCGGCATGGGTCAGGTGAAAGCGACCTGTGCGGGCATCTCGAACCGGAGTAATACCGTCGCTCCAGCCAAATACGTATGCGTTCTTCGGATGTATCGTACCGATGCTGATGGATTTCAGAATCATGGGCGTCAAAGGTGATATCGCTATTGGAGGGTTGCTGGGTGCAAAGACTTGGCTCATTCGTAGATCGGCGCCACGGCATCAAGCGATCCATGGCTTGTCGAATGCGCCGCCCCATGCTGGCAGCAAGGGGGGTGGAATGGGTAGCGGGGAGATTCTCTACTGGCAATGACTCAAGTTGTCTGTAGAGTGCTGATTTGGAAGAAATCACGTGACCTCTGGGAGCTGAATGAATAGCGGGGGGAAACGGTTGAAGAGCTGGGATGATGGTTGAAACCTTTAGAGGTTGAGAGAAACTCCAGGCATTGAGGAAAGCCAAGGAATCGCATCCCAACGATTCGATTCCTTGACCATTAGCATTCGTTGTAATGGAGTAGGGCAAACGAACGAATGCCGCCCCCAGTAGGGGCGATCGCCTATCGATTAGGCTGGGGTGTCATCCGCAGATAAGACTTGATCTCGCTGACCCCTTTGGGGAATCTTTGCCGAGCGTCTGCGGTGGAAATGGCTGGCGACACAACGACATCTTCCCCATCCTGCCAATTCACGGGTGTGGCAACGCTATAGTTGTCGGTCAATTGCAACGAATCCAGCACGCGCAGAATTTCGTTGAAGTTACGCCCGGTTGTTGGCGGATAGGTGAGCGTAAGCCGCAGCTTTTTATTGGGGTCGATGACAAACACCGTACGAACGGTCACCTTCGCGTTGGCGTTGGGATGGATCATGCCGTAAAGATTCGACACGGACTTATCCTCGTCAGCAATGATGGGGTAGTTCACGGTCGTTCGCTGGGTTTCGTTAATGTCTGAGATCCAGCCCTGGTGAGAATTAACTCCATCGACGCTGAGGGCGATGACCTTTGCGCCCCGCTTAGCAAACTCAGGCTTGAGCTTGGCCACACTGCCCAATTCAGTGGTGCAAACGGGAGTATAGTCGGCTGGGTGCGAAAACAGCACGACCCAGTCATTGCCAGCCCAGTCGTAGAAAGTGATTTCCCCTTCAGTTGTTTTCTGGGTAAAGTTCGGGACGATATCGCCAAGTTGCAGTGTCATGATGTGTCTCCTTTGAGTGGTGAAACGTTAAGTAATAAGAACAGAGTCAAAAAGCTACTTGAGTCGCTTGTTTTTTTGCGTGTTCACAAAACAGACAAGCGTTTACGGCTCAAGCCGGAGGGGCTCGAGATAGGATGGTGCTCATTGTTTAAATCGTTGAATGGCTAAATCGTTGAATGCTGGTTAATTGAAGTAGTAGCGCTGCTCTAACCAGGCCCGAACTTCGAGTTCTGAGTCAAAGTGCAACCGTCGCCGGGAAACGGGGTCATAGATTTGGTAATAGGGATCTCCCTGGCGATCGCATCGTTGCGTAATGCGAGGTTTTGACGTGCCAATGATATGCGTCCCGAATGCCTGAAGGAGCTTCCACGCTTTTTGGAGGGGGGATTGTACGGGCTGAAAAGGCTGAAGTGCTGGCCATACCGTCTGTTTAGCATCGGGCTGAATGCGTTCGAGTTCAATGTAGAGATCGTAGGGTTTCATGGAGTCTTCTCCAGGTTGTTTATGTGTGGGTGTGGGTAGGTCAAGGGGCGTGAGTTTGCTCCCAAACCGTTCGGCGTTGCTGAGTCTGGAGATAAAAGAGAAGCTGTATGCTTGAAACTTCGTTTCGACGCATAGTTTCGGGTCATACTGCTTTTCAGCAACGCCAAACGTTCGAACCTCTTGATGCATTGCTTCAACCATTGCTGCAGCACAAACAGTAGCTGAACAACTCAAGCTCTCAAGGATTTCAACAAAGTGGTGAATGAATTGATGGCGATCGTCGCTTTGCCTATCCTGATCAGGCTAGGGTTAGGTGATCGGGGCATAGATCCGGCGGCGGCCTGCATCCCCAGTTGTCGCCATTGCTTCGGTCGAAGTAAACCGTCCCATGGTGTTTGCAACGGTCATCGGTTGCGGGACTAAATGGGTGAACAGACCCGTGCTCAGATCGCGTTCGCCCACACTGGGTTGCACCACGACAATCAACCGATCTGTGTTTTCTGGACGCTGCGCCACCTGAATGGCTGCGCACAGAGCGGCTCCGGTCGAAATACCGGATAGGATGCCTTCTTCGCTGGCCAGTCGACGACTGTAGGCGATCGCATCCCGATCCGTAACAGGGATGATTTCGTCCAGCAGGTCAATCTGCGTTACCTCCGGCACAAACCCCGCCCCCAAGCCTTGGATTTGGTGGGCTCCCGGCTTCCCTCCCGACAGAACCGGACTGGATGCTGGTTCTACAGCCACCACTTGCAGGGATGGCTTGCGCGGCTTGAGGCCAGCGGCAATGCCCGTTAGGGTGCCACCTGTGCCGACCCCCGCCACAACAATGTCCACGTGCCCTTCGGTGTCGTTCCAAATTTCTTTGGCCGTAGTTCGGCAGTGAATCTCCGGGTTTGCCGGGTTCTGAAACTGTTGCAGCATATAGGCATGGGGTGTGGTCGCAACGACCTCAGCGGCACGGGCGATCGCCCCCCGCATTCCCTCAGTACTTGGAGTCAGCAAGACCTCTGCTCCATAAGCCCGCAGTAGCTTGCGCCGCTCCAGGCTCATACTGTCTGGCATCGTCAGAATTAGCGCATAGCCCTTGACCGCCGCCGCCATCGCCAGAGCAATTCCAGTGTTGCCACCCGTCGCCTCAACCAAAATCGATTGACCGGGGCAAATCTGCCCGGCCTCTTCAGCCGATTGAATCATGCTGAGAGCAATCCGGTCTTTGAGCGAAGAGGTTGGATTCATCCCCTCTAACTTGAGTACAAGTTGCCCCAAACATCCCTCCGCTTGAGGAATGCGATTGAGCCAGACTAACGGGGTATGCCCAATTAGTTGAGTAACATTGTGAGCGATTTTCATTTGAACTCTCCCTCTCCGTTTAACCCAGTTGGCAACGTCACGGTACCGATGCGCCTTAAAGCAGGCAAGGGTTTGAGCGCAGTCAATCCAGTCAATTCACAGCCCGACCAACCATGAATCGTTTACAGAGACTTGTTTTCGATAGCTCTAACCTTAGTTCCTAAATCTGGGCTTCGTCGTTAGGGAAAAGGTATGGAGTTTACACCCATAAGTTATGGAAAGGTAAGGTAAGGTAAGTTCACCTTCTCGGAAATCAGTTGGAAGAGCTGTCTCACCCTATGGAGACACAAGCTGAGCTTTTAGAAAAATCGTGGCGTTGCATAATTGAAAGATGAATTAGGGGAATCTGCGATGCAATGTCCGGAATGTGGAGCCACTCATATCCGTAAAAACGGCAAAAGGAAAGGTAAGCAAAATCACATCTGTGTAGCTTGCGGTCGTCAGTTTATCGATGCCTACGAACCCCATCGAGGGTACTCAGATGA
>JBCBSL010000390.1:0-5559 GCA_039819145.1 Cyanobacteria bacterium J06638_22
GCTCTGAGCATTTACCGAAGTGGGACATCACTGTTGTCCCCAATTAACTGGGGCCTTATTTATTTGCGCTTCCCTTATCGGTCAAAGTATTTAGCCTTTCTGGATTCCCGCATTCGCGGGAATCATTCATGGCGCTGGCGCGCCACCCCAAACGATGAAAATCTATTTTCAGAGCAATGACGGCTCGATAGCGTGTCCTAATTTTGATAGCTACGGCTATATCAATCCCAATTGTTGAAGAGTTATAGCGCTACGCGCTCACGTAAAACCCAATCAATTTTTGAAAGCCGCGCGACGCGCGGCTTTCAAAAATTGATTTGTCCTAATCTCAATGCGTAAGGCTATATCCCTCAGAGGATGGAGATAACGACAGGCGGTACGATCATCTCTGTGACGTGATGCACCTTGAAACGATGAACTGCACTATTCGATCGCTCACGCCAGACGATCAGGCCTTTCTTTGGGAAATGCTATACCAGGTGCTGCATGTTCCAGAGGGGCATCCGGCTTTGCCACGCGAGATCGTTCAACTGCCTGAGCTAGCACGCTATGTCCAAGGATGGGGACGTGAGGGCGATTGTGGCGTCCTTGCTAGTAATGCAACGACTGATCAACCCATCGGTGCCGTGTGGTTGCGCTCATTGGTTGGTGAGAATAAAGGGTATGGCTATGTGGATGACGAAACTGTTGAGCTGAGCATTGCCGTACTCCCAACCTATCGCGGGCAAGGGATTGGTACTCAGCTTCTCACCCACCTGCTTGCATCGGCGTGTGGGCGATCGCCCATCTCACTCAGTGTATCGGCAGACAATCCAGCCATGCGCCTCTATGAGCGTTTTGGCTTTGAGATTGTCAGTCAGAGCGACGATTCGTTCACAATGAAACGAAGCATTGCCTAAGGATCATGGATTCAATAGAAAACCATATTTGTTTAGAGAAGCGCGGCGGCGCCGCGCTTCTCTAAACAAATATGGCAGGTGATCCTAAGGTGGATGAAACCAGAGAGATTATGCAGCACTCAGGCTGGCAAAAATATCTTGCACAATGCGCTGTGCCTTTTCATCCAAGCGATTCCATTCCACATCTCCCGTTTCATCCAACAAGCTGGTATCGACTTCAACGGTCACATTGTCTCCCTGGCTAATGAGGGGATGATAGTTTTTGAAGCAAATTTGATAGCACACCTGCCACAAGTCCACTGTGATCGTGTTGCTGCCCTCTTTGTCTAGACACAGGAAATACCCCGGCATGGGTTGGGGTAAGCTCTCTAGAGCTGCCTCTAAAGCTTCTGCTTCTTCGGGGGAAGCCGTTTTCAGTTGAGCTTGCATTGTCTCAACCCGCTCCCGTAGCTCTCCTGGAATATCCTCTGGCCAGACGACTTCCTCCTTGTACGTTCCCTGCCAGGGCGATCGCTCCAGTTCCTTACGAATATTGTCAATCAGGCGAATGAAGACAGGTTGCATCAACACTTCTGCCTGTTTCCATGCGGTAGGGTCGGAAATTTGGGGGCGAGCCATAGGGTGCTTCAATCGTCTGCGACACAGTCTTTTCCGGGGTTAGCGATGACTTTTCCCGAGCAGGGGCACGATAGGCTCCTTTTTGGACAAAATCATTCCCTCAATCAGCAATACCCCTTTCCCTATGTCTATCATTTCCATCTTGCAGGTTGAATGAAGGCCAACGATTTGACACCAAAGTTAATCACGCAAAACTCGCGTAAGCCTGTTTAAATTTGTTGATGGTGTGGGTGCGTTGCACCCACACCATCAACATCAAGCCTATTCCTATGGGCAGGTTGTGCCAGCAATAACTGGGGGCACGCCCGACATATCTTTGCAGAGGATTGATTCTGTTGTCCCTTGGGCGAGCCAAACCCGACCGCTGTACGCTGCAATATTGTTGATAACCGGAGTTGCGGTGGTCTGAACGCCCAAGTCTCCAGGCTCTGGCACCGAAGCATAGGTGTAGGCATCGGTGTTGGATCGAACGCTCATTTCCAGATCCGGGAGGTTGGCGAACTCCAAATTCTCCATGTGGTATGCCTGCTGTGCCCGGTTAATCGCACCGACGTACGTTTCGGCTTCGGTTTGACGAGCTTTGTTGGATTGTCTGAGGAAAGAGGGCATTGCCATCGCTGACAAAATTCCAACCACGACCACGACGACCAGCAATTCAATCAGTGTGAATCCTTTTTGTGATGCCATCTGGCGATTGTGGGACATCATCTGGCGATGGGAAAAAGCCAGGAAAGCCAGGCGAAGTTGGGAAACCATAGTAACGGAGGAAGAGAAAGTGTGTAGACCGTTGCATCTACTTCCGTTTTCTGGGTGTTTCTTTTTTGACCGGATTTCCACCCGTGCGATCGCCAAATTACTCAGAAACTTCAAACTTAACCGCGAGGAGAGAGAAATAATTAAAGTTCTGGTAAAGTCGCTTTACAGGGTGAAATCCTCCTGCAAACGTTCATCAGATCACAGTTGCAATAGGGTGGCCTGGGTAGTGTGGGGAAAGCATTGAACGGTAAGATTGAAAGTCTGTGCAAATTGGCCGAAAGACAGGCACCCTCCGAAAGACAGGCACCTGACGAAAGACAGGCACCCTCCGAAAGACAGGCACCCTCCGAAAGACAGGCACCTGACGAAAGACAGGCACCCTCTGACCGGGCTGGCGAACGCTTGCCCTAGACCGAGTCCACTCACTCCCTATCAATAAGTTGAGACAATTTATGGTGAATCTGACCCCAAACCCCAGCTTTAGCTTGACCGTGCGGGTACGCCTATCCAACCAGGTAGGAACCCTGGGCAACCTCACTCAAGCAATTGGCATCGCAGGGGGAAACATCGGTCAGATCGATGTGGTGGAGCAAAACCGCAAAACGCTGATACGCGATATCACCATCGATGCCGCCAGCACTGAGCAAACAGAAACCATCTTGCAAGCTATAAAAACCGTGCAAGACGTGCGGGTATTGAGTGTGTCCGATCGCACCTTTGATTTGCATCGAGGCGGCAAGATTCGGGTGCAGAGCAAAATCCCGCTGCGCCATCAGGATGACCTGGCGATGGCCTATACCCCTGGTGTGGGGCGAATCTGTCGGGCGATCGCCGAAGACCCCACCAAAGTCCACACCCTGACCATGAAAAGCAACACCGTGGCGATCGTCACCGATGGCAGTGCGGTGCTGGGGTTGGGCAACCTAGGGCCTGCTGGAGCACTGCCTGTCATGGAAGGGAAAGCCATGCTGTTTCAAGAGTTTGCAGGCATCAATGCCTTCCCCATTTGTCTCGACACCCAGGACACTGATGCCATCGTCGAAACAGTCAAAAACCTGGCTCCGGTATTTGGCGGCGTCAACCTAGAAGACATCAGCGCCCCCCGCTGTTTTGAGATCGAGCGGCGACTCCAGCGAGAGTTGCAAATTCCCATCTTCCATGACGACCAACATGGCACAGCGGTGGTCTCTCTGGCGGCGTTGCTGAATGCGCTGCGGCTGGTACAAAAATCGCTGGACGAGGTGCGGATTGTTATTAATGGGGCGGGAGCCGCTGGGGTGGCGATCGCCCGCCTCCTCCGCAAAGCAGGCGCAACCCAAATCCTGATGTGCGACTCGCGGGGCATCATCAGTCGCGATCGCCCCAACCTCACCTTTGAGAAGCAAGAGTTCGCCGTTGAAGAGGGGGGGAGTCTTGCCGATGCCATGCAAGGTACAGATATCTTCCTGGGGGTTAGCGCTCCCGATGTCGTCACGGTTGATATGGTGGCATCGATGGCGAAGGATCCTATCGTGTTTGCCATGGCCAACCCCATTCCCGAAATTCAACCGGAGCTAATCTGCGATCGCGTAGCGGTGGTGGCCACAGGCCGCAGCGACTATGCCAACCAAATCAACAATGTGCTGGCATTTCCAGGTATTTTCCGGGGCGCCCTCGACTGCCGCGCCGCCACCATGACCACCAAGATGTATCTGGAAGCCGCCGGGGCGATCGCCTCCCTCGTCAAGTCCACCGAACTCGACAGCGAGCACATCATTCCCTCTGTATTCGACTCCCGCGTTGTACCAGCTGTCTCCGCTGCGGTACAATACGCGGCCCGCCAAGATGGCGTCGCCGAGGACTAATTCAGCCACTCAAAGCGGTTGATCCTCTTCCTGTAATTGGCGATCCTGCTGCTGCTGAGCGTACAAGCTGGTTCCCGGAATTCGCCCCGACCAGTATAGATAAAGGAAGTAAACACTGGCTCCAACCTGTATTGGCAGCAGAATACCCAAGCTTTTCCACAAAAAATTGACATCCAGCGTATGGAAAGCATGGGTGTAGAGAGCGCTGCCACCGATCACCAACAAGGCCAGCATCATACGCTTGGGTTTACGAAGGAAAGAAGCCACAAAATCTCCTAAAAAACGACGTTCCTTTCTGTTTTTCTCGGAGGGTAGATGTACCGCATCCACCCTCCCATTTGAGACTCCTAAGAAACAACGTTTCTTTTTGTATGCCTGGGGGGTTGAATGCGGTGCATCTAACTTCCCATTTGAGACTCACTTCAAACAATCTAGATTTAACCCTTAGGATCTCACGTCATCCTGACCAACTCCGTTGATAGAGGAAGCGATAGGCACTGATCTCCATCAATAAACGGGGTAAATTCAATCATACTTTGACTCTAGCGAGTTATGTCCGCTTGTAGCTCCACTCCTCTCCCCATTGGGTATAGACCCTATTCACATTAATTTTTATATCTTTTACTTTGACCATTGAATGATTATTTCAAGTGCTGCCGCCTAAGATTTGACGCCTATTAAATGATTTGTCACCTATAAAATTCCGCTTGGATTCTAGGGGAATCCCCATCAATTAGCAGAATCCCTAAGATCAAAGGCGATCGCGTCTCCGCCTCCCTTGGTATGACAAAAAAATTAGTTGACACCACAGAGAAATAATGCCACTCAATGAAAATCGTTCAGATCATTCGGATAGTATTTCTGACGCCAATCCCCTGTGCTACGATCAACCAAGATTTAGTTTCGGTTGTGTAATTCGTTTTCAAAACGTCTCTCCGAACTTAACTCTCTACAATATGTTTTCGGAGAATCTCTAATGTCGATTTACGTTGGCAACTTGTCCTACAGCGTCACACAAGATGACCTGACCGAGACGTTTGCCGAATACGGTACCGTCAAGCGCGTGCAACTTCCCACCGATCGTGAAACAGGTCGGATGCGTGGGTTTGCCTTTGTTGAAATGGAAACGGAAGAAGAGGAAACCGCAGCGATTGACGCGCTCGATGGAGCGGAGTGGATGGGTCGTGACCTCAAGGTGAACAAAGCCCGCCCTCGCGAAGATCGACGCTCTTCTGGTGGTGGTGGCGGTGGTGGTTGGCAGAGCAGAGGAGGATCCTCCCGGCGGTTCTAGAGCTAGCCAACCATACTCAGCTCTAACCCGAACAATATCCGTTAAAGGGGCGACTATTTCTTCTCCGCAAGTAATTTTCGCCTCTGCTCTTTGATGCATTCAAATATACAAGGAGACAACATGGCTCAAGTCATTCCTGGTGAAGGTGAAG
>JBCBSL010000391.1:0-5554 GCA_039819145.1 Cyanobacteria bacterium J06638_22
GTGTAGTCATCAAAGCTGGTGATGAAGCGCCGTGCCTTCTCTTTCACCTCATCGGGCATGACCGCGTTATGGCGCATGTAGAGATCCATTCCCGCGATCGCCCAACATGGGATTGTGGAACATGACTCGCCGATTTATCACGTCTTTTTTATCAATAGCTTGTTGTCGCTACGTGATCACGCCGCCGACCCAGAGATGCAGCAGCGTGCCACGGTCGGCCTCGATCTCTTGCTGACCAGCATGGCTCCAGAATGGCTGGAGGGATATTGGGCGACCTCAACCCTGCGAACGTCCAACTTCACCCATGATCCGCGCCGCCGTGGCTCTTTGACGGGGCCCGTTGGCTGGCTGTACTGGGGCGGAGATGAGCCCATCCATGAAGATGGCTGTGCGGTCATGAGCGCGGTGTCAGATTATCGCATCCCCGAGCCGTTGACCTATATCGGGCAAGATCGCCGCCGCCCCTATGTGCATCGGGAAACCCAAGGACAATCCTTCAACCGCGACGACAAATATCGAAAGTACACCTACATGGACGAAACCTACGCCATGTATAGCCAATTCGATGGTAATGGCGATTTGGCTTGGCACGACCAGCTCAATCGCATGGGCGTCGTTTGGGTGTCGGATGCACCAGGGTCAACCCTCGTCATCAAGCACCCTGTCGAAGCCGATCGCGGACGGGGAGATACCGCCGACGGTCAGGTGCTGCAGCATGAGCGCGCCCTCATCGGTGTCTATCGCGACACGATTACGGGCTACCTCCCCGACACGGAGGCCGTTGTCGAGCGGGTCGAGGAGGATGGCTGGATGTTTATCCACGGGGGAACCGCATTGATTGCCCTCAAAGTGGTGAACGGCTACGACTGGAAAGATACGATTGAGGTGTTTGATAGCCCGTTTCGGTCGTTCCACAGTGATGCCGATCGCAATGGAATTGTCATTCAAACGGCTCCCGCCACAGACTTTGCTGCTGAGTCGCCCCAGGCCGAAATCACTGCCTTTGCCGAAGCCGTCAAAACCCAGACTGAGCTGGATACTTCTGGCGTTGGCGATCGCCGTCCCCGGCTGCGCTTCGTCTCTCTATCCGGCGATGTGCTGGAAATGGAATTTAGTGGCGATCGCACTATCAACGGCGAGGTCGTGGACTATCACAGTTGGCCGCTATTCCAAAACCCCTGGATGCGATCGGAGGCTGGCACATTTCTTGAGATCAAGTATGGCGATCAGAGCCGCCGATATGACTTTCAGAACTGGAGCATCGAAGATGCTGGGGTTGCAAGCTAACCTGGCCTCATGTAGTCTTACGCATTGAGATTAGGACAAATCATTTTTTGAAAGCCCCGCGTCGCGGGGCTTTCAAAAAATGATTGAGTTCTACCTGAGCACGTAGCGCTATACCGCTTGAGTCCGCGAAGGCGGACTTGGTTCGAGTAGCCGCGACTTTAGTTGCCAGTCACCATCGTGGAGCCGAACCCCTTCTGAACACACACAGGTAAACAAAGAAAAAAGAGGGGCGATCGCCCCTCTCTTACCTGGAAACTTAGCGCCATTAACCGTTACAACTGGCTAATCGCGGGTGCTTGAAGTGTCTCCGTTGGCAGCAGAGACACCTCAGTGGCTTCGGCGGCAGGTAAGGATTCTACGTCTGCTAGCTCAAAGGACGTTTGCAATTTTTCCGTGATCTGAGTCGTCTTTGCATCGTAAAGCTGAGTCAGCAGCTTGGGATACAGGCCAATGCCGATGATGGGGATCACCAGCGATGCGATGATGAAGACCTCGCGGGGTTCTGCATCCACCAGCACTTCATGTTCGACCAGTTCTTTGTTCTCAGGCCCGTAGAAGATTTCGCGCAGCATCGATAGCAGGTAAATCGGGGTGAGGATGACCCCCACCGCCGCCAGACTCACCATGATTACCTTGAAGGTGAGGTCATAGGCAGGGCTAGTGGCAAAGCCCACAAATACCATCAACTCTGCGATGAAGCCGCTCATGCCAGGTAGGGCAAGGGAGGCCAGGGAGCAGGTGGTGAACATGGCGAAGATCTTGGGCATCTTGCGGCCAACGCCCCCCATTTCATCGAGGATGAGCGTGTGGGTGCGATCGTAGGTGGCTCCGACCAGGAAGAAGAGGCTGGCTCCAATCAACCCGTGAGATACCATTTGCAGCACCGCACCACTCAGCCCCAGGTTGGTGTAGGAGGCAATCCCGATGAGCACAAAGCCCATGTGGGAAATCGAAGAGTAGGCGATCTTTCGTTTCAGATTGCGCTGGGCAAAAGAGGTGAGCGCCGCGTAGATAATATTGACCACGCCCAGAATGATTAGGATCGGCGCGAAATACACGTGGGCATCGGGCAGCATTTCCACATTCATGCGGATCAAGGCATACCCGCCCATTTTCAGCAAGATCCCCGCCAGCAGCATGTGAACGGGAGCCGTCGCCTCACCATGGGCGTCGGGCAACCAAGTATGGAGCGGAAAGATCGGCAGCTTGACGGCATAGGCAATCAGAAATCCGGCGTAGGCGAAGAGTTGGAATTTTATCGGGAAGTCCTTCGCCATGAGCGTTTGCATGTCAAAGGAAACGGTGTCGCCATAGAACGCCATCGCCAGCGCGGCCAACAAAATGAACAGCGATCCCCCTGCAGTATAGAGGATGAACTTGGTGGCGGCATAGAGACGCTTTTTGCCCCCCCAAATGGCGAGCAGGAGGTACACCGGAATCAGTTCAAGTTCCCACACCAGGAAGAACAGCAGCATGTCCTGCACGGCAAATACAGCGATCTGGCCGCCGTACATGGCCAGGATCAAAAAGTAGAACAGGCGCGGTTTCAGGGTAACCGGCCAAGCGGCCAGGGTCGCCAGAGTGGTGATGAATGACGTGAGTAGGATCAGCGGCATCGACAGCCCATCGGCCCCGACCGACCACCTCAAATCCAGCATGGGTAGCCAGGTATAGCTCTCGACAAGTTGCATCCCTGACTGGGTGGGATCGTACTGGGTGTAGAAGGCGTAGATCAGAATGGCGAAGTCAATTAAGCCAACGATGAGCGCGTACCAGCGCACCGTCTTCCCATCCTTGTCGGGGATGAAGGGAACCAGGAGGGAGGCGGCGATCGGCAGCAATATGACTGTCGTTAGCCAAGGGAAGGTAGCAAGATTCATAGAGTTTTATGATGCGTATATCTTACGTCGCTTAGTTTCGAAGGGAATCTGGGTAAGGCAGGGTAGGGGTAAGGGAATGAGGAGCAAGGGAAAAGTTTAGGGGTGCTGAGTTTTTGAAGGGACATCAAGAAAACGTTAATGGCTTCGAGGATGCATCGTCGGCTAGCATTCTCGAAGCCAAGGCTATGAGGCGATCGCCCTTAGGTAATGCCAGACACCAGTACCAGCCCGAGAACGGCACCGAACACGATCAGAGCATAGAACTGTGCCCGTCCGTTTTCCAGGTACTTTAGCCCTTCGCCAGTCACCAGGGTAACGAACCCGGCTAGGTTCACCAGACCATCCACGATGCGGATATCGACCTCTAGCACCTGCTTGGCCAGACGACGACTGCCTTTGATGAAGGCCACCTCGTAGATGTCGTCGATGTACCACTTGTTGAGGGAGAGCTGATAGAGCGGTTGGATGCGCTCGGCGATCGCCGCGGGGTTGATCTGCTTGCGCAGATACATCAATATCGCCAGGGTGATCCCAATCAGGCCGATGCCGACCGAGCTACCCGCCATAGTGAGGAATTCGCTCCACTCAAACTCAGGGGGGACACCGATACCTGCAATGGCTTCCACCGCCTCGCCGGGAGGATGGATGAACGCTTCGAAGTAGTTGCCAAAAGGTGTTCCAACCAAACCCACCAGCATGGAGGGAATGGCCAGCACCATTAGCGGCAGGGTCATTGAAATCGGCGATTCATGGGGCTCATCGCTGTGATGATGGTCGTGATCCTCATGAGCCTCAT
This sequence comes from Cyanobacteria bacterium J06638_22, assembly GCA_039819145.1. Lineage (GTDB taxonomy): Bacteria > Cyanobacteriota > Cyanobacteriia > Elainellales > Elainellaceae > Vacuolonema. The sequence goes on from JBCBSL010000391.1 coordinate 3,964, forward strand.
CCTCTGCCGGATAGTCTGCCGTCAGCTCCTTGGGGTTCATGGCACCGGGGCCAAAGGCCAGCCCCATGCGCTGCAACTGCTCAGTTTTCAATTGCTGCTTGATGGCGTCATCCTTACCCCGGAATGGCCCTTCAAAGGTCATGAAGTACATCCGGAACATGTAGAAGGCGGTGATACCAGCGGTGATAAAGCCCACGGCCCATAGGGCAGGGCTGGTTTGGAAGGTCGAGCCTAAAATTTCATCCTTCGACCAAAAACCCGCAAATGGTGGAACCCCGCAAATTGCCAGGGTGCCAATCAGGAACGTAAAGGCCGTAACGGGCATATATTTCCGTAAACCGCCCATGAGGCGCATGTCCTGGGCGTAGATGGGATCATGTCCCACAACGGCTTCCATTCCGTGGATGACGGAACCGGAGCAGAGGAAGAGCATCGCCTTGAAGTAGGCGTGGGTCATCAAGTGGAACAGCCCGGCACCATAAGCGCCCGCGCCCATCGCCATGACCATGTAGCCCAACTGAGACATGGTGGAATAGGCCAGTCCCTTTTTGATGTCATTTTGAGTGATGGCAATGGTTGCGCCCATAAAGGCTGTGAATGCCCCCGTCCAGGCAACAATATCTGTTGCTATGGGCAAAGCTTCGAACATGGGGAACATCCGTGCCAGTAGGAACACCCCAGCCGCCACCATCGTTGCCGCGTGAATCAGGGCAGAGATGGGGGTTGGGCCTTCCATCGCGTCGGGCAACCACACATGCAGCGGAAACTGTGCAGACTTAGCCACCGGCCCGAGGAACACCAAGATGGCGAAGAAGCCAGCCAGCGCCCCGCTGAGGCTACCGATTTCTACCAGTTCGTGGAGACGCTCACCCACGACATTAAACTCAAAGCTACCCGTAGCCCAGTACAACGCCAGGATCCCCAGTAGCAAACCGAAGTCGCCCACTCGGTTCGCAACAAATGCTTTCTGACAGGCATCGGCGGCGGCTTTGCGGTCATACCAAAATCCGATGAGCAGGTAGGAACACATCCCCACCAACTCCCAGAAGACATACACCTGAACCAGGTTGGGGCTAATGACCAATCCCAACATGGAGGAGCTAAATAAACTGAGGTAGGCGTAGAAACGCACGTACCCAGGGTCATGGGCCATGTACCCATCGGTGTAGATCATCACCAGGAAGGCGACCGTGGTCACAATTACCAACATCAGCGCGGCCAGGTGGTCGATGGTATAGCCCATCGCGAGGTGAAAATCCCCAGCGGATGCCCAGTCGATGTAGAGGGTAAATGTCTCATGTCCCTGAATTTGGCTCCAGAGCAACCCAAAGGACAGCACCATCGCTGCTCCAATGAGCGACACGATGAAGATAGCGCTGAGCGATCGCAGCCGTGTAGTGAGTTTGCCGTATGAGATCAGCCCTATCCCCAGCACCATCGCCCCGAGGAGTGGCAGGGTTGGAATGAGCCACGCAAATTGATAAAGGGAATCCATAGCTTATCGAGTGAAACCTTCTGCGAGTCTACGGGTGTTTGCTTTAACTTTCTTAATTTGTCAACACAAAACCGTCTACATTTTGGCACAGCTTGG
>JBCBSL010000392.1:0-5533 GCA_039819145.1 Cyanobacteria bacterium J06638_22
ACCCTTGATTTTGGGTAGCGGGGGCGGTGCCCGCGCTACCCAAAATCAAGGGTTCTCTGGTTTTTGCCCTGTACTGAGGCCTACAGCCTTATGCGTGGAGATTAGAACGGCTCGCTTCTGCACGCCCTGCAGTGCGGGGCGTGCAAAAGTTGATGGGTAGAAGACTGTGTGTCCCTATTTTTTGCTAATGCCTTAGCTCCGAAGATTAGCCTGGAATTTTTCCTGCAGAACGTCTCGCACTTGCTGATGCACTGGTTCCACTTCATCGTCAGTGAGCGTGCGATCGCCCGATCGATAGATCAATCGAAAGGCAAGGCTGCGCTGGCCTTCCGGCACATTCTCTCCTCGATACTCATCGAACAAACTCACCGACTCCAGTAAGCTACCAGCGGTTTGATGCACAGCTCGCTGAATGTCGGCCACCGAAAACTTCGTCGGCGCAAAGAAAGCAATGTCTCGATCCATCGCCGGGAAGGTGGAATAGGGTTGGAAAATGGGGGTCAGTTGGTCTTCCTGATCCATCTTGTGCAGCAGCAGATCGAGTTCCAGTTCAAAAATATATACCTCATCGGGTAGGCCGCGTCGCTGCCGTTCTTGGGGATGCAACTGCCCAAACAAGCCCAGATGCTCTCCCCCAATCCAAAGGGAAGCAGTGCGACCGGGATGCAGGAGAGGATTACGGCGATCGGGCTGATATTCTACATCAAACCCTAAGCGCTGGAAGACACTTTGCAGAACGCCCTTGGCCTCAAACCAGAACATGGGTTGATCCCGGCCACTGGTCACCCAGCGCCCCTGGACGGGATCGCCGCCGAGGATGCCAGCAACGCGATCGCTCTCCATCAAGCCATCTTCCTCTTTCCAGAAAATCCTCCCAATTTCGTAGGCCTGAAGCGCACCGTTCCCCTTTTCTTGGTTGAACTGAAAGGCATCAATCAGAGCCGGTAACAGGTCAGTGCGTAGGGCAGAAAACTCAGCAAATAGAGGATTGGTCAGCTCAATCTGACGTTCTTCATCCGGCTTGCCCACCGAGTAGTGCATCACTTCTGTCAGCCCCACCGCGCGAAAGGCCTGGTGGATTTCCCGCAGCAGCATCTGGTCGATGGGTAAATAGCCCGCCTCGCCTTCCTTGGGCAAGGTATCGATGAACTTGTTGAAGCCGTAGAGCCGCGCGACTTCTTCAATCAAATCGATCTCCCGTTCTAGGTCGCGGTAGCGATAGGGCGGCACCGTTACGTTCCATAGGGTGCGATCGGGGTTTGTTGCTTCCACCTGGCACCCCAACGCCGTCAGGATGCGTTCCACATCCGCCGACTGCAATTCGCCAATGACCGATTCCTCGTCATCTGAGTCGCTTAGATCCACCGGTCCTAAAACGGCATTCACCCGATCAAGCCGCAGATTGATCATCGGAACCGTGGTTGTTTGAGCCGTCTGGGATTGGGCGATCGCCTGAGTTTCTACCGTCCCGCCTGCGAGTTCCTCCAGCAATTGCAGCGCACGACCACAGGCCAGGGGTAGCTCAGCAGCATTGACGCCGCGCTCGTAGCGAGCCGACGCTTCCGTGCGCAGCCCCATGGATCGTGCCGAGCGACGAATGGCCACCGCGTCGAACAACGCCGCCTCCAGCATCAAGTTGACGCTGCCGTCGTAGACTTCGCTATCCTCCCCCCCCATTACCCCAGCCAGGGCCACCGGGCGATCGTTCGCGGTAATCAGCAACGTTTGCTCTTGCAATTTGCGCTCTTGGCTATCCAGGGTTGTGAGGGTTTCGCCGCTATTGGCAAAGCGAACGCCAACCGTGAGGCGATCGCCCCCTGCAATCTGCTTTAGGCGATCGGCATCGAAGGCGTGGAGGGGTTGCCCCCACTCCAGCAGCACATAGTTCGTCACATCCACCACGTTATTGATAGGACGTGTGCCAGAGGCCAGTAAGCGACGCTGCAACCATTCTGGCGATGGCGCAATTTTTACCCCTGAAACCATCGTCCCAATGTAAATCGGGCAGGCTTTGGATTCAGAAATATGCAGTGCCAGCGCTTTTTCATCAGACGCTGTGGATCGTTCGGGACTATCTGGCAGGTTTAGCGTTGCCCCGGTGATGGCGGACAGTTCACGCGCAATCCCCACCAAACTGAGTGCATCAGCGCGGTTCGCCGTTGAGGTCAGGTCGAGAATGACATCATTTAGACCCAGTAGGGGCCGCACATCCTCCCCAACAGTCAAGGTTTCTTGGGGGAAAATGTGAATCCCCTCCGAATCCTTCGCTAAACCCAGCTCGGCCAACGAGCAGATCATGCCTTCTGACACGACGCCGCGTTTCTTCTGCGGACGAATCTTGAGATCAACGACGGGCAGATAAGTTCCAACCGTTGCCACCGGCACATAGGTATCGGCCCGCACGTTGGCAGCACCACAAACAATTGTGGAGGGTTCCCCAGCCCCAATATCGACCTGGCATACGCTTAACCGATCGGCGTCGGGATGGGCTTTGCGTTCCAGCACGCGGCCAATCACCACCCCTTCGGCCCAGGTTCGTCGATCCTCAATATCTTCGACCTCAAACCCTGCCATTGTAAGGGTTTCCCCAATCTCTTCAGGGGAAATCGACACATCGACCAGTTCTCGCAACCAGTTTAATGAAATACGCATAGGAAACCGCTTTAAGCGTCGTCAATAGAAACACGGCAGAAACCGAACCGCAGAGGGGAGCGATCGCGCGCATCCACCACTGACAGGTTCTACGTTTCTCAACCGTCTGATTCTATCGTCTTGTTGGTTGCGATTCCCAGGGATTCGGGAATGGATTGGGCGATCGCCCTACCCACGGTTGCATCGTTTACGAAACGGAATATGGCGGTTGGAGCAGTGCACTCCCACCCTCCAAACCCTGTTTTGAACCGCTCTATGTCAACAAATGGAGTAACAAAGTAACCTGATAGACACCAAAGTAGATGTGATAAATAGATAGTGAAGATATGAAATAAACTGGTCTTCTCACCCGTTGAACGACGGGTTTCATCGTTTGAGTAGGGCAAACTCAGACAACTCAGAAAGGGTCACCGCCCACTGGTAAAAAGCCAGATTTCTTGATATGTAACAGAGTATCTTTGATGAAAAACGCAAGTCCTTTGGCTCAAAACGCCATGTACTGCATTTTCTTTTGCACTAAACTCAATTTCAAGAGAATTCATCTAATTGGATGAAGTTTTCATGAACTTTTAGACGAAAAATTATCGAGGCTATCTCGATTCTCTTCCTCGGTGTGGGAACACTAATGTTTGGAAAGTGCCAACAGTGTGTCTTTCGTATAGATTTGTGCAGAGCGCACATGAATGATGCTAGTGGCACGTCTGTCTTGCTGCTGCCCATCGGCCCATCTTTTGCAGATGACCGACTCTTCCACCGGATTGTCTGCATCGTTACATCGAAGTTCTGTAGAAACACGTATCTTCACCTCTACTTAAAACGGTTTCTGGTTTCCTTTTACTAACATTTCACTATTGACCTCGAAAGAACTGCACTGCCTTACATTAGAAAGCAAAGGATAATCAAATGTAGAGCCAAATACAGACCTAAAGTTATTTGTCCTGATGGGATGTTATTTGTCCGGCGATCGCAATAAGAGTAAAGCCGAATGAGCTACTGCTTAAACCCTGCCTGTCCAAACCCCGAAAACCTGCTCGACACAGAACTGTGTCAGGCATGCGGTTCCAAGCTGTTGTTACGCGATCGCTACCGGGTGAATCGAGAACTGGGACGGGGTGGATTTGGCGCAACATTTCTGGCCAAGGACGAGTCGCTTCCCGGTAGTCCTCATTGTGTGATCAAACAACTACGGCCTGCTGCCTCCTCTCCCCATGTGTTGCAAATGGCACGGGATCTGTTCCGACGGGAAGCCAAGACCCTGGGTAAGATTGGTAACCACCCTCAAGTGCCTCGACTGCTGGACTACTTCGAGGCCAACCAAGAGTTTTATCTCGTTCAGGAATACATCAGCGGCTCTACATTGCAGCAAGAGGTGAAAAAGAACGGCCCCTTTACCGAAGCCGGGGTCAAGCAGTTCCTCAGCGAAGTGCTGCCGATGATGCAGTACATCCACTCCAATCAAGTCATTCACCGAGATATCAAACCGGCTAACTTGATTCGGCGTACCCAGGATAAGAAGTTGGTTCTGATTGACTTTGGGGCCGTCAAGGACAAAGTCACCCCCACCCGCGCCAATGCATCGGAACAAACGGCCTTGACCGCCTATGCAATTGGTACGCCCGGCTATGCGCCACCCGAGCAGATGGCCATGCGCCCAGTATATGCCAGCGATATCTATGCCCTTGGCGTAACTTGCGTATATCTACTGACGGGAAAATCGCCGAAGGATCTCTCCTACAATCCCAGTACGGGGGAGATGATGTGGGAAGAGCATATCCACGTGAGTGATCACTTTGCCACCGTGATGCAAAAAATGCTGGAGGTTTCAGTTCGGCATCGCTACCAAAATGCAGGAGAAGTGCTACGGGCGTTGGATCTAGAGCCCTACATGGAAAGTCTGGCTCAGAGTATGGTCACGCCGGTGAAGCCGACGCGCGAAGACAACACTGCTGGCAATACCGGCAATCTCAACAATGGCAACACCAGCGGGCGGATGATGCACTCATCGCCGTCCGCTCGGATGGCTGCCGCAATTCGAGCGCGGCAAGCAAAAAATGGGATGGACTCGACGGGGATGACCGGAGGTAGCAATCGCCGAGGAAGAATCCGCACCAGCATGACGACGATGGAGCGATCGCGCATTCCTTCTCGCGTCTCAGGGCCACCCACAGGCGGTGGTGATAGCAACTCGGCGGGCAATACCAAGCCCAAACCCTCTGCGGAGGAAGTGGTGCTGACCTATAGCAAAGGCAAGCGCGACTTCACTTTCCATGATTTGACCGCTCTGCATTTAGCAAAAGCCAATCTTTCGGGCGCCAACTTCCACCAGGCACGGCTGCGGAAGGTTAACCTCCAAGGGGCAAACCTGTTCAACACCGATTTTGGGCGAGCGGGCTTGAGCCAGGCGAACTTAAAGAATGCCAACTTAGCACGGGCTTATCTCAGTCATGCCGACCTGCAGAATACCGACCTGCGAGGCGCTGACTTGAGCTATGCCTACCTGAGCAATGCCAACCTGAGAAGCGCTAATCTCTGTGGTGCCGACCTGACAGGCGCAAAAATTACCGATGCCCAGCTTTCCCAAGCGCGCACAAATTGGGCCACCATTCACCCCAGTGGCAAGCGCGGTATTTGGTAGCGTAGAGATAGTACTTTTTATCGTGGAACCTCTATGCCTGATCCCGCCTCTGGCAACCTGCAGGGTAAGCGCCCTGCCTCGCGTCTTTCTCCCGAAAAATTAGAAAAGTTACGGGAAGAAGCTCGCGCTCCCTATCGGGGTCTACGCTTCTTCATTTATCTCACCTTTGGGTTGTCCGGCTTTGTCGGAGCATTGATCTTCCTCGTGCAACTGATTGCTGGACGGGATGTAGGCACGGCGTTCCCA
>JBCBSL010000393.1:0-5520 GCA_039819145.1 Cyanobacteria bacterium J06638_22
TATCGAACAGCACAATCAGAATGACGACTCTTTTGAGCAACTCACAGTTTGACCATCATGGCAATGCGTAAGTCCTATTTTCCTGAATAATCCAGGTTAGGCGGGATGACAATGCCCGTTCTGATTTAATGTTCGACTCTTTTGGATTCCCGCTCTCGCGGGAAAGACAAGGATATCAATGGGTGTAAACCAAGTGGTTGCTTAATCAATGATGGGACTTATGTATTTTGTTGCTGTTGTGGGTGTGGCGCGTCCACAACAGCAACAAATAGTGAATTACTCACTAGAAGGCCTACTACTACCACCCGATTTTAGCCAACTGAATAGACCTCCTATAGTAATATGCCAAGCGGGTAGGAAATCGGGGGTGGGGAGAGCCTGATCTACATCTTGGAAAAATTCGGGTTGCTGACCTGATGGAAACACTAAAACAGACTTAATGTTGGGATCAATTAACCAACCCATTTGGCACCCAAACTTCAGACAATGCAGGATGTTGGCCGTTACCCTCGACTGGTTTTGCTCAGGCGATAGAATCTCAATCGTCCAGTCTGGAGGTTCATAAAAATGATTGGCGATGTCTCCGTCTTCATCGAGAGGCAAACGCTCCCAGCGAAAAATTGCGATATCAGGAACAGTAGAGCGATCGCCAAAGGTACATCGTAATTCCGGCAGGGCTAAGGCAATCTGTTCGGTTTCAGTGAGCGCATTAATTTCTGCCGTTAGTTTGCCCTGAAGTTTACTATGCTTTCCCTGCGGCATTGGTTTTTGAATCAGTTGACCATCGATATATTCAGTTGCAGGTTTTGTTTCTGGACGTCGCAAAAACTCTGCAAGTGTGAGTGTTCTTTCAGGAATCTGTACCATCGCGACATCTCCCGATCACTAAGCAATAATAGCCCTTATCGCCATCATACTCGTTAAACCTCATCCCATAAGAAGCCACAGGTCTTCAATACTTGCGGTTTCTCACTTCTGTGCGCTTTGCACTAGCTCGAATGACAATGCCCGTTGCCGTTGTAGGCGCTGGTGGGGGGGACATCCAGGGCGGGGTTGGCGTCGAAGAAGCCGAGGGGTTTGAGGGTGAAGCCGGAGTAGGCGGTGGGCATGACGGGCCAGTCTTCAGGGCGAGGGACATGGTGGTGAGAGAAGACGTACCAGGTGACGACATCGGTGTCTTCGATGGGGCGGTTGGCTTGGGTCCATTTGGGTAAGCCTTCGCCGCCGGGGTGTTGGTTGGGGTACTTGCCAGCGGGGTAGAGTTCCGCATCGTCGTAGGGCGTCACCCACAGATGCTTGGTCATAAAACCCGCCCGCTTCAGGATGGGGGCGTCGGGGTGGGCGAAGGGCAGCACGTTTTCGCCGGGGATGAGCTTAAAGGCGACGGGTTGCCCCAGGCGGTTGGTGACATGGGGATTCACCACTTTCCAATAGCGTCCCTTAAACGGATCGACAATGCGCTGGGCGTCTTGCTCCGTTGTCAGCGGGGTAGAAACGGCGTAGAAGCCATTCTGCATCAGGTTCTCCGGGTCGGGAGGTAGAGCTTCGGAGTTGACCTCGTAGACGGTGTTGGGGCAACCATCCACATCAAAATCTAGCCGCATACAGAAGCAATGCTGATGAATCAGGGCATTCAGTTCTGGGGCGACCAGGGTGCCATGGGTCAGATTATCGGCGGCAACACCACAGAGCAAGATGCCCGTAAGCTTCACTTCGTACTGAATGGTGCCGTCCTGGTAGAAGTACCAGAAGAAGCCGTACTCATAGTTATCCACCGTGGCGATGAAAGAGAGGACAAGACGGCGCGATCGCCTCACCGCCACACTATCTCGCCGCCAGTCCGTGTGCTTCCACAAGATGCCGAAGTCCTCTTCATGCATACAAACGGCATTCTCGGTGATGGCCACATTGCCCCGGCTATCCGTTAGCACCGCATCAAAGTAATAGATCTCTCCCAGACAATCACAGCCCAGGGTGAGGGAGTTTGCCAGCATCCCGATGCCATGTTCGCCAATATCGAAGGCGTTTTTTCGGTAGTGCTGGGGACGCGGATCGCCGTAGGGCACAACCATTTCCGCCATCGACGCGCGATAGAGGATGGGGCGTAACCGTCCCTGGTCTTCATACCCCACCTGATACAGCACCAACCCTTCGCGAGGGTTAAAGCCAATGCGCAGATCCCACTTTTGCCAGCGGATGTGGTGGCCGTTGACCTCAAAGCTAGGGCCATCGGGCTGGGTAATGTGCAGGGGCTTGATGTCCTGGCGCATTTCAGGTTGAAACTGGGCTTCGTACTCACCGGGGTCGGGCGGCACAGGCACAACTCCCAGATCTTCAATCCGAATCACCGCCATCTTGTTGAGATCCACCACGGGAACCAGCCCGTCGATGGGGCGGGAGTAAAAGTTACCCTCGGCAGTTACCCGCTGATAACAGATGCAGCGGGAGACGCGGATGCCCACTTCATCCTCAAAGCCAAAGTTGCCCGGCGCCCAGGGGTCGACCACAACCAAATCCAGATCTGTAATGTCCCGCTTTTCCAGAGCCGCCAGGAACTCCGGGTGCTGCTTTACCACCGCCTCGCAGTCCGACAGCTCATCGGCCATGATGTTGGGCTGCACATCGGGAATAGGCTCCCAGCGGGTGACTTTGCCCTGAGTCAGAGACACCACCGCCTCGTAGGTTTTCTCGGTTGCATTATCGAGCAAGATCAAAGCAGCCTCGCGCTCGAAGGGGTCGCCGGGCTGATAGCTCAACACCATAGCTTTAGAGGGTTCCCGCAACGTAACACAGGGGAAGCGATAGCTGTCGCCGATGCCCTTTTCTTGACGGGCGATCGCCACTGCCTGCTCAATTTCGGTAGCGCTGAGGGGTTCGAGGGGGTGGAGGGTGGTAGATGGGGATTGGAGGGACGTCATAAGTTTGGCGTTTTTACAGATAGAACCACAGAGGCATAGCGCGCGCGGAGAAGGATTATACCCTACCCTTAGAGGTTGCATTTGTGATCGAGATTAAGGGGCGATCGCCCAAATCACTTGATGGAGTCAATTCTGCACCTATTGTCCGAGTGAATGACCTAGCAGCTAGCACCTCGCATCAACTTACGAAACCAGCTCAGCTCTATGGAAACCAAACAGCATCTACACAGCATCGACAATCTGAGAGAAAGTAGTTAAAAAGTATCACCACAAAAGCAAACTTCATTATCTAAAAATGACCCTAGAGCGACAAACATTGCTTCAGTCCATCACCATTGAGCCAGGACAAGGTGCGCATGGAACGCTAGAGCAAGGTCAGGTGCTTCGCATCGTTGATGTGCAAGGGCAGCAGGTTTTTGATTTCTCTTCTTTCAATCGGAATGATCCGACAGTACACTGCAGGAAAGCAATCCTAAGCAAGTTGGAATTCAGTGGCACGGCTTACGAACAGCGATCGCACTTGCCATGCACAATCACCTCATAGCTGTTTGCCTTCAGCCCAGGCCGCAGCCGATTCACATCAATACACTGAAAACTGTCCCAAGGAATATCTTCAATTCCTCCGCACCCCTCGCAAACGAAGTGATGATGGGGTTCGACGTTGGCATCATAACGACAAACACCTTCTTCCAACAAGACCTCACGGATTAAACCGACATCTCTGAGCGCTTGGAGGGAAATATAGATTGTGGCTTGTGAAGACGTTGGCACATCTTGATTTAGGTCAGACAAAATCTGATCTGCTGTCGGGTGATCCGCACGCTCAAGAAGATTTGCATATACAGCAAAGCGCTGAGGGGTAACCCGAAGACGCTTTGACTTGAGAGTTTGCACAATTTCCTCGGTTTGCTGAGACATCCTTGAGCCCTTTCCAAGCAACTAAAACAGAGATTCAGTACCAAAATTTTTCGTTGTGGTTTAATGTCGCCATATTGATAGTCGGTGTAACTCACATCACAGGCTCATCATTAACGTATTGGCATACTATCAATATTGGTACCATTCTAATATTTAAGCAATTATACAAATTGACAAATTCTTATATCAGAATTATTCTGATATAAGTCAGCGTGATCCATCATCCTTGGGCAATGGCAGGGTCATCTTCCTACCACCCCTCCAAGGGCTGCATCTGTAATGGCCAGCAAACGGCGAGTCGTCTTTATCGTTGCTGTTCTGTTCGTTATTCTCTCCAAGTTTGGGTAGTCATGAAACTTTCTAGCGCCAATATTGAAAATCATCTAGATACGGTGTACGACGCAATTGTCGTAGGCGGTGGGATGGGAGGGCTCTCAGCCGCCATCTACCTAGCCCGCTATGGTCTCAAGTGTCTCGTGATTGAAAAGGGAAGAGGGCGATCGCTCTGGATGCAGGAAACGCGAAACTATCTAGGCTTAGATCCCAGCACCCCTGGGCGCAATATTTTGACCCATGGCACGAAGCAAGCCATAGAGTGGGGGGCCGACCATCTACGCGCATTTGTCGAGAACGTGACAGATGAGGGTGAAACGCTGGCGGTTCACGTCAAAATTGGCAAGAAAAACAGCAAAGAGTATACGCTCCGCAGCAAATACTTGGTTGCGGCGTCTGGCGTTATTGATGTGCTCCCCGAGTTGGAGGATATGCAAAATGTCTATGACTATGCTGGCTACACGCTACATGTTTGCATGATCTGCGATGGCTTTGACATGTGGGACCAAAAAGCAGTGCTGATTGTCAAACGTGAAGCGCAGATCAATGCTGCATTTGTAATGAACTGGTTTACGCCATATATCTCGGTTTTAACCCATGGTCACATCTCTGTGAGTGATGCGATGAAGCAAAAACTAGCTGACCATGGCTACCCTTTGTACGAAGCGCCCATTACCCGCTTCCTAGGAGAAAATCACAAAATGAGCGGGGTGGAACTAGAAGATGGCACCATCGTTGAGGCCACAACAGGGCTGATTAACATGGGTTCCATCTACCACAACCAGTATCTGAAAGGCATTGAAGAACTCACCTGGGATGGAGAGAACCTGATCACCAACACCATGACTCAGACGACACACGAGCGCATTTTTGCTCTGGGTGATTTGAAGCAAGGCTTGAATCAGGTTTCTGTCGCTGTTGCTGATGGCACCCTAGCAGCCACTCAAATTTGGCGAAATATCCGTCGGGCTAGCGAACCCCGCAAGTGGGAAGAGAATGTGCCAAAGCGAACAACTGCGGCCTAATGCAAACGGCCAATGGGTTTACTGGAAATCTATAAACAGTCTGGCGTTGCTGAATTAAGGGATGAACCTGGCAGGGACGGGAACATCCTCGAACTTGAGGTAGTGAAGTAACAATCGAATGGAGTGAGCCAGCATTTCTACGGACTTGGAAAGCAGAGCGTTTTGCGATGCAGCCGAGCCAGATAGTGACGTAACCGAGTGTTTTCGCCTTCAACCCGAGTCATGTAGGTCTTGCAGACAATCTGATCGCCCTCCGGAATGAAGCCGGGATACACTGACCAGCCATCCGTAACGTAAAAATAGCCGTTCCAGGTAGCCACAATAGA
>JBCBSL010000394.1:0-5513 GCA_039819145.1 Cyanobacteria bacterium J06638_22
CCATTCCTTTATTGACCGCATCGCCCAGGCTAGGCCCACTTCACCCACTACCCTCAGCCTCACGCTAATCACATACGGCGCGACGCGCCCACACACAACCATTTCTGTGCTTGACGCGGTTGCACACCGCTATAAGTGTTTGGAGCCATGACGCTGCGAGGGTTCCAAATGTTTTCTGTGCTTGACTAACGCGCATAGCGCTATAAGTGCATGCGCATTGAAACGAGGACAGACAGCTTTTTGAAGCTGTCTGTCCTCGTTTCTAAATGAACCTCATTTCATGAAATGGGGACAACTCCCTGCTAACCCGAGCCTTTGAACCCTTTGCAGGGCTTCGTTATTGAGGCAGTTGTGGAGGCGCCGCGGCCAACTCTAACCAACCCCCACTCAGTACCACTGTGAGGGCCAGGAAGAAGATCGTCAGCGTCCAGGTCAAACGATTGAGGGTAATTTCAGCGCTCTTAGAGCTGGTGAAGAGTTGGGCTTGTCCACCTAAGCCCCCCAAGCCATCTCCTTTGGGGCTATGGAGTAGAACAAGAATAATTAAGCCAAGGGCGGAAACAGACCACAGCACTTGAGCGATTGTCACAATTGTCATAGGTCACGGACTGTACTAAACGACGTCGGGGGAAATTCTCCCAGATCAATCATACACATGACCTGGAAGCACCGTCAGTTCTTTGCTGGAAATCGCCTTACAGCGAGACGCGCACGGGAGTGCGATTGTTGCGGACATCGATGGTGCTGGGTGCAATGAGCGATCGCCCCGTCATCTCGGCAGGCTGGGGAACCTGGAGAATCTCCAGGATTGTGGGAGCCAAATCCGCCAGCTTCCCATCGGAGCGCAGCTCCACCTCCGTTCCAAAACCGGGAATCTTACGCTTCTCCCCTTCGACCAAAATTAATGGCACCGGATTAGAGGTATGCGCTGTCCAGGGATTGCCCTGTTCATCTCGCATCATCTCTGCATTGCCATGATCAGCGGTGATGAGGGTCGTGCCACCTGCTTTGACCACACTTTCGAGCAATCGGCCGACATTGCGATCAACTGTCTCAATCGCTTCAATCGCCGCTTCTATTTTGCCCGTGTGTCCCACCATGTCGGGGTTGGCATAATTGATCACGATCAGGGAATAGATGCCCTTCTCGACCGCCACAATAATGCCGTCGGTCACCGCATCCGCCGACATAGCCGGGGTGCGGTCGTAGGTCGGAACCTGAGGGCTAGGAACGAGTACACGGTCTTCTCCCTCAAACGGATCCTCAATGCCGCCATTGAAAAAGTAGGTCACATGGGCATACTTTTCCGTTTCGGCTGTTCGCAACTGGTGCAAGCCTTCTCGGGCAATCACTTCACCCAGGATATTGGTCAGGTCTTGCGGCTCAAATGCCACCAGAACAGGCAGTGACGCATCGTACTGGGTGAAGGTGGCAAAGGTAAGGTTGGAGATGCGATCGCGCTCAAAACCGTTAAAATCGTCAGCAACAAACGCCTGGGTCAGTTGGCGAGCACGATCCGGGCGGAAGTTGAAGAAGATGACACCATCACCTTCCTCTACAGCCCCAGGAGCGAGGCGCACCGGAAGCACAAACTCGTCGGTTACCTCGGCATCGTAGGACGCTTGTAGCGCATCGGAGGCGGCTTTTCCTTCCCCAGCCCCGTCCTGGGTCATCAGGTCGTACATCTTTTGGGTGCGATCCCAGCGGCGATCGCGATCCATGGCGTAATATCGACCGCTGAGGGTCACAATCGTGCCCAGGCCAACTTTCTCGATATAGGCTTCGATTTTCTGGATAGAGGCTTTCCCAGCAACCGGCTTGGTGTCACGCCCATCCGTAATCGCGTGAATACAGACCTCCGCAATGCCCTGAGCCTTTGCCAGATCGATTAGCCCTAACAGATGCGATAGGTGCGAATGGACGCCCCCTTCTGAGCAGAGGCCAATGAGGTGAAGCTTGCCGCTGCTTTTCTGTACCTCTTGGCAAACTTTGACAAGAGCCGGATTGGCAAGCAGCGTGCCATCTTCCACAGCATCGGAAATCCGCACTAGTTCCTGAGGAACGATCCGCCCGGCTCCGATATTGAGGTGACCTACCTCTGAATTTCCCATTTGTCCCTCTGGCAGCCCAACACTTTTACCAGAGGTGCGAATCAAGGTATTCGGATAGGCCGCTAGTAGGCTATCCATCACGGGGGTGTTGGCCTGCGCGATCGCATTACCGTCGGTCTCCTCGCAATATCCCCACCCGTCTAGAATCATCAAAACAACTGGAGAAACAGGCATCTGTGCCATCTAGATAGCCCTAAATCAATGTATTTGGTAATTTTTCCGCAATCATATCATTCAGTTTCAAAGTTCGTAGCGATCCCTGACATTAAATCTTGCCAGTCAGTATATTTACTCAAGCTTCTTTTGCTGGTTTTGATAAGTTTTCCCCACGGCAAAATCAAACTTGCATGCCGGGCGATCGCGTTTGAAATCGCGTTTGAAAAGGTAGGGAAATTTCACCCTGTCTGGTATTCCGACCGTACTTCGCATCCCGATAGTCTTTGATAGCCTAGGAAAGTAGATACAAGATAATAGAGTTGGCAACGAGGCTGCGAATTTGTAATGTTGACATTCAACCCTCTGCTGCTTGTCTGTTTGACGAATCACTAGCGTCGTAAGTTGCAGGCAAATAATAGGGCAGGTTGATGTGGCATCAAAGATTGGAGTTAGCCAAGCAATGCCAGGTAGACAGTTCTATCCTATAGCGATGACCGAGTATTGTAAGGAGTAGGAACCCGATGGCCGCAACGGATTTCAGGGATTATTATGCAGTTTTGGGTATAAGCAAAACTGCAAGCGCTGATGAAATCAAGCGAGCCTATCGCAAGCTCGCACGGCAATATCACCCTGATATGAATCCTGGCAATAAGACAGCGGAAGCCCGTTTCAAAGAAGTGAATGAGGCTTACGAGGTGCTGTCTGATGAGGAGAAGCGTCAGAAATACGACCAGTTCGGCCAATATTGGAAGCAAGCGGGTAGCTGGCCGGGCGGGGGAAATCCTGCAGACTTTGGTGGATTCGACTTTGGCCGCTATGGCAGCTTCGATGAATTTATCAACGAATTACTAGGACGCTTTGGGTCAACGCCGCCGAGTGGAAGCCGTGGGTATGGCTCGCCTCCGGGGTTCGATGGCTTTGATTTTGGCGGGGTTGGCGGACGACAACCGTCAACGGCGGGCATGGATTTGGAATCGAACTTTGCCTTGTCGCTCTCTGAGGCATTCAATGGCGTACAAAAACGCCTGAGCATTGGAGACGAGGTGATCGATGTTCGGATTCCCAGGGGCGCAAAGCCCGGAACAAAGATTCGTATCCGTGGAAAGGGGCAAATGAATCCCTATGGTTCGCAGCGCGGCGACCTCTACCTCAAGATCGATATTCGGCCCCATACCTTTTTCAAGTTTGATGGCGACAATCTGACCTGCACTGTCCCCATCGCCCCCGATGAGGCCGTCCTCGGTGCAATGGTTGATGTGCCAACCCCAGAGGGAAGCGTGACGGTTAACGTGCCACCAGGGGTTCGCTCAGGGCAATCGTTGCGGTTGAAAGGGAAGGGATGGGTGACGCCGAATGGCAGTCGTACCGACCTACTGGCCAAAATTATTATTGCGTCACCCAAGATTCTCAGTGCCACCGAGCGCGAGCTATATGAAAAGATTCGCGCCCAACGCACCTTTGATCCCCGCGAAAACTTGCATTCCGTCACGCTCTAGCGATCGCTCAGACTCGTTTTCTTTAGCTAATTTTCTAAGCCTCCAATACATGTGATTGATTAAAACCCTCTCAGCGCGAGGGTTTCAATCAATCATATGCTTTCGGGGTTTGGGAAATTGGTCTTAGGCTACTGGCTCATCTGACGATGACGGCGCAACAGCCGGAACAAAGGGGCGGCATAAGGTCACGCAAAGTGCTGCAAACAGGAAAGCGATCGCCCCAAAAACAGCACCACTCCCCACCGTCGGACTCTGAAATAGGCTGAAGAAAAGGGATGAGCCTAGCGTCCCTCCACCAAAGAACAAGCCTGTGCCCAGGGCTGCCCGCGCTGGGGGCACCAGGGACAGGGCGAAGGGTAGGGTGCAATTGGAGACCAGGCTAAAGGTCACCCCAGCCAACAGCGCCACAATCAGCATCAGCGCGGCCAAGGATGAGAATAGCGATAACACCAGCAATTCGACGACCAAGCTACCCAACCCTATTAGCAACGCCCGCACAGTTCCCAGACGCACCGCCCATGCTCCCATTGGCAGGGCGCTGAGGGCGATCGCCCCAAAAAACATCACCAAAATGCCACGGCTCAGTAAACCGCTCTCAGCCGGAATCACCGATGGCAAAACAAACAAAAGCAACCGAAAGCCAATCGTGATCCCCATCCCCGTCAGAAAAACGAACACCAAATTGGGGAGGCGTAGGGTTGGCAGGGTTCGATTCCTTGCGTCACCGGAAGCTGGAGGGGGTTCCGTAGCAACAGGCGGAGCCACACGCCGTAGGTAGAACGCGGCTCCTAACAAAACAAGGGTGCCTCCAGTGAAGGTCAAAGGGGCACCCAATTCTAGGAAGGCTTGATTGGAGAGCGGGGCGATCGCACTGGCTAAGGCTCCGACCAGGGTTAAAATGCTGGCAGCGAAGGGTAATTTTGTCGCAACCGCGTAGCGCCCCAACAGCGACAACACGGGGCTGCGAAAAATAGTCATGGAAAGCGCCCACGCGATGAGGAGCACAATCATCAGCCCCCGCAATGCTGGGCCAAAGCGCCCCCCGGCGATCGCCACTGCCGGAAGCGCTAGAAATATAACCGAGGACAAAATGACGCCCAGTGCGATAAACGGAAAACGGGTACCGACCCAGCGTTGCGCGCGATCAGAAAAATTGCCCATCAACGGTTCGGTTGCCGCAGACAGTAAGTTTTCTATAATCAGCAGAATCGTCGCGACCCTGGCTGGCAAGCCAAACTCACCCAAAAACTGTGGCAAGTAGGCCACGTAGATGACCCACAGCAGCGTAATAGCTCCTTGCATTGCCGCTAGCCCCCAAACGGGCGACCAGAAAACGGCAGGAATCGTCCGGGATGGGGATGGTTGACTCATAAATCAATCACAGAATGGGTAAGCGCAAACATGGGGGATAGACTCCCGAGAAGGGGCGTGCTATGCCCTTCGGAAACAGTTTATCTTTGGATTCTGCTGTATAGGGTAAGTATTTCTGTCGTAAGAGTTTCCACATGGATTGGTCAACCTTGCTTGGATTGTTGGCGGGAACCCTGACGACGGCTTCGTTCGTCCCGCAAGTGCTAAAAACCTGGCGATCGCGCTCTGCCCAGGATATTTCCGCTCTCTGGCTCGTCACCTTCACCACCGGAATTAGCCTGTGGTTCATTTATGGATTGATTATTTTGTCGCTGCCTATCATCCTGGCGAACGGAATCACGTTAGCGCTAACCCTACTCATTCTGCTCTTCAAGCTACA
>JBCBSL010000395.1:0-5476 GCA_039819145.1 Cyanobacteria bacterium J06638_22
GATAAAGAAGAGGAAATTAAACACCAAAATCACAATCAAGAATCGACATCAGAAAGGGTTAGGCGGAGCAAATACCGCATCATTTTTAAGAACTTGAATTAGGAAAATAGGGAACAGATGGGCGCTGCTCACTCTATAGGGTTTGTCTTTTAGAATCTGTCGCTTAGCGATCGCTTCCTCATTCAAAAAAACTGGATCTTCTTGTAAGGTGGGCATCGCCCACCGAATGCTAAATCGCAAGACAGACATTTTTGTAGGTGGGCATCGCCCACCGAGTACTCAATCGAAAGACAGACATAGTCTTGGGAACCAACATGAAAAAAAGAATAGGTTGCAGCACAAACCACAACCTATTCTCAAAGCCGAGGAATTCTAGACCTCTTCACCAATGAAACGAGCCGGTGCTGCCGACGCGGGAACCACTTCGTCGGGATGCTCACCTTCGTGGAAGTCGGCAAAGGAACCCTCGGGTTCTTCCAGGAAGAAGATGCAGAGGAAGGCAACGATCAAACCGGCAATGCCAAGCACTTGGAAGAAGCCAGCGTTGACGGCTGCCATATTGGCCACCCCATCCGCACTGGCGGCGGTCGAGGCATCGACGAGCAGCAAGCGAATCGTCAGGTAGGCCACCGCTCCAACGTTGCCATAGGCTCCAACGTTGCCAGCAATTTGCCCAGTAATCCGGCGCTTCACCAAAGGAACGATCGCGAAGGTCGAACCTTCAGCTGCTTGCACAAAGAAGGAGCAAGCCATCGTCAACATCACCGCAGCGGGAAGCCACCAGTTGCTGTTTACCTGACTCATCATCAAGTAGCCAATCCCCATACCGACGGTCAGCACAACCATGGTCCACTTGCGGCTACCCAGGCGGTCAGAAATTAACCCCCCACCCGGACGCGACATTAGGTTCATGAAGGCATAGCAGGCGGCAATGGTTCCAGCGGTCGCTTTGTCGAGGCCAAAGGTGCCTTCAAAGAAGGCGGGCAGCATCGTCACAACGGCCAGTTCCGAGCCAAAGTTGACGATATAGGTCAGGTCAAGAATGGCAACTTGCTTGAACTTATACCGATCTTCGGGGGGATAACGCTTCGTGCCATTGAGCAGGTCTTTGTTCACCACCCAGCAGTTGTATGCCTGGAACAGGAACAGTCCGACAAGAAGGGCGATCGCAATCCACATCCCCGTCATTGTCAGGAAATCGACTCGCGTCAAACGCCAGGCCAGCACCATCAAGATGACCGTGAGGGGAACGTTCATGACCATCATGAACCAGAAGTCGCGGACGGACGTTACCTCAATCCCACGAGCACTTTGGGGACGCTGATAAACCTTGCCAGGAGGCGTATCCGTTACGTTGAAGTAGTAGAACACACCATACAGAGCCGCAACAATACCCGTACCCATGATGGCGGCTCGCCAGTTCAGAATATCGGTCTGGAAGGGAGGGAACAGCAATACGCGGAAACCTTCGGCTTCAGGGAACTGAAAGGCACCTGGCAGGAAGGCCATAGACAGGCCAAAAATCACCATGGTGAAGGCGGAAAAGGCCGAGCCAAAGTTACCCCAGCCACCATAAACTCCTTCAGCAGTTCCGACTTCCTTGGGCGGGAACCATTCCGCTGTCATGCGGATGCCGATCACAAATCCAGCACCCACCAAACCCATCAGCAGGCGGCCAAAGACCAACTGGCCAAAGCTTTGAGCCGTGGCAAAGATGAAGCAAGGAATTGCCGCATAAATCAACAACAACGAGTAGGTCAAGCGAGGCCCATATTTGTCCAGCAACATCCCGATGATGATGCGGGCGGGAACGGTGAGGGCAACGTTACACAGACCGATGGTGCCCAATTGCGCAGGGGAAAGGCCAAACTCCTGCCCGATGGTGGTAGCCAGGGGCGGGAAGTTAAACCAGACCACAAAGGTCAGAAAAAATGCAAACCAGGTGAGGTGCAGAATGCGGTATCGTCCCTGGGTTGCTTTTGTGAACAACTCCGTTAGAAACATTGACGTTCTCTTCCTTGTTTTGTGACTCGATAAACGTGAATAGATGCGGGCATTCAGACAACAAAAGTGAATCGATTTAGACGCTCAATCATTCCGTAGATGAGAGATGGTCTTCACAGCAAGCTTTGGTGACCGGACTTCCTGAAAATGGGTATGAGAAGTCCTATGACAACCCGATAATCGGTTGCCGATGCTCTAGAACTGCGATCGCAAAACCTCGGTAAACTCAGGCGGTATGCCGCTCAGAGAACCGGAGCCAAGCGACGGGTGGCGATCTAGAAGCGGTCTTTGACGCCGCCTCATGGGTTGTGTAAATCATGGTTTTCCTCACTAAGAATCGGGACCAAGGCTACGGCTGTAGCTGGCCAACGGAATTAATTGAAATGACTGAAAGTAACGTGGACGCTTGAGCTGGCTATGGACTTAACCGTTTGAACGCGCCGCAAACTTTTCGATTAGAAGTTCCCTTAGAACTGGCTTTAAGTCTTCACAGGGAATGCCTTTCATCACCTTTTCTCCTAACTGAGCGTCTTTGCCGACTTTGCCTCCCGTATAGATATCGACGCCTTCGACGGTTTTGCCGTCCTTACGAACTTTTGTGCCCATCAAGCCAATGTCGGCAACCTGGGGTTGGCCGCAGGAGTTGGGGCATCCCGTCCAGTGAATTCGTACCGGGCTCGACAGCGACAGCTCTGCTTCCAGTTCGCGGATCATGGCTACTGCCCGCTGCTTGGTCTCGATCAGGGCAAAGTTACAAAACTGGGATCCGGTGCAGGAAACGAGCGATCGCTCCAGCATGTTTGGCTCCAACGAAAACCGTTGCAACAACGACTCTTGCTTTAACAGTTCCACCCGCGAATCGGGGATATGGGGGATAATCACGTTTTGCTCCACCGTCAGCCGAATCTCGCCGCTGCCATAGACATCGGCCAAGCGAGCCAACCCAAACATATCCTCGGCGGTCAGACGCCCCACAGGGATATGCAGACCGGCATAATTCAACCCGGGTTGCTGCTGGGGATACAACCCAATGTGGTCGCGCTTATCCCAATCGATCTCATCTTCGGGGGCTGCTGTGAGTAGCGGTTTGCTGTAGGCTTCCACAACAGCGGTACGAAAACGATCCATGCCCCACTCATCGATCAGCCACATCAGACGAGACTTCTGGCGGTTAGCGCGATCGCCATAATCCCGAAAGACCTCCAGGATGGCTCGCGACAAATCCACCACATCATCCGTGGGTGGAACCCAGGCATCCAGCGGGATAGCCGCCTCACAACGCTTAGCCGAGAAGAACCCGCCAACCAGCACATTGAAACCAAGCTCGCCCTCTCGATAGGCGGGGACAAAGGCAATATCATTAATTTCTGCGTGGACGGAGTTGTCGCGTCCCCCTTCCACCGCAATGTTGAACTTACGCGGCAAGTTGGTGAACGCTACATTCCCTTCACCATTGTTAGTAATCATGTCTTGCAGCTTGTAGACCAACCCCCGGGTGTCGATCAGCTCACTGGCATCCAACCCGGCAACCGGAGAACCCGTGATGTTCCGCACGTTATCCATGCCCGATTGCATTGAGGTCATCCCAACGGCATGA
Source organism: Cyanobacteria bacterium J06638_22 (assembly GCA_039819145.1). GTDB lineage: Bacteria > Cyanobacteriota > Cyanobacteriia > Elainellales > Elainellaceae > Vacuolonema. The sequence continues at coordinate 3,602 of JBCBSL010000395.1, forward strand.
AGACGCTCAAAAATATCGGGGATATCTTCGAGCCAAATGCCCCGGAGCTGAATGTTCTGGCGTGTGGTGATGTCAGCGCTACCGGCGTCTCCATAGCGCTGCACAACTTCCGCCAGAACCCGCATCTTTTGACCAGAGAGGATACCGTTGGGAGTACGCAACCGCAGCATAAATTGACCGGGCGTCACCGGACGAAAGAAGATGCCGAGCCACTTGAGCCGCTGGGTCAGGTCAGTTTCATCAACGGATTCCCACCCCATTTCGGCAAAGCGCTGGAGTTCTTCTTTGACGGCCAGCCCATCTTTTTCAGCTTTGAATCGCTCGAATTTATTCAGCTTTCCAGTTGCTTTGGGTGCTGTACCAACCACAGTGTTTCCTCAACTTCGTTTGCGCACTTATTTGATATTCGAGCCAACGTCTGCCGACTTTTTGAAACCCGTTATTGATGAAAGCTAGATACGAAACAAGCGATGTCCTCCTATCGAACAGTGTCGAGCATAGAGAATTGCTTTAGTTTCTATCAGCTTGCACCTAAGGTAAGGATTTAATAGATGTCATTGTGTATCTCAAGAAACAAAATAAAACTTGGCATGCAAAATATGCATGGGTTCAATGCAGATTTCGAATTCCGTACTAAAAATTTCAATACTCTCACGCTTCCCGAGCATAAGCCTTGCGTGAAAACCTGGCTTGAGACGATGCGTTGTCCGTAAAAATCATGAAGCGCCTGGCTCGGGAACTAATATCAAATCCGGTTAAATAGCCGTAAAACCCAACTATCGTTTGTGGTCACTGCTTTGCAGCGGCCACAAACGATAGTTGGGTTCTTCAACCAGATTTGATATAAAGGCAAAAACCCTAGAGAGAGTACTGGTCTCCTCTGGGGTTTTTGCCTTTTTGCTGCGCCTAACGGCTCAGGTGTTGTACCAGCGGCAAGAACGTGGGCAATAACGATGCCTGGCTAAGTAACAACGTTGGGTAGGCCACCTGACCATAGTTTTTACCGGGAATCAATGGAAAGATTGGGTCAGGATTAAGGCTATGCCAGGTTGCTCCTGCGGCCTGGGCGATCGCCCAAACCGCCGCAATATCCCAGATTTTCGGGGTCGCCTCGACACCGCCTAACGCAATGCCGCTAGCAACGGTCAGCAAATTATAGGTGGCAATGCCAAGCATTCGGATCTTGCAGGGAAAGCCATCCTGCTTGAGGACGGAGATGCTGCGGGCGCAGAGGTTAAAAAGATGATTGCTCGACGGTCGGGCGGTACTGGGAGCGATCGCCTCTCCGTTCCGAAAGGCTCCCGTGGGGCCACTCAGTCCCGACGTGCCATACCAATAGCCATAGAATTGCATCTGGACGGGCGGCACCGCGACATAGCCAAACACCGGGGTTCCCTGATAGAGCAGCCCTAAGGATATTCCCCAGAGGGGAACGCCCCGGGTGAAGTTGGTGGTGCCATCGATGGGGTCAACAATCCAGCACCAGTCGGTGTCGGGAAATACATGGGTCGTCTCTTCGCTGAGGACGCCATGGTTTGGAAAAGCCTGGGCGATCGCCTCTCGCAACGCCCCATCCGCCCACTGATCCGCCCGTGTGACCAGGCTACCATCCGCTTTTTCGATGGCCTGCACTTGCCCAAACTCTTGTAGCAGCTTCTCCCCAACAGTCGTCGTGGTGGCATGGCAAAACGCTAGAACAGTGTCCCAAAACTCTTGATTCACAGGTAATTTTGCGTCTTCTATGGTTTACGTTCTCTTACGGCTTGGTAGCAACGCTCAGACCAGCGCCGCAATTGAACGGTGAAACGCTCAGTTCTAGCTCATTTCACCCAACAGTGTTGTCCGACCCAAAGTGATCCGTCTAAAATCCAAAAT
>JBCBSL010000396.1:0-5475 GCA_039819145.1 Cyanobacteria bacterium J06638_22
GAACTGATCCAATTCGTATGTCCCACCAAGGTTTGATGGCATTCACCTGTATTCATCTGCCACATTCGAGCAGTCGCATCACCACTGCCCGTAGCCAACCATTGTCCATTAGGACTAAAAGCAACCGAACTGATCCAATTCGTATGTCCCACCAAGGTTTGATGGCATTTGCTTGTGCTTACCTGCCATAGTCGGACAGTGGCATCACCGCTGCCCGTAGCCAGCCACCTTCCGTCAGGACTAAAAGCGATTGAGTTAACCCAATGGGCATGCCCCACAAAAATCTGGCAACATTCACCTGTGCTTACTTGCCATAGTCGGACGGTGGCATCACCGCTGCCCGTAGCCAGCCACCTTCCGTCAGAACTAAAAGCAACCGAACTAATCCAATTCGTATGCCCCGTAAGGATTTGATGACATACACCTGTGCTGATTTTCCACAATCGGACGCTAGCGTCACCACTCCCTGTGGCCAGCCATTGACCATTAGGGCTAAAGGCAATCGAATTGACCCAACTTGTATGTCCCGTCAAGATCTGTCGACATTCACCCGTGCTTGCTTGCCACAGCTTAATAGTGGCATCAGCACCGCCCGTAGCTAGCCATTGACCATCAGGACTAAAGGTTACAGAACTAACCCGATTGATATGGCCCGTTAAAGACCTGCAACATTCACCCGTGCTAATTTTCCATAGCCGGATAATAGCATCACTACTTCCTGTGGCTAGCCATTGACCATCTGGACTAAAGGCTACAGAATCGACCCAATTAGTGTACCCTATCAAGGTTTGGTGGCATTTACCTGTGCTCACCTGCCATAGACAAACAGTAGCGTCAGCACCGCCCGTAGCTAGCCATTGACCATCAGGACTAAAGGCTACAGCACTAATCCAGTTAGTATGTCCCGTCAAGATCTGGTGACATTCGCCCGTGCTTGCTTGCCACAGCCGAATAGTAGCATCGGTACTGCCCGTAGCTAGCCATTGACCATCTGGACTAAAGGCTACAGAACTAACCCGATTAGTATGTCCTGTCAACGTCTGACAGCATTCGCCTGTGTTTACTTGCCACAACCGGATAGTGGTGTCACTGCTGCCTGTAGCTAGCCATCGACCATCAGGACTAAAGGCTACAGAACCTACCCAGTTGGTATGCTCTGTAAAGGTTTGATGGCATTTGCCTGTGCTTACTTGCCATAAGCGGATAGTGGTATCATCGCTTCCTGTGGCCAGCCATTGCCCATCGGGACTGAAAGAAACCGATCTAATCCGACTGGTATGACCAGTCAAAGTTCGATGGCACTCGCCTGTGCCTACCTGCCACAACCGGATAGTGTTATCGTCGCTTCCTGTAGCCAGCCATTGCCCATCTGGACTAAAAGCCACTGATCTAGCCCAGCTTGTATGTCCTATCAAGACCTGCCAGCATTCGCCCGTGCTGACTTTCCACAACCGGATAGTAGCATCGCTGCTTCCCGTGGCTAACCATTGACCATCAGGACTAAAGGTTACTGAATTAATTTGGTAGGTATGTCCAGCTAGGGTCTGACAACATTCACCTGTGCTCATCTGCCACAGTTTAGTAGTGGCATCATCACTTCCCGTGGCTAGCCATTGCCCATCAGGGCTGTAAGCCATTGAAGTGATAATGCCATACGGATGAGTCAAAGCTGGCTTAATCCAATAGGTATTGGCTAGATTGATGTCATGTAGCCGCATACCCTTTAGATAAACTTGTCTAAGAGTCAGTTGACAGAGGTCGAGTTGTTTAATCTCTGGTTGAGATTGACACAGCAGGTTTAATAAATTTCCGGCAGCATAGCCGTCATGCAAACAGGCTTTTTGTCGAATCGTCGTTAGAGAACATGCTGCTTGTCTCTCTAGGTTGTCAATTCCAACCACGATTGGATTCAGAATCAGTCGTACTTGAGTTTCTCGGGCATAGTTTTTGGCAGTTGCTTTGATTAAGGCGTGAGTGTTGAACAGAGCGAAGTCTTGAGTTTTGATTTCTGCGGAAACCCTGGTGACGAAGCGATCTGTAAGGTATTCCATCACCACATTTTGGAGGGTAAAGCCTTCCTCACTGCGCTCGACTAAAGAGCGTCTTCTCAGCGACTCCAATGCTTCTAGGAGTTCTTGTGTCGAAAGTGGTTCCAGGATGTCTTCCTTGAGTTCCTCAATGGGCGTTGCTTCGCGGTTAATGGCAAGCCAGTACATCACAGACTGTCCCTGTTTGGTCAGTCGCTCAAACTGTTGTTCTAGCAAATCTCGAATATCACCAAACAAGCCTGAGCCTTGCGCTAGAAACTCAGCAATATTTCCGCCAAACAAGTCCTGGATGGTGTTGGCTGCAATCTTCAGCGCTAGCGGATTCCCGCTGTAGTAATCAAACACTTGTTTCCATTGGGCATCAGTTTCGTCCAGCCCCTCTGCTTTTAGGAACTCTTGCCCAGCAAACTCCTCCAGTCCTTGTAGCCCATAGGAGCGCACGGGGCGATTGCGTCCTTCCAGGCGTGCCACCTCTCCCGGCTTTTCGCGGCTCGTCAGCACCACGCAGCTCTGATGCCGTGCCTCTCCCAACCGTTGAATCAGCGTGCCATAGCCTTCGTAGCTAGCGCGATACTGCCCCGCCCGTGTTCCGCCTTCCAAAATAGATTCGGCATTGTCCAGCACAACCAAACAGCGAGATTGATTTAAGTAATGCACTAACCGCGTTACTGCGTCACCCAGCGATTTCGGTAACTCCGTCTCTTGCTGCGCCGACAGAAACTTGACCACATCCTCCAGAATCTTCTCAACGGGAGGGGCTTCCCGTAAGCTACGCCAGATCACGTATTCAAACTCGGTCTGGACGGCATCGACTAGCTGCACCGACAGAGCGGTTTTGCCCATCCCGCCCATGCCAATCAGTGCCACCAGGCGACACTTATCTACCATCACCCATTGCCGCAACAGCAGCATTTCTGCTTCCCGCCCGTAAAAGATGGAGGCATCTGGGGCTTCAAGAAGATCGACTCGGGGTTCGCGCTGGGATGTGATACATGCTTGGGGTTCTGCTTCCGTTGCCTCTGGCAACCCGTAGTCCGTGGGTTCCAATTCCAAAGCAAAAGCTTGGAATAGGGCACGTACTGAGGTTTCGTCAATTGGAGTGGAGCGATCGCGAATTTTCCGAATCGTTTTGATACTCAGATTGGCGCGTTCTGAGAGTTCGGCTTGGGTGAAACGCTTGCCGCCTTTTTCTGCGTCTTGGGCGGTGGCGATCGCCCCTTCCAGCTTTTCTTGGCCGCGATCGGTCAGGAGGATTCCACGTTGACGCTTGCTCATGATGGTAGGAGGGCAGATGACGATTCAGGAAATCGGGAAGTTAAGGGAAAGTTCTCGATTTTGAATCGATGGTATCCGATTTTTCTCTAAATCCCTAATAGTTGAAGCGCTTATCAAATCTGACATTCAGGCTTGGGCATCAAGTTTCTCGCAAAATTCTTCTATCCTGCCCAAAATGCCTGGGAAATCCCAGCCTGAGGCTCCACAATACGGCTATCTCGTTTAAGGAGGAGACACCCATGCAACACCGTGCTTCTCAACGCTGGCTTATGCGGCTTGTGTCAAAAGTTTTGAAATATTTCTTCCTCGGCCTTGCAGGCTGCATCTTGGCCTACATCATCTCGGCGCTTTTCGACCTGCCATTTATGGCTTACATCGTCGTTTTTGTGCTCAAGCACTTCGCATCCCGCGCGTCCGTCCTGATAATTTTTCTGGTCGTCATTGCTGTCGTGGCCGAGTCCGTCCAATAGGGTTTGCCTGTAATGCAGCTCCGGTTGGCATCTTCCTATCCCTGCCCTCTAACTCAACCAACCATGTGCTACCTATCATCCCCGAGTCCAAACATCATTTTGCTGTATCCCAGCCGTTCCACTCCTGTGCGATTGGAGGTGGCTGGCGTGGAGGGCGATCGCCCTACCCCCAGAAAACCTGACGAGAACCAGCGCGACACCTTCTGGCATCTGGAAATACTAATGCGCCCCGTTTAGCTTTCCTGCAATAAAATCCCATGTTCACGTTTAGCGATCCATCCGCTGAACAATCCCAGCTGCTCTAACCTATACCTGTAATGCGATACATTGATGAGGATATTGCAGAAGACTCCGAATTCTCCCCAAAACCCTATGAGCCAAGCCGTTGAATGGACAGCCGAGGCCGAAGCGCGCCTCAAGGAAATTCCCTTTTTTGTGCGTCCCGCTGCCCGTAAGAAGATCGAGAAGTTTGCTCAAGAGGCTGGAATTGCCCAAATCACCGTCGAAGTCTACGAACAAGCCAAGAAAAAGTTTGGTTAAATGACGAAACGACGGGTATTGCTGGCTGAGGGTATGATTTTTTTCGATAGGCGGCGTATCCACGCCGCTTATCGAAAAAAGTTAGACTCGGATTCTGCAGCCCCAGACGACGGGTTGTGATTGGAGAGATAGGATACTGTCCTACACCTGTCGGCATCTATCATTGGGTAAATATAGCAAAATTTGATCTAATTCCTTTGGAAGGGAAGGCGCAAAGCTTAAGCATGACTTTGCCTTTCAACCGAAGGCTACCGTATTCTTCACGCTAGGATCGTACTAATACCATTTGATACAAATGCCAACAATTTGCGTTAGCTCCGATTCCGCCATTCCTATCAATCATTCGGGATCGTTCTCCTAAAAGGCGATTTCTGTCGGTAAAGACCCAACATTATTTAGGCTATTAGCTAAACGCTACCAAAAGAAAAGCCTCTCAAGCCGGACATTAGCGCTCCAAGATTTACGCCGCATCTTCCCCGTCATCGTTCGACAAGGAATGGAGACAACAGCCAATATCATCGCTGTTTGTCGTTACGCCTCAATACCTGACAACGCCTCCCCAATGTACCTCCAAAAATGTAAGTGACTTCTATGGCTTCAGATCAACAGGTTAAACAATACATTGCTCACTGGTTTCAGCTCGGGAAGCATGTCATACTCTGCGATGGCAAAGAAGCGGTATTACCTGAGCCTGTGATTCAGGGCGATCGCTACAGTGAAGCGTTTGAAGCGTGCTGGCAGCATATAAAGTCACCGACATCGGGCGACTGCTATTTGGAAGGGACATTGCAGACGATCCAGGAACTCCTGGCTGCCGACTGGAACATCTCGCCTTGTGCCCGTTGTGGGATGCCCATCCCCATGATCGATTTGGGGGTAATGGATATGACATGCCCTTGCGATGACTTGGACAACTGGCCAAACAATGAGCTGCCTAGTCCACGCTTGCCCGTTAACAGCAATTCACGGCTAGGGAGCATTCGTGATCGGCTCCAGCGATCGCCCTCCAATAATTGATCAGGGCTTACGCAGTTTGATGATTTTTGGGGCGCACTGCGCCCCAAAAATCATCAAACTGCGTCGGGTTTTCCTACCAAATGCGTAAGTCCTATTACTATCGTTTGTGGTCGCTGCAATGCAGC
>JBCBSL010000397.1:0-5463 GCA_039819145.1 Cyanobacteria bacterium J06638_22
AGTTTTCTCTGCTTTTATCCTGTGCTCAGGACAAAATAGATTAATTTTAAAGAGAAAATTGCTGTCGGGCTCTAAGGAGCCAATGAGAAGAGGGAGTGTAGCCTTCCTTTTCATTGGGTTTTGTTTTTGCTTTCGTTTTTCCGGAGGACTCACCTTAGTCTTGTGAAGGAACATTGGGTATCAGATTGCGTCAATGGAGCAGATATGTTTTCCTGAGTGTTCCTGGCAACCTCCCTGGAGGCAAGGCTTCTAGCGATATTGGGCAATTGTGAATTCACCCGCCTAGATGAAGACAAAGCTTGGTCGATCGCCGTCAATGGAGTGGGAGATCTAAACTCAGTAGAATCCAGTACAATCTTGCTGGTGAGTTAGGCAGAGATGGGTTGGGCAGATTAGAATAGGCTGGGTTCTCCAGCTTACGGTTCTCAACATTACAAATTCAAAGTGAACTAATTCAGAGTGAGTGTTTGGTGTGAAGAGGAATCGAGAGGCTACGATGATGCATCCAACTTCGACTAAGCGTTCGGCCCGGAAACGCATAACGCAGCTTTCGCTGTGGTTGAGCATCGGTTTTGTGGGGGGTATCGGCACATTGGGGGCGACGATGGCTCAGGCGCAGAATGCGTCAGAAGCAGAGGCGATCGCCGTGCCTAGTGCAGAGGAGTTACTATCGGCTCCAGTTGTGAATGAACCAGCTCCGGTTGCCGCACCCTCGACGGCACCGATTCAGTCGGCTCCCGCGGTCCCCGCACCTGCTCCTCAAGTGGAGTCTGCTCCCGTCGTTGAAGTAGCCCCTGCACCCGTCGTCGCGCCAACGGGAACCGATGAACCAACCGTGACTGTCGATGAACCTGTTCGTGCAGAGATAGATTTCAGTGAACTCTATATTGACCCGACCGACTACAGTGTCGGCGCGACCCGCTCGGCCCCAACCGTCGTGCTATCCGAACGCAGCACGGGTTGCGAAGCCGCGGTACAGCCAGGGCAGGTCATTGATAGTAGCGTTTGCCGTGCAATTCGTAGTTACGCCTCGCAACAGTCATATCCACAAGGGTCGTCCGTGGCGATCGCTGCGCAAGGTAACTCTGCGCGAAACCTGCCACTTGGGGCAGCGGTTGTGCAAGATTTCTATAACCGAACCCTCCGTCCTGCGGCATTTTTAGGCAACGGCAATATGCAGTTGCTTTACCCATTGTCAGTGCCTGGGCGGCTTACCTCTAACTTTGGCTGGCGGCTCCATCCGATTTTTGGTGATTATCGCTTCCACAGCGGTACGGATATTGGGGCACCCAGCGGAACGCCTGTGCTGGCAGCATTTTCCGGACGCGTCACCACATCCAGCTTCTTGGGTGGCTATGGATTGACGGTCATTCTCGACCATGCAGGCGATCGCGCTCAGACCCTCTACGCCCACCTGTCTGAAGTCTTTGTTCAGCCTGGAGAAACGATAGAACAGGGCGAGGTTATTGGTCGTGTGGGTAGCACGGGCAATTCAACAGGCCCTCACCTCCACTTCGAGTATCGTGAGTATACTACCGATGGTTGGGTTGCAATGGATGCAGGAGCGGTGCTGCAAGGAGCGCTGACCAATTTCTTCGGTGGTGTTGGAGTTGCTCAGCTACCTGATCCTAAGTTGGAAGAGGCCGGACTAGTTAACATCGAAAGCCTGGCAGATTTTGGCAAGCTTGTCCTGGATGTTGTTCCCGAAGGAAAAGCTGCTGAAGCGAATAAGGACATCGCCCAAGCCGCTGAAAACTACCGAGAAAAAGAAGTTGATTTGCCCGAGGTTGTTGTTCCAGCAACCATTTACCCGTAGCGAGACTAGTCAGCACAATCGAACGTAGGCCTTAGCGAAGCTAGTTTCGCTAAGGCCTTTGATCAATTAATTTTCCTGCTGTTCCTCACAGATATCCATGTTCTGCCAGAAAGCTGCTACTAACGGGTATCTCTGGAGCAGGTCGTGATGTCCCCATGGTGTCAGCATTCTCTGACGCTGGGTTCATCTGTAGGAACTTCTCGACATACTTGCCCAGCAAATCTCCCTCTAAGTTGACCGGATCGCCCGACTGGAGCGTTTGCAGGTTGGTTTCAGCATAGGTAACGGGGATCACAGCCACCATAAATTCTTGTCCATGCGCATCGCAGTCGGCAATAGTAAGGCTGATGCCATTGATGGCGATACTTCCCTTCGGCACGATGTAGCGGGCGGCGCGATCGCCTTGTACGCGAAAGCGCATTTCCCACGAAGTCGCGGTTGCTACGGCGGATTGAAGAATGCCGATACCATCCACATGCCCGGTTACGAAATGGCCGCCAAGCTTGCTGCCGACTCGCAATGAAGGCTCTAGGTTTACCGAGCGATCGCCCAGTTGGTAGCCCAAAATGGTGCGACTCAGGGTTTCTGGAGAAACGGCAGCCACGAAGCCACTGGCCAGGATTTGCGAAACTGTAAGGCACACGCCATCGACGGAAATGCTATCGCCCAGCTCTAAGCCAGTGGAAATTTGGGTTCCCCGGTGCTGGTAGGAAACTAAGACCTCATACTCTCCCCGTCGTTGCAGTGTTCCTGTTGCTTGTACAAGTCCTGTAAACACAGCGATATGGTTGGTTAGTGAACGTTTGCAAATACAGCGTTTCGGCTCTCACAAAACAAAACGATCCCGTAGCGTGAAGCGATTGCCTCTGCCTCTCTCTGTGATCTTGTTTCCATTGCAGGAAAACCTAAGCAAAGAACCTGTCATCGGTGTGAAGGTCAGGCTTAGTGGAGAGACTGGGATCAGCTTGGTGACGAACGATCAAGCTAGTTCTTCCAGGCTACCGCAAACGATATCTACATGGCTGAAGGGGGCGTGATCTCGGTACATTAAAGGAAAATTTGTTCAGAGGATGTAGGAAAAGTTCAAACTTTGTAGTCAAATTTTCTGTCCGCTGCGGTGGCACTCCGACCATTTCAGGGCATACTGGTGTTCAGCGTGGCGTCTCAAATCAAGGGTGTTGGTCACTCGAGGGTGTTGGTCACTCGAGGGTGTTGGTCACTCGAGGGTGTTGGTCACTCGAGGGTGTTGGTCACTCGAGGGTGTTGGTCATTCAAGAGTACTGGTCACTCAAGAGTGTTGGTCAACTCAAGGGGGTTGGATGCAATGGTTGAGAGCGGTCTGCCTAGGATCAACCAGCTCGCTGCATTATATAGAAGTAGAGGGTGTATCGCCTGGCAGCAGTATTGTATCTGCTTTCAGTTTCCAGGAAAACTTAAGGTCTAAGCCTAGCACTTAGAAACGGCTCTGTTTGAATAGACTGGACAGTTTAGAGACCCGTTTTTGAAGCCTGCAACGTTGATTCAATTCCATTACACTACAACTCATCACCGGGTTTCATTTATTCGATTTTCAACGGATTCAGAGGCTCAACAATGATTGAAATGAAGGTCGCTGGAATTGCCCTTGAGGCTGCTACCCGCAGCCCCATTGTGCTTCTTAGGGATGCTTCCGAGCGGCGACAACTGCCCATCTACATTGGCCAAGACCAGGCACGTGCCATTATCAGCGTGCTTGAAAACCAGGCGCACCCCCGTCCCCTGACCCACGACCTGATGGTCAATATCTTCGATGAAATCGATCTCGCCCTGGAACGGGTGGTCATCCACTCGCTGCAAGACAGCACCTTTTTTGCGGTGATGACAGTACGTCAGGGAGATGTAAAGAAAGACATTGACGCTCGACCTAGTGATGCGATCGCCCTGGCTCTGAGAACCCGTAGTCCCATCTGGGTGATGGAAGAGGTTGTGGCTGAGGCCGCACTTCCGGTCGATCGGGATGCAGACGAGGCCGAACAAAAGGCATTCCGCGATTTTCTGTCCGACCTCAATCCGTCCGACTTTACCCAACGGGGACGCTCCACGAGCAGCGAAAGCTAATGCCCCCAGCGTAGGGGCTTGATAAGTTACCCGATGCGTTCCGTTCTTGAACGGGGACGCGTTTTGTTTTTATCAGTTTTGTTGCAGCTTTTATCAGCCTTGTTTTAACTCGCTTTACATCTAACAAGGGTTGGAATCGCACGATGCGCTATCGCCGCTTCGGCAAGACAAATTTCTCGATGTCGCTGTTTTCCCTGGGAACGATGCGTTTCCTGGTCTCCGAATCGGTTGCTCTGAAAACCATGCAGCGGGCGATCGCCTTGGGGATCAATCATTTTGAAACGGCACAGGGGTATGGGGAGAGTGAAGTTTTCCTTGGTCGCGCCTTGAAGCAGGGACTTGGCATCCCTCGTTCCGACCTATTTTTAACGACTAAACTAACTCCAACGTCCGATGCCGCAACTATGGCAGCAGCAATCGACCATTCCCTAGAGCGGTTGGGTGTGGATTATGTGGATGGCTTAGCCTTGCATGGCGTGAATACCGAGGAGCATCTGCGCTGGATTGAAGCGCCCGATGGATGCATGAAAGCGGTGAGAGCTGCGATCGCCGACGGTCGCGTTCGTCATGTCGGCTTTTCCACCCATGGCAGCTTGGATCTGATCATGCAGGCGATCGCCACTGACCAGTTCACGTTCGTTAATCTGCATTACTACTACTTTTTTCAGCGCCATCAGCCTGCCATCGAGCTGACTCACCAAAAGGATATGGGGGTGTTCATCATTTCCCCAGCGGACAAGGGAGGCTTACTCTACACGCCGCCAGCCCTTCTACAAGAGCAATGTCGGCCTTTCGACCCGCTGAACCTGACCTACCGTTTCTTGCTGAGTGATCCTCGCATTGCGACCCTTAGCATCGGCCCCGCCAACCCCGCTGAGCTGGAGTTCGTTCGCGCCGTAATGGATCGAGATGATCCTCTGTCAAAAGTAGAGAAGCAGGCACTGGGAAACTTGCTGGTGCAGCAACGGATGCAGTTGGAGGCAGAGCGCTGTAGCCAGTGTTATGAATGCCTGCCCTGCCCCGAGTTCATCAATATTCCTGAGGTGTTGCGACTGCGCAATCTAGCGATCGCTCACGACATGACGGAATACGGACGCTATCGCTACGGCATGTTTGAGCGCGCAGGGCATTGGTTTCCCGGGCGTCGGGGCGATCGCTGCACCGATTGTGGCGATTGTCTGCCCCGCTGCCCAGAGAATCTGGATATTCCAACCCTGTTGCGGGATGCCCAGGCACGCTTGGGCGGATATCCCCGTCGCCGGCTTTGGGAATAGCCGTTCCCTGTGGTTTCAAACGGGTGAGCAAACAATCACCCGTTTGAAACCAGTATGTAATCTAAATAATTGCCCCTGCCCAGGAGGGGGATGTTACTGTAAAAATAATTGCCACTGCATCCGACTGAAGCAGGGGGTAGGGGATAAAGTTTTCTTGTCCTCGTCACTGTGCTTGTATCAGGACTATCTAGATGCAGTGGCCGCTTGCCTGTAAGACAGGTAAAGCAAACCAACATCTTTCGCAGAAGCGATCAGTGGAGAATAAATAGTGGTTGC
>JBCBSL010000398.1:0-5454 GCA_039819145.1 Cyanobacteria bacterium J06638_22
GGTTATAAGTATTGCTGCCAAAGCGCACGGCAACCCGTTCGTATAATCGTGCTGCTGCCCCTGGAATGGCGTCTCCTCGCAAAAAGCCTTTGCTTTGCTTAAGGATTTCTGCGGCTATCCCAGCAATCAGCGCGACCCCTAATCCCCGGCATCGAAACGGCGGATCTATGTACAAATCAATCACCGTTGCTCCACGAGCACAGTGATGCAAATCATAGATGGGTTCCCACGCTCCAAAGCCAACCAACCGGCCATTGCAGCGTACCAGCATGATCGCCAAGTAATCGACTGCATGGTCTTGCTGCAATTGCGCTAGCGTTCCGCCCCACTGTTTCATGGCCAGGTGGTTTTGCACATAGCTTTGGATGAGGAGCGTTAGGGGTTCCAGATCATCAGCGGTTGCGATCGCCAGTTGATAGGTCATAAGCATCCTTCAACATAGGTCTAACCTGAGCTAGGTATAGCCTGGGTCAGGCCTAGCCCAGGTTCGTTCCGGTGTTGCCAAAAGAACAACGCCTATCCATGCTGCTCCAAATACAGCGTCAAATCTTCCAGGAGGCGCGGCAGCTCGGCTTCGGTGCTGAGACGAATGCGATCGTCGCGCACCGTGACCAGCACCTTGGCCGCGAAGGGACTGGGCCAGATATTGGGATTGCAAAAGACTTCGAGAAAAACATCGCCAGTGTGGTGATAGTCGAGGGATTCCTGCGGTGTGGGACGTCCCGCAGCACTGCCCTGGGTAGCGGCGATCGCCCGCATTCGCTCCATCAGCCCCTGCACAGCGGCCTGCAACTCCCTGGCGGCATCGGGCGAAAAGCTGAAGGCCACGGAACCTTCGACCAAATTGAGACGGAATGAGGCTGGAGTCATGGGAACAATGGTAGAAATCAGCAAGGGTATCGGCGCTTGTCGGTGATTGCGCGAAACCTGAACCTTCATCCTACCGGGGAAGGGGAACAGGGGGTGGCTCAGAGGTCGTAGAGGAGGATTGAAGGTGCGATCGCCAGCGCCCTACCGCTTTTTGTAAAGGTTGGGGGAGCCAAGCGTCGTACTGCGGATACACGGGCAGGCGCTGCCGCAACTGCCAGCCCCCTGTGGCAAGACATTGCTGGAGTTCCTCATGCTGGGGATGGGGATAGTCGGGATTGACCTCATCCTTGGGGCTGATGCCACCCAGATCTCGGGCACCCGCCTCCAGACAGGCAAAAAGGATATCGGGTTGGGCAATCAGGTTGGGCGGAATCTGGAGGGTAATGTCGGAGGGAAGGGTTTGGCGAGCCAGGGATACTGCGTCGATAAGTGCTGTGGCCGACAACGACGCCCCAGACCAGACTTGCCCCTGCCCCGGACTGTGGGGTTGCAGGATCACTTCTTGGATATGCCCCCAAGTCCTGTGGATCTGGGCGATCGCCTCCAGTGTCTCCACCCAATCTTCGCGGGTTTCCCCAATGCCCAACAACAGCCCCGTCGTGAAGGGAATCCGTAGCTCCCCAGCCCAGGCTAACTGTTGCAAGCGGAGGCTCGGATCTTTGCTAGGGGCATGGCGGTGTACCGTTTGCAGCAAGGTCGGCGTCACCTGCTCGATCATCAACCCCATCGACACATTCACCTGACGCAACCGTGCCATTTCCTCGTAGCTCAAGGGGCCTGCATTTGTATGGGGCAACAGTCCCATATCCAGAGCAAGCTGGCACAGATCCACCAAATGTTGCACCCAGGCCGCTCGTCGGGCACTTTGAGGGTGCACTTCCCCGCTGAGAACAAGGGCTTCGATGATAGAGCGATCGCGCCATGTCTGTAGCTGCTGCTCTGCCTCAAATTGCGACAACCATACATCCTGTCCCGGATCAACCCGAAAGTTGCAATAGCCACAGCGGTTGAAACATTCATAGGTAGGCACCAGGGTTCCAGCCGGACTAAAACTTACCCACTTCTCGCTATTCACAACGCCAGAACCTGAAAAACTGCTTTAAACTAGCTACATAATTTCTCTTTGTCTTGGCAAGCTACTCTAGCCAATTTAAAATCGAACAAAGATCGCGTCTGCCTTCAAACTTGCCCCTTTCAATTGTCGATTCCAATCATCATTTTTTTACATTTTGACCGACAGAGAGTTTTCCCACACGTTCATCCACAAAAAGTTTGGACGATAAGCGCAACTATTGGCGCGTTCCCTAGTACTCTCGGCTATCTACCATTCAAGGGTCAACTCTCCAAAAGGCAACTCTCCAAAATCCATTAAGAACGTGTTGATGCAAAGCGTGTCTATAAATTTTCCGGTTCAACCTCTCACCCTTTCGTAGTTTGTCAATTGCCCCATAGCATGGCAAACACGAAACGTTGAGCGTACGCTAGGTGTCCATGGCGCATCAGTTCTCTCGGCTTTGCGGCATCTTAGCCCTATACCATTTTCCGAAAACCGTCTTAGGTCTGTGTGATCCACGCAGATCAAAGAATTCCCTTTTATGACAGAGGACGCCAGTGTTTCCTGGATCCTGCATCGCTAACCCCCTCAGGGGTTAGCCAGTTCTCTCGTTTCCTGATCTCGGCTTGGTTGTCTATAGTCAATTCCCTGAGCGGACCCTCCACCCACCATGAATCCGAATCTACTAGAGCAAATCCGGCAATGTTGCAATGACCAGGAGACGTTTGAACGGGTCAAAACTGTGCTGGAAGTCAATACCCATGCTTTAAAGAGCCAGGAACAAACCGTTTTCCAGGTCGTCAGCCGCATTCGCGAATCTCTAGAGTTGCAAGATATCTTTCAAGCAACGGCTCACGAAGTTCAACAGCTTTTGGACGCGGATCGGGTAGGGGTGTTTCGGTTCTCTCCAGGGTCGAGCTACAACGATGGTGAATTTGTGTCGGAATGCGTTAAGCCACCGTTTGATTCGACCCTCTCTGTCGCCATTCATGATCACTGCTTTGGACAGGATTACGCCTGCCACTACGCGGCTGGGCGGATTCAGGCGATCGCCGACATCCACAATGCGGGCATGAAGGATTGCCATGTAGAGGTGCTCTCGCGCTTCCAGATTCGTGCCAATTTGGTTGTGCCGCTCCTCCTTGGGAATAACCTATGGGGTTTGCTTTGCATTCATCAGTGTGCCCAGCCCCGAGAATGGCAACCTGACGAAATTGAGTTTGTCCAGAAAGTTGCGGCTCAGTTGGGCATTGCCCTGCATCAAGCTGAGCTATTCGATCGCACGCGCCAACAATCTATCGACCTGCACGCTGCATTGACACAGCTTCAGCAAGCCCAGTCGCAACTCATCCAGAGCGAGAAAATGTCGAGTCTGGGACAGTTGGTTGCGGGTATTGCCCATGAAATTAACAATCCCGTGAATTTCATCCATGGCAATTTGAGCCATGCCGCGCAGTACACCGAAGAACTCATGGGACTGCTGCATTTGTACCAAACAAAGTTCCCCTCGACTGACCCTGAACTGAAAGCGTACAAAGAGGAGATCGACTTAGAATTTCTGCTAGATGACTTCCCACGAATCCTCTCATCCATGAGCCTGGGTGCTGAACGCATTCGGCAAATCGTCCTATCCCTACGAAACTTTTCGCGGTTGGATGAGGCCGACATGAAACCTGTGGATATCCATGAGGGGCTGGAAAGTACGCTCCTGATTTTGCAGTACCGACTCAAACCAAAAGTTCCTATGGCGGAGGCCATCCAGGTCATCAAGGAATATGGCGAACTGCCCTTGATTGAGTGTTATGCCAGCCAGCTCAATCAGGTTTTCATGAATATCCTCAGCAATGCCATCGATTCTCTGCAAGACCAGGCCGAGGACGCAACCGACGAAGCAATAGATCACCAGGGCAAAATCTTCATCACAACCGCTGTGGAACATTCCCCTACGTTAGATGTTCTTTGCGCCGTTATTCGCATTCGGGATAATGGCCCAGGTATTCCAGAGGATGTGATGCCGCGCCTATTCGACCCCTTCTTTACCACCAAACCTGCGGGCAAAGGGACGGGGCTGGGCCTGTCGATTAGCTACCAAATTGTGACGGAGCGCCATAGAGGCAGTCTGCAATGCCGCTCATCCTTGGAGGAGGGGACAGAATTTCGCATCGAGATTCCGGTTCACAGCATGGCTCAGGCAGACGGCGTAGTCGATCATCGGCTGGAGGCAGTGACCCAGGCGGCACTCGCAGTCAGCGAAGAACTATCAGGGAGACCATCCGAAATGGCTATGGAGCCGGAAATGGGAGTTTCTTTAGAAAAAGCCTGGTAATAGGTCTGGCGCGATCGCCAGACCCAAGGCCAAACTCTCGACCTATCCAGATGCCTCGCCTTCCCGCAATTCCACGATTAATTTCTCCAAGTGATCGCTATTGGCCTGATAGACTTCATTGCAAAAGTGGCAGGTTGCCTCGGCACCCTGGTCTTCCTCAATCATGCTGCGGAGTTCATCCTCCCCCAGCATCTTCAGCGCCCCTAACATGCGCGAAAAGGTGCAACCGCAGTGGAACCGTAGGAGTTGGGTTTCGGGGAAAATATTGAGCCCCATGTCTCCCAGCAATTCGGTGAAGATTTGTGGCAGCGATTTACCCGCCTGAAGCAAGGGGGTAAATCCTGTGAGTTGGCCAACCCGCGATTCTAGGGTCGCAATTAACGCTTCATCGTTTGCCGCTTTGGGTAAGATTTGAATCAATACCCCACCCGCTGCCGTCACCCCTTCCGGTTCAACAAAGACACCCACAATCAACGCCGAGGGGGTTTGCTCAGAGGTTACCAGGTACGAGGCTACATCAATGCCAATCTCGCCTGAAACCAGCTCCACGGTGCTGGAGTAGGGATAGCCATAGCCCACATCCCGCACCACATGCAGGAAGCCCTCATGCCCAACGGCACCGCCAACATCCAACTTGCCTTTGGGGTTGGGGGGCAATTCAATGGACGGATTGTTGACATAGCCGCGCACCGTCCCGTCTAATCCGGCATCGACCAAAATGCCACCCAGAGGGCCATTGCCACGCACATTCAAGTTCACGCGCGACCCTTCTCGCTTCATGCTAGAAGCCAGGAGCAACCCCGACGCCATGGTACGCCCCAAAGCAGCAGCGGCGACATAGGATAGATTGTGGCGCTGGCGGGCTTCTTCGGTGAGGCGCGTCGTAATAACGCCCACAACGCGGATGCCGTTATCGGCGGCGGTAGCTCGAACTAATTGATCGACCATGAATCTACATACTTCTTTACATCAATACTCTCTATTGTACGGCTTGGCTTTCCTCCTGTGTTTGGCTTAAAGCAACATCTGCAGCTGTGATTCAACCCACCAGTTTTGGTTGAATCCGACTGGGTATTGTGTCCCATTGCTGCCCTAGGGCTGATGCAGTTTGATGATTTCTGTTTCTTCGTGTCAAATGCGTAAGTCCTATGCTTTTGTGCTGAGTGCAGGACAAAGATCAGAGAACCCTTGATTTTGATTAGCG
>JBCBSL010000399.1:0-5444 GCA_039819145.1 Cyanobacteria bacterium J06638_22
GCGGGCTTAGCCCGCCGCCCCTCTCTCTGAGATTTTGGGGATTTTATTTTCACGCAAGTCCCTAAGTAATCTGTCTTGGGAGATCGACTGACGGATAGAAGCAGGCGATCGCGCCATCCCATCCTCTCAAATCGCTAGAATGATCAGCATAGAGGTAAAGCAGCATCGTCCGGATGACACTTGACTTATGCTTGGGTATTTACATCTTTCCTCTTTCAAAATTCATGCTCAATAGGGTGGGAACTGCCCACCGCAGGGCAGAATTCATGCTCAGTAGAAGCTGACCCGCCATTCAGCAAGCCGGACATATATAGGTGGGGAGTGCCCACCCTACTGAGGAGCGATTGAGGGACTGTTGTATAACCTCTGTTTGTTTCTTAGTTAGCTAACGATTGTGAAATCCTTTGACACGCCTCCCCCCACAGATGATTTTGCTGCCCCTGCTGGATTCCAGTTTGACTCCATCGAAGCTGCCCTGGCCGATCTGAAAGCGGGCAGAAGTATTGTCGTTGTGGATGATGAGAACCGCGAAAACGAAGGGGATCTGGTCGGAGCGGCGCAGTTCTGCACCCCCGATATGATCAACTTTATGGCCGTAGAAGCGCGGGGGCTGATTTGCCTTGCCATGACGGGAGAGCGCCTGGATGAGCTGGAACTGCCGCTGATGGTTAGTGGGCCTGCCTTCGAGGATAGTTATGAGCAAACAGCTTTCACGGTTAGTATCGACGGGGCGTTGCCGCTGGGTGTGACCACAGGGATCTCAGCAGACGATCGCGCCAAAACTATCCAAATTGCCATCCATGCCAATAGCCGCCCGACTGATTTGCGGCGACCTGGGCATATCTTTCCGCTGCGAGCGCGGGAAGGGGGTGTGCTGAAGCGAGCGGGGCATACGGAAGCGGGCGTCGATCTGGCGCGATTGGCAGGGTTGTATCCAGCGTCGGTGATTTGCGAAATTCAGAACCCCGACGGCTCCATGGCGCGATTGCCAGAGTTAATCGAGTACGCGACCCACCACAAGCTGAAAATCATCAGCATTGCGGATTTGATCAGCTATCGGCTGGAGCATGAGCGATTTATTCAGCGGGAGGCGATCGCCGATCTCCCCACCCAGTTTGGGCTGTTCAAGGTCTATGGCTACCGCAACTCCCTGGATAATTCTGAGCATTTGGCGATTGTCAAGGGCGATCCGGCTACCTTCCATGAGCGCCCTGTCATGGTGCGAGTGCATTCCGAATGCCTGACGGGGGATTCCCTCGGCTCCCTACGGTGCGATTGTCGGATGCAGTTGCAGTCTGCCCTGAAGATGATCGAGGAAGCCGGAGAAGGGGTTGTTGTCTATCTCCGCCAGGAAGGGCGTGGTATTGGGCTGATTAACAAGCTCAAAGCTTATTCCTTGCAGGATATAGGGCTGGATACGGTGGAAGCAAACGAGCGACTCGGCTTCCCCGCTGACCAGCGCAACTACGGTATGGGCGCACAAATCCTCAATGATGTGGGGGTGCGGCAGTTCAAGCTGATTACCAACAATCCTCGCAAGATTGCTGGGCTGAAAGGCTACGGGTTGGAGATGGTCGATCGCGTTCCCCTGCTGATCGAAGCGACATCCTACAACGCCGCCTACCTGGCAACGAAGGCCAAAAAACTGGGGCACCTTCTACTCCAGACCTACCTCGTCACGATCGCCCTGCAATGGCAAGACTCTCCACAATCAGCGACGGAGCGCTACGAACATCTGGAGAAAATTCGCTATTTGGCTCAGGAGCAAGGACTGTTACTTCAGGAAGAAGCGCGTCCGGTCGCGATCGCCCTCTTCAACCATGCTCCCCTCATCATCCACCTAGGTTTTGACCAGGTTCAAGGAGTTGCACCGGACTGGTATCGTCAGGCGAATCATCCCGCCGTAAGGGCGATCGCCCATCTTCTGGATAAGATTGCGGATTGGCCAGATCTAGAAAAGCTAGAATTTCTGTTTTCTACAGGAAGCGATCCGATGACTAACCTGCAAGTGCAGATCAGTCGCCAAATCTTCCGCCTACCGCCGACACCAGGAGCCAGCGAAATGCGGCCATCTTCCCTAAGCGATAGCCTCGAAACCCAGCGTATCTATACTTTCTCCCGCCATGTCCAAAGCGATTAGTTTTTGACAGACGAGCGCTGCGACTCTTTCCGGCGTTTGAACCCGCGCTTAGCAGAACGAAATCTTGCGATCGCGCGCTGTCGCGGGTTCTCAAATCACAAATTCTTCCAATCCGCGACAGCGACGCTGCTTCTGGGTACAAAAAAGAAGCAGGACGAGTCGAAACAACGTTTCGACTCGTCCTGCTTCTCAGCAACGCCCGCTACCTTAGTTGACTGAGCGGTAGGTGAGCTTGCAAGGCTGGGGATACAGAACCGATGGCCGACGGCGGGCGATCGCCAACCCACTACGCACCCTACCTAAGCTCTTTGGTTGCCGGGGCGGCGGTGTGACGATGCGCCCAGGGATAGCGGCGAGCTTTCTTGGGGAAAGGGAGGTTGCGGGATGCGTGAAAGTCTTCTTGCACTTTGAAGGTGAGTCGTCGAGAGACTTGCCGCACAATTTGATTGAGCAGTCGATCGCCCGTTGATTGGATAAGAGACTGGGGCAGGGCATGGATAAACCTCGGAAAATGAATAGCTACGTCGAGATGCAATTCCCATTCCACCCCACACGTGACAGGGGGGGCGTTGTCAGGAAGCTTTGCCGCAGCCGCTTCATCGATGGGTTGTTCGATTAGATGCAGTGCGGCTTTGAAATCGACATCGTAACCGGGGGGAGTGTAGTCCGGGACGGGGATGGTCTCGATGCGATAGAAGCCATCGTCGCCTTGGGGAAGTAAATGCAAGCCAATTTTCGGTTCGACCTCGTATCCTAATGCACCGAATCTACCAATTCTGAGTGCGTACCCGTTGTCCCCCAGCGGTTCAGCCGTCATCGGGCTGGCACAGCGGCGAAACCATTCGGAATGGACATCGAGGTAATCCTTGACTGTACTCGGCGTTGCCCACATCTTCATGCAATTGGTGTAATAGCCACGGAAATGGATGGGTTCTGTAGCGTCAGCAGGCATACCATCTATTACGTTATCTGGGCAGGAATTATAGATTTCCCCATTATTGGGAAACTCAATTATCCGAGAAGATAAATCAACCGATTGATTATCGAAGGAGTTTGCTTGCATGGTGCGCTCTCTCTGCAAGGGTTAGCCCAGAGTGGGATGGAAAAAGTCTCAAGCTCTCATCGGCATTGTCTTGAATAACCGAAGGAGTCAGAGAGGAACAATCCAGGAAAATCCAGGGGATTGAAAGGGGTTTGCAGGATTGCAAGGAGCAGGGAAACAGCGAGCCATGAGGCAACTAAGTATCCATTTTCACTAGCATATCCTGGTACAAAACCATGTAACCACCCCTTGCCATGAGAAACCTTAGAAAAACCTCAGAAGTTCTTTTCTGGATTCGCTAAAAGACAACGAGATTTCGGAAAATTTACCGATCGATCGCCAAAAAAAATCTCTATCCTGCCGAATTTGTCAGAATTACGCCAAGACTGATGTCAGAACTAACGCAAAACCTGCATTATCTTGACGAACGTCGTTGATACTGTAGGCGCGTCCACACAGGTAAGGGTTCTCTGGGTTGTGCCCTGGACTCAGGTTCCATAATGTAAGTTGTTGATTAGTTATTTAGTTGAAACCGATGAAAGCATTTGTAGCAGGGGCAACGGGACGAACAGGACGACGCATTGTTGAGCAGTTGGTGCAGCGGGAGATTCCGGTGCGGGCGCTGGTGCGCGATCGCGAAAAAGCGGCCGAGATGTTGCCACCCCAGGCCGAACTTGTGGTTGGCGATGTGTCTAACCCCGCGCAATTGGCCGAGGCGATCGCCGATGCCACGGTTCTCCTATGTGCAACAGGGGCAAAGCC
Source organism: Cyanobacteria bacterium J06638_22 (assembly GCA_039819145.1). Lineage (GTDB taxonomy): Bacteria > Cyanobacteriota > Cyanobacteriia > Elainellales > Elainellaceae > Vacuolonema. The sequence goes on from JBCBSL010000399.1 coordinate 3,945, forward strand.
CAGCCTTGATCCCCTTGGCCCCTTCCAGGTCGATTATGTCGGCACCCGCCATTTGATTGAAGCAGCGAAGGCCAAAAATATTCAGCACTTTGTTTTTGTTTCGTCGCTTTGCGTTTCCCAGTTTTTCCATCCACTCAACCTGTTTTGGCTGGTGCTGTATTGGAAGAAGCAAGCGGAAAAAGACTTAATCCAAAGTGGCTTGACCTATACGATTGTGCGCCCTGGCGGCTTACTCGATACAGATAATGAGGATGTCATCGTTATGCAGGGAACCGATACTCTATTTGAAGGACGCATTCCCCGCAGTAAGGTCGCGCAGGTTTCCATCGAGGCGTTGTTTGATAGCGCAGCCCACAACACAATTGCGGAAATTGTTGCCCGACCTGATGCCCCCGAGAAACCGTTTTCCGAACTTTTTGCTAGTGTGGGGACGATATCTGATTCGGTCGTTGATTCCAGCGTTTAAGGAAAACTGCCTGTGAGTGCAGCGAATAAGCACGACCTCTCTCCCCCTACGGCTACGCGATCGCTCTCTCCGATGGGACGCCTTGTGCGCATTGGGCTGCTGGCAGGCATGGCTCTGGCGGTGCTGCAATATGTCCGCAGTCCTGAGGCGCGATCGCCCTTTGATCCCCGATGGGAATCCTTCGACCCAGCTCCCTTGGTGATGGAGGGTGGCGATCCCTACATTCGGGCGCTCATGCGGACAATTTCCTATAGCGAGTCGAATGATCCCCAGCCCTACTCCTTAATCTACGGGGGCGATCGCATTACAGATCTGAGTCGCCACCCCGATCGCTGTGTGCCGATCCTGACGGGGCCAAACCTGGGGGACTGCACGACGGCTGCCGGACGTTATCAATTCATCACGACAACGTGGGAAGAACAGGCTGCGTTTTACCATCCCGATCCGGATGGATGGTGGCTGTGGCGAGCCTATAGCTTTGCCCCAGAGCATCAAGATCAGGTGGTTCATGACTGGTTAATGGATCCGGTTGCTTGGGGCATCGACCTAAGTACGTTGTTGCGAAATGGCCAGGTGACTGACGTGCTCTATATTCTGTCGCCTACCTGGACGAGCCTGGGCTACGGTATCGAAACGAATGACCTGTCTGCTTCGCTGCCCTACGTTTACGAACAAGTTTTGCAAGAAGAACTCGCGCAGGTTGAAGCAAGCGCTTTCTGATGCTTAAACGTTTGAAGATTTGCACCTTTCCTCGAAAAGAATATGCCTGCTGACTTCGGCTGCGCTCAGCCATCTCGTCGCTCGAAGAGTACAGGCGAAGAGGTAAGTTCTTTGCTGCAATTCTTTCTTATGACTTTTGCTGGGTGTTGTGCATCCACAGTTAGAGATGTGATGCATTCACAGCTGTGCATGAAGAAAATTAGCGTAAATCGGAGCAATTGCGAGAGTGCTGACAGAGCATTGACCGTGCTTGACTGTTCGCTAGGGCACAAAGTTCTGTGTCAGTCTTGAGCCATAGACGCTGTAAGCCTTCT
>JBCBSL010000400.1:0-5425 GCA_039819145.1 Cyanobacteria bacterium J06638_22
GCTGCGTTGCAGCGGGCGCAAACGATATGTGGGTTTTGCGGGGTTTGCTCATTCCTAACTGCCACTACCGAGAATAAATAGCCCAATCATTGTGATGCTGTTCCAGAGACTATGGAGCAGCATGGGTGCAAGCAGGTTGCGCGATCGCACATAGACTATCCCCAGCACACTGCCCAGCAATGCCAGTGGGATCACCTCAGAGAGGCTGAGGTGGGCGATCGCAAACACCAAACCACTGAGGGCGATCGCACCCCACACAGGAAAATAGCGGGTCAGCGATGGCAGCAAAAATCCCCGAAACAACAATTCCTCGAAGACGGGAGCCGCCACAGCAGCGGTGAACAGGAAAATGCCGAGGGCGACGGGGTCGTTTTCCTCCAGCACAATTTGCAGAAGCGGATTGCTGCCGCCCTGCCCCTGCCAAATTTGTTGATTGACGATAGACACACCCAGCATCAGCGGCAGCGCAGCAAGATAGCCACCGACGCCCCACAACAGCCCGCGCCCACTGAGCTGAAAGCGAAACCAATCCTTGGGCAAGGGGCGATATGCACGAACCGAGAGAAACAAGATGAATAACCCTGCCGTTGCCATGGTCACGTAATAGCCCAGGGTGTAAAACGCACGGACACGGCTCGTGCTATCTGCCAGGGAGAGCGGCAACAAACTCAGGAGCAAGGGCAACACCACTTGCCCGATGAGGAAGAACCCGACAATCAACACCTGCCAGATGATCTCTGCCTCCCAGGGAGTTTCCCAGGCTTGTCCGCCTACGGCTAGCAGGGCCTCTTTTCCCTGGGTAAACCGCTGAACCAATAGAAATATGACCAAGCCAATGCCAGCGATCGCCGCGATGGCGGGCAGAATACCGACAAGGGCTAGCTTGAGGAGGGTGGTGCGGGCGATCGCTATCCGCTGGGTTTCCAATGCCGCTAATGCGGTGTCATTACCCGTAGCGGTGTAAAGCTGCGTCAGAGCTTCATCCTGAAACCACCCCTCCAGGTTCGTGCGCACAACCGTCTCGGCGTTCTCGCCTACCGTGGGTGGCTCGCCCCAGAGATCGCTTAGAATGGCAGCCGTCTCGGCGATCGCCGAGACGGCTGCGGTTCTGCGCTCCAGTTGGCTGAGCAAGGTATCCCAGATCATCTGTGCCGCGTCGAGATTACCCTGCACCGCTTGCAGCAAACCAATGCGCAGATCCAACTGCCACAACAACGCTTCCTGCTGTGGTACCAGAGTTGATAATTGTGCCGAATCGCTTTCCGCCATGCGGATTTCAAAATTCGTCAGCGTGTCTTGGGCATCGTCCCGCACCGACTGATAGTTCTCCAGCGCCATTTGCAGTGGGTCGTTCCCCAAAACTGCCAGCTGCAACTGCGATCGCGCCGTATTCATTGGGTCTATGGGATCTGCATCAGCTGCGATTTCAGCCGTCTCCGATTGGGGCACAGTTTCCGTTGCCAGTAGAACTAAATTCGTCTGATACAGCTCCAATCGATTCGTGATCTGTGGCTGTCCCAAACTGGTAATCAGCGAGCTGCCGACCAGTGCGACCACGACCAGCGTGAGTAGGCTCAAGATTAAGCGCTTGATTGTCATCCCCGGTTGCGAATCCTCGAATTTTCGTACAGCTTTTTGGCATTATCGCACTCTGGCTCCGATGGCGGGGTAAAATGCTCCTGTTTGTGGGCGGTTTCATGACCTACCATTGGCTTCAGGAAGCGTTTCTTACTCTCACCCAAGCCAACCCATTCTCACGCGTTCCGCATTCCTTCTCATACTCGCCAAACGGAGGACAGAACTCTGGCTACTCGCGTCATTCTTGTACGGCATGGACTCAGCACCTACAACTTGCAGCGCCGGGTGCAGGGACACTGCGACGACTCCACCCTTTCCGATGAAGGGAAAAAGACGGCTCAACAAGCGGGCGAGGCTCTGCGCGGCTTATCGTTTAACGCCGTCTATAGCAGCCCCCTTAAGCGGGCGAAGGAAACCGCCGAGATCATCTGTAGCCAGTTGAACGCCCCCCCTACTCCCCTGTTCACCGATTTGCTCAAGGAAATCAACCTGGCGGAATGGGAGGGACTGACGTTTACCGAAGTCGAAGAACGCTTTCCAGAGGGCTTTAAGCTCTGGCGCGAGCGTCCCCACGAACTGCAAATGCAGCGCCCCACCGATACAGGGATGGAGTCCTTTTTCCCGGTGCTGGACTTGCGCGAACAAGCGCGGCAATTTTGGGAAACGGTTTTGCCACAACATTCCGGGGAAACCCTGCTAGTCGTGGCCCACAGCGGTATTAACCGATCGCTCATCAGCGTTGCTGCCGCTTTACCCCCCGACCATTACAACGTCATCCATCAAACCAACTGCGCCATTAGCGTTTTGAACTTTCCAAATCAATTAGACGATGGCGTACAACTAGAGTCGATGAACCTTACCAGCCATTTGGGAATGCCGTTGCCCAAACCCCGCGAAGGCCATAAGGGGCCCCGCATTTTACTGGTGCGGCATGGCGAAACCGATTGGAACCGTGACAAGCGCTTCCAGGGGCAAATTGATGTTCCCCTCAACGATGCAGGACGAGCCCAGTCTGACAAAGCGGGCATGTTCCTGAAGGATGTTGCCATTGACGCGGCGGTGACCAGCCCGATGTTGCGGCCCAAGGAAACGGCTGAGATCATTCTGAAGCATCACCCTCAAGTCACCCTAGAAACAGATCCCTTGCTCATGGAAATTGCCCATGGGCGATGGGAAGGCAAGCTGGAAAACGAAATTGAAGCCGACTACGCCGAAACCCTAGACCAGTGGAAGGTCGCTCCAGAAAAAGTACAGATGCCAGAGGGCGAAAACCTGCAACAGGTATGGGAGCGGGCGATCGCCGCTTGGGACAATATTCTCGCTAGTGCAGACACCGAACGTCCTACCACGATTCTTGTTGTGGCTCACGATGCCATCAACAAAGCGCTGCTCTGCTACCTCACCGGGCTAGAACCAAAGCACTTCTGGAGCTTCAAGCAGGGCAATGGAGCCGTCAGCGTCATCGACTATCCTAAAGGGCGCGATCGCCGTCCCATGATTCAAGCCCTCAACATCACCACCCACTTCGGCTCCGGCGTCCTAGACAAGACGGCAGCAGGCGCATTGTAATCGTTCCTGGCATTGAATTTCATGCAACCCTACCCCCTCGTCACTGGGGTGAGGCTGACAAAATTCGCATTGGCAAGAGTCGAGTCAACCTCGACCTCTTGTCTGCGATCTATGCTCTAAATTCAGCCTCACCCTTGAAGCTTAGGCCTACTAACACTATTCATCTTTTACGGCAGTACCCATTACTTTAATTTTGCTATTGAATGGCAACGCTGCGGCTTGGTAAATCGTTCGAGCAGGTCGTTTACCCTCTGGAAATAGCTCGGCAAATAATGCGTTTACCTCATTCAGGTCAGCAAGATCAGCAAACGCAATATCGACGAAGACGATTTCGTCGTTTGAAAAACCAGCGGCTTTCACCGCAGCAAAAAAGTTAGCAAAAGAACGCTCTGCCTCTTCACGCGCAGAACCCGGCACATATTGTCCAGAAACATCAACTGAAACTTGACCACTGATGTAGCAGGTATTCCCTACCACCACTGCATGGCTAATGGGCATAGACCACTGAGGTAGCCCTTCTCCCTGCGTAATGAATTTTCGAGGACTCATGCTTCCCCCTACAAACAACCCAGAAATACTACCTCATTCATAAACTTTCGATAGCCGAATTATGAGCGCTGACAAACAGCTTCCAACCTACACCCAACCAACGACTCAAGCCATTCAACGTTCCGCTTCGTCCGCCCGCTGGTGTGAAGCGTTAGTCGGCGCCTGGGGCGTTTGACAGTGCAGGAATATGGGCGAGTTCAATTCTGATTGCATCAGGATCTCGGAAGAACACTGCATAATATCCGGGAGCATAATCATACTCTGCAGGTTCATTGACAATCTCAGCGCCAATTTCGCTGAGCAATTGGTAGAATTCGTCAACTTCCTTGCGCTCCGCTGCATGAAACGCAAGATGATGGAGTCCTGGTGCATAGTCATAATGCCTCGATTTAATATGCTCTTCCTTCGCCTGCCATAGGTTTATAGCCGTACCGGTTGAATGAGATTCCCATATTTCAACACCCGGAAAGCTTTCGGTGTTTTCATAGCCCAGAAATGTCAGGATTGGCCGATAAAAACTCATTGAGCGTGCCAAGTCGGATACGCAGATTGCAATATGATTGACAGCTCCAAGTTTCATATACATCTCCTTACTCGACAGCTAACGACTGCACTTTCTGGATACAAAAGCCTCTTCTCAATCCTACAAATAAGTTTGGCAAATTCCGGTGCAGCACAATTTTTAGGCAGCGATCGCCACTTTTTATGAAACAGCTAGAGTTGTGAGGACAAGATGCTGGGCTTCGTATCTCAATCCAGCCTACGAGATGGTGCGATCGCACAGCAACTTAGCGCCACAATTACTTCAACCAATACTGTGCAATCCGAGGAACTGCAGTTGTTGCTTTTTCACGTAGAACCCTATATCCAAATAGCTTCTGATCAATCTCAAAGCTGACAATAATCTTCTCAGCACGATTACGTGCTTTTGTTACGAGGAGGGAAACAGGGAGACACTTAGAGAGGTACCAACGACAAGAACTCTCGCCGCAGTTTGAAAATGTTGTCTTGCAACGCCGTAACTTAAAATATCTTCTCCAAACCAGACTACGGCTGGGCGGAGTTGGCTGCCTTTTTCACAAATGTCACCTATTTTTATTGGTGTATCACCTAAATCATAAATTAGGCTTCTATCGATAGAACTACATGCTTTTGTAATCTCACCATGCACATGAATAATGTGCGTTGAGCCAGCGCGCTCATGGAGGTTATCAACATTTTGTGTAATGACGACAACGTTATATTTACTTTCTAATTGAGCAATTTCTAGGTGTGCCGGGTTCGGCTCTACATCCCAAACTTTTGCTCTTATCATGTTATAGAAATCAAGAACTAAGCGTGGATTCTTTTCCCACGCTTCTAGTGTTGCAACATCCTCAATTGAATATTCATGCCAAAGGCCATCAGCATCACGAAATGTCTGAAGACCACTCTCTGCACTAATACCAGCACCAGATAAAACGACTATTTTATCTGGTGCTATTTCTTTGGGCATTGTCTCAATCTATACAATCTAGGGGCAAGAGAATTGCAAACTAACGTTAAAGTTGAGCGGTGTGAGATTATTTTTAAGATGACCCGACGCTTTTGCCTTTACATCCGCTCTAAAGCTAAGCTAGGCACGGAAAGATTGACATTTATTGATTTTGAAAATGGCAGTAAAACTGCGCAAATTAATTGGTAGATATATATTCCAAAACACTATTTACATATGCTCCAGTTTCATTAA
>JBCBSL010000401.1:0-5421 GCA_039819145.1 Cyanobacteria bacterium J06638_22
GCCCATGGTCTGAAGTTGCCCCTTAGCCGCGTTTATGGGGTTGCCACCTTCTACCACTTGTTTTCCCTCAAGCCCAGCGGTGCACACAGTTGTGTGGTGTGCATGGGCACCGCCTGTTACGTCAAAGGGGCCGGCAAGATAATGGATGCCCTGCAAGACGAGTTTGGCATCGAAGCCGGAGAAACCACCCCAGATGGGCAAGTATCCCTGATGGCCGCCCGCTGTTTGGGAGCCTGTGGTATTGCCCCTGCCGTTGTAGCGGATGGCACCGTCATGGGTAAGCAAGAGGCTGAACAGGTACTCGCCACCGTCAAAGCGTGGGAAAACGAGTAGTTGATTCAACGGGGACGCGGCGATCGCCACCGTCGTGCCTCAGCCATGAGCCATTCCCAAACGTAAGCAATTAGAGGAGAACGGGAGATGAATCTAACAGAACTCCTGGATGTGGCCGCCGCCGAAACGGCCCGACAACGACCGACGAAAGTCTACTGCTGCACATCAACGGGCTGTCGTTCTGCCAACGCCATGTCCGTGATGGGCAACTTGCAGCAGGCCGTGGATGATAACAATTTAGGCGACGACGTCGAAGTCGTCGGGGTCGGATGCATGGGGTTTTGCGGGCGTGGCCCCTTAGTGGAACTCGATCCGCAGACTGATTTGTATGAAGAAGTGACGCCTGAGGATGCGCCGAGCATTATCGAAGCCCTCAATGGTGGTACGGCCAAGCCGATGAAAGGGGATCCGCAGCATCCCTTCTTTTCGCGCCAAACCAAGATCGTGCGGCAGCACAGCGGTAAGGTCGATCCCGAGCGGATTGAGTCCTACATCGCGCTGGGCGGCTACCAGCCCCTGTTTAAGGCGCTGTACGAGATGGAGCCTGCCGAGGTGGTCACCGAAATCCAGCGCAGCGGCCTCCGGGGCCGGGGCGGCGGGGGCTATCCTACCGGGCTGAAATGGGCCACGGTCGCCAAGATGCCCGGGAATCAAAAATACATCATCTGCAATGGAGACGAGGGCGATCCGGGTGCCTTCATGGATCGCAGTGTGCTGGAGAGCGACCCCCATCTGGTGTTAGAAGGGATGGCGATCGCCGGGTATGCCGTTGGCGCAACCCATGGCTATATCTATGTGCGGGCAGAATATCCGCTGGCCATTAAGCGGTTGCAAAAGGCCATTCAGCAAGCGAAGAAGTATGGGCTGTTGGGGAGCCAAATTTTTGACTCCCCCTTCGACTTCAAAGTGGATATTCGGATTGGGGCTGGCGCTTTTGTCTGTGGTGAAGAAACGGCCTTAATCCAATCCATTGAAGGCGGGCGCGGCAATCCGATTCCTCGCCCGCCCTACCCCGCTGAGAAAGGTTTGTATGACTGTCCCACGTTGATCAATAACGTGGAAACCCTGGCTAATATCACCTCGATTATTCGGGAAGGCGCGGACTGGTATGCCAGCATTGGCACCGACAACAGCAAGGGCACCAAGATCTTTGCGCTCACGGGCAAGATCCGCAACAACGGCCTGATTGAAGTGCCCATGGGTATCACGCTGCGGGAAATCGTAGAAGACATGGGGGGCGGTGTTCCGGATGGGGAGGTCAAGGCCGTGCAAACGGGGGGTCCCTCAGGCGGCTGTATTCCCGCCACGATGCTGGACACACCAGTGGACTATGACTCCCTCAAGGCGATCGGCTCCATGATGGGGTCTGGCGGCATGGTGGTGATGGATCAGACCACCAGCATGGTCGAAATTGCCCAGTTTTACATGGAATTTTGCCGGGGTGAAACCTGTGGCAAGTGCGTCCCCTGCCGCACGGGCACCGTCCAGCTCTATGCCCTGCTGACGAAGCTGCTGAAGCGGCAAGCCACCGCCGCCGATTTAGAGAAAATGGAAGCCCTCTGCCTCATGGTGCGGGATACCAGCTTGTGTGGATTGGGGCAAACAGCACCCAACCCAGTACTCAGTACGCTGAAGTATTTCCACGAAGAATACGACGCGCTGCTGGTGCAACCCGCCTATTTGAATGGCACCTCGAATGGCACCTCAAATGGAACATCGTCTGCTCCTGAGGCAGCCACCCTGTAAGCATCCTGGGAGAACATGTCATGGCAGTCAAAACCCTCAAAATTGATGATAAAGACGTCGCAGTCGAAGCAGGAGCGACCCTCCTAGAAGCCGCAGAGGAAGCGGGGGTATCGATTCCCAAGCTCTGCCACATGGAGGGCATCTCCTCGATTGGGGCCTGTCGCCTCTGCATCGTAGAGGTCGAAGGCATCAACAAACTCCTTCCGGCTTGCGTCACCGAAGTGGCCGAAGGCATGGTGGTGCACACACAAACCCCCAAGCTACAAGAGTATCGCCGGATGACGGTCGAGCTGATTTTTTCCGAAGGCAATCATGTCTGTTCCATCTGCGTCGCCAATGGCAACTGCGAGTTGCAGGATGTCGCCATCGACGTGGGTATGGATCATTCTCGCTTTACCTATCGCTTCCCTGAGCGGGGGGTGGATCTGTCCCATCCCATGTTTGGGATTGACCACAACCGCTGCATCCTCTGCACCCGCTGTGTTCGGGTTTGCGCCGAAGTGGAAGGGGCGCATGTTTGGGATGTGGGCAATCGGGGCGCGGCCTGTTATGTCGTATCGGGCCTCGATCAGCCCTGGGGCGAAGTGAACGCCTGCACGTCCTGTGGCAAATGCGTGGATGCCTGCCCCACCGGAGCCATCTTCCATAAAGGGGAGACCACAGGGGAAAAACAGCGCGATCGCGACAAGTTTGCCTTCCTATCCACCGCACGGGAGAAGCAAGAATGGACAAGATAAAGTTTGCAACGATTTGGCTAGCGGGCTGCTCGGGCTGCCACATGTCGTTTTTAGACATGGATGAATTTTTAATTGACCTCGCCGACCTCGTAGAGGTGGTCTATAGCCCTGTCGGGTGCGACCTCAAGGAGTATCCCGACGGCGTGGATGTGTGTTTGGTCGAGGGAGCGGTCGCTAATGAAGACAACCTTGAACTGATTTATCAGGTGCGCCGCCGCACCCAAACCCTCATCTCCTTTGGCGATTGTGCGGTGACCGCCAACGTCCCGGCCATGCGCAACCTGCTGCGGGAAGGGGCCAAGCCCGTGCTGGAGCGGGGCTATCTCGAGCTGGCCGATGAAAATCCCCACTTCCCCCATGCACCGGGTATCGTGCCTGAGCTGCTGGATCGGGTGCTTCCCGTCCATGAAGTGGTTCCCATCGATATCTTTATGCCGGGATGTCCCCCCTCTGCCGATCGCATCCGCGCGACCCTAGAGCCGCTGCTGCAGGGCCAATCCCCTGCCATGGTCGGCAGAGAGATGATCAAATTTGGCTGACCCGATTGTCGTAGCGCATCCTCATGCGCTCGACACCCTTCCATACGAGGACTAGACGCCTGAATCAAAGAGGTCCGACCCATGTCCAAAACTGTTGTTATTGATCCCATTACGCGCATTGAGGGCCACGCCAAAATCTCCGTTTTTCTCAACGATGCTGGAGATGTAGACAAAGCCCAGTTCCATGTCGTGGAATATCGGGGCTTCGAGAAATTTTGCGAAGGCCGCCCCTATACGGAAATGGCAGGCATCACGGCTCGCATCTGCGGCATTTGCCCCGTGAGCCACTTGATTTGCTCCGCCAAAACTGGCGACAAAATTCTGGCGGTTAACATTCCCGTGGCCGCAGATAAGTTGCGGCGATTGATGAACCTGGGACAAATTACCCAGTCTCACGCCCTTTCCTTCTTCCATCTGAGCAGCCCCGACTTCCTCTTGGGGTGGGACAGTGACCCGGCCAAGCGCAATGTTTTCGGCTTGATTGCCGCTGACCCCGACCTAGCCAGGGCTGGCATTCGCCTGCGCCAGTTTGGTCAGAAGATCATCGAAATTCTGGGCGGGCGCAAAATCCATGCGGCCTGGACCGTGCCGGGGGGGGTGCGCGAACCCCTCAGCGAAGAAGGCCGCGCCTGGATTGTGGAACGTCTACCCGAATCCTTTGCGACGGTTCGCAAGGCACTAGATATCTTCAAGGGGCTGATCAACGGCCCAATGAAAGAAGAGGTGAAGGTATTCGGCGAATTTCCCTCCCTGTTCATGAGCTTGGTGGGTAAGAACGGTGAGTGGGAGCATTACGATGGCTTCCTGCGGTTTACCGACAGTGAGGGGAACATCGTCGCCGATCACCTCAGCGAGGATGACTATCAAGACTTTCTCGGAGAGGCCGTCGAAGACTGGTCCTACCTGAAGTTCCCCTACTACAAGCCCCTGGGCTATCCCGATGGCATCTATCGTGTCGGCCCGCTGGCACGACTCAACACCTGCGATCGCATCGGCACCCCCGACGCCGACAAGGAACTTCAGGCGTTCCGCGACTACGCTGGAGGCGTCCCAACCTCCTCCTTCCTCTACCACTACGCTCGCCTGGTCGAAATCCTAGCCTGCCTTGAAAAGATTCAGATCTTGATGGATGACCCAGACATCGTCTCCACCCGCGTCCGAGCAGAGGCGGGGGTCAATGCTCTGACCGGCGTTGGCGTGAGTGAAGCCCCCCGTGGCACCCTGTTCCACCACTATCAAGTGGATGACAATGGCCTGATTCAAACCGTCAATTTGATTATTGCCACCGGGCACAACAACCTGGCGATGAACAAAACCGTGACCCAGATTGCCCAGCATTACATCCACGGCGAAGAGATTCCCGAGGGCTTTTTGAATCGGGTAGAAGCGGGTATCCGCTGCTATGACCCATGCCTATCTTGCTCCACCCACGCGATTGGACAAATGCCCCTGCATATCCAACTCAGGAAACCCGATGGCACCCTGGCTAGGGAGGTGTATCGACACTAGTCCAGGGCAGCATTATTGAGGGTTCGTGTGGTTCGCGCGAACCCTTTACACTTTCTTGCGCGCGAACCCTTTACGCTTTCTTCGGTATCACCAGCCTATCGCCCTATCATCATTGCTCTATCATCTACGTTGAGGGCGATCGCCCCTCCTTCGCCGGTTCTGACTCTCCCTGTTTCCACCTGTCCCCGTTGACGATTCCGATTCCCCCTGTTCCGACTCCCCCGTGACCTCTATCGAGAACATTTCCAATGGCGAAAGAAAACCTATTTCTCTGCATGGGATCGGCCTGTCACCAACTCGGTGTTTACGACGTGCTACCGCAACTGCAAGCTTTGATCAAAAAACATGGCCTGGAAGACGCCATCGAACTCAAAGGCTCTTTCTGTTTAGAGACCTGTAGCCAGGGCATTGTCATGAAGTTTCATGGCGTTTGTTTTACGAATATTAGTCCTCAAGACGTCGAGGCTAAATTTGAAGCCAACATTCTGCCTGCCATTCAAGCCAGACTATCCGCCGCTTAGCCCCTAACCAACCCCAAGCGCTTGGTTGAACCGTTG
>JBCBSL010000402.1:0-5411 GCA_039819145.1 Cyanobacteria bacterium J06638_22
CCACCTCAACCTCCAGACAATCCCGCGAGAAGATAGGATTCCCATTCGGCGCGAGTTCAAACTGATGCGTTCGAATGGTTCCCAGGGGATATTGGCTGATCAACGCTACATCAATCAGCCGTGGGTCGTTGCCATCGATCAAAATCTGGTAAGGGTAGCCACCGTTGGGCATGAAATGCTTGAACTGCCGCAAAAAGCGACGCAGGGTGGTGAGGTTTTCGACCTCCTGAAGCCCCAGAATGTCGGCACGAATCGCCCCCAGAGCTTGTGCCGTAATGCGGTGATGTTTGTCAGAGAAGGGCGCAAATTTGGTGTTGTCGATCGTCCAAATACCTTGCTCACTGTCAGGGAGGGAGAAATCATTACGAAACCGGAATCGCGCAAACAGATTCTCGACGTTAAACGTTCCCACTCGGACACGCATAAAGCAATGAATGCCAAATTATAGATGCCAAATATTTAGAAGATTGTGGCTGCGGCTCGGCTGGTCGACAACGAATCGAAACGGGTCGCAAACCAGCAGATTCCATTCTAGTCGGGGCGATCGCCCACCACTTCACTGCGTTCGACGCCACCATTGCCATTACCATTCACCGTGCCGAGCTTCTGTCGGACATCATCAATGGCTTCGTTCAACTGCGCAATTTTATCTTCTAGTCCTCGTCGTGCGGACTCAATGTTTTGCGGCGATGGCGGCGCACTTTTATCCGGGGCACTTTTGATGGAACGGCGGGTGAGCGATTCGGCTTGAGCCTTGAGCTTTTTCCGGGGGAGGCGCGAGGCGGCTAGCACCCCCAGTACACCGCCGACCATGCCGCCAGCGATGGCACCTAAAATAAATCCACCGACAAAATTATCTTGCTGACTCATGGCAAAGGTTGATGGAGAAACGATTCAGGCCGACGCAGAGTTACGTCAGATCTGATTCCATTAGCTTACAGTAGTTGGGGTTACAGTCGTCGAGGGTTCAGGTTCCAAAGGTGCGATCGCCCGCATCGCCCAACCCTGGCACAATAAAGCCCTTGTCGTTCAGTCCTTCATCAATGGCTGCGGAGTAGATGACGACTTCGGGATAGCGATCGCCCAACCGCTGCAACGCATTGGGAGCCGCAACCACCGAAATCACCCGAACCCATTCCGGCGACACTCCTCGTTTCGTTAACTCTTCCATCACCGTCACCATCGTTCCCCCCGTGGCCAGCATGGGTTCTGGGATCAAAATGCGGGTGTTGGGCTGAAAGCTGTCGGGAAAGCGGTTGAGATAGCAGGTCGGCTCCAATGTTTCTTCATCCCGCGCGAGGCCAATGTGGTAGATAGATGCCAGTGGTAGCAAGGCCTGTGCCCCATCGAGCAACGACAACCCTGCCCGCAACACCGGAACCACTGCAACGGGGATATCCGGGTTAATGAAGTTGGCCGGACAAGGCGCAAGCGGTGTTTGGACGCCATTTTCCATCATGGGCAACCAGTCGCGAATGGCCTCGTAGGTAAGCCAGCGCCCCAGTTCGGTCATCGCACTCCGAAACAGGACAGAAGGGGTTGCTTCATCCCGCGCCACACCAAGCCAGTGTTGAATTAGGGGATGGTTGGGAACATAAACTCGAAGTTTTAGAGCCATAGGAAAACTGCGATCGCCAGGAAATATGAAGCTGTTTGTAGAACGAGAACTTTGCAGAATGGGAATAGAGGCTTGCCCAGAAACCTGCCAATATATGGCAGGTTAAGAGGATAAACTCACAGCATCGTATCACTCTCCCTCTCACGCAAAATGTCCAAAAAGCAAAAATTTCCTCATCTCCTTGGCTCCAAGTGGACGGCTTGTGAGGAAACCTGGGGATGGCGTCACTTCCAGGTTGTAAACCGCAAGAATGAGGGAAAGTGGGTCTTTGCAGAAATGGTGGCGTCCTGTGATCCTTCGGTGCGCTTTTGGCTAAATGCCAAGCAATTGAAGGATGGCTCGCTCTGGCAGGCGGGCTGGATGTCTTTGGGTGAGCAGTCCGATGCAGGTCTTGGTGCAAACTAACGCACCATCTCAGCGGTTGCCTCTTGTTCAAGCGGTTGCCCCTGGTTTATTAGTTGGGAGCATCGCGACATTATCACGGTCATTATTTTGTGGCTGATTCTTCAGTATTAGAGGGAGTCAGGACTTACGGAGTTTGATGATTTTTTGGGGCGCAGAGCGCCCCAAAAAATCATCAAACTCCTTTGGTTTTTCGTGCCCAATGCGTAAGTCCTAGGAGTTTGAAGGGATCGATCAATTTCCATAACTTTCCTGATGCACCGACGTCGCCTTTGTAACACGGGGTATTGCCTGGACTTTCGGTGGATGAGGTTTATAAATTTATGCGAGCCACTCCCATTGCGGCCTGTGCCCTTGCGGTTCTTGCTCTGGATGATGTAGCACGGGCGGACGCCCTGCCCGATGTTGATACGGCAAATCCTGATGCGTTGGCCGTTGTTCCCAATGACGAGGCAGTTCAGTCGGAGATGGCAGGGACGATCGCGCCCCTCGCCGCCCCTGAGCGAACCACTCCTGAAAGGAACGCCCTGCGAACTGGGCGATCACTACCTCGCACTGAAGCCTCATCTGCAACAACACAAGCGCTTCTGAATTCCCCATCCACCGACCCCAAAGTTGCGGCAGGGTTGGACGCTGAGATGACGTCGCGCCCCACCGTTGTACCCATGGCCACGATCAGTTTGCCTGAGGTGTCCTCCTCTAGTCCCACCCTGGCGATCGCCGAAGCGGCTCCACAGATTACCCCTCAACCCGAAGAGCCACAAGACGTAGCCGCCATCCAGCCAACCCCAGCACTGGAAATCGAGTCAGACACTGGAGAAACTGATGCGGACATGCCTTCGGTTTCTCAGGTACAGGCCGTTAACTTTGAGCCTCCCACGGGAGACGCCGCCCAACTCGTCGAACCCGACGGGAGCTTTATCGTGGCTGATGTGCCCCCGCCTCCACCTCCTGCGGAAGATGTCGAAGCGCTGCAGGAACAACTCCGAGCCATTGAAGATATTGCAGACTTTGGTGATGTCTTTGCAGGCTCCCCTGCTATCACGCTGGCCGTCCCATCTGGCTATGGTGCAGATAATGGCATCGGCTTCATCACCACCAGCTTTCAAAGCAGTGTGCGTGGCAGCGACGAAGCCGACGCTACGGCCACTTTTGGCATTGGACTCGGTGATGCGGAAGACGCCGTTGGAGTACAGCTTTCCTACACCATCGCCAGCTTTGGTACCAACCGCGACTTCGGGACGGGTGGCTTCAACGCAAAGGTGCATCGCCAACTGTCCGACAACTTCAGTGTTGCTGCTGGCTGGGATGGCTTCATTACCCTAGGCGATGACACAGACTTTGAAGATAGTGTCTACGGAGCCGTCACTTATGTGGGTGAGCTGCGCCCCGATATCAACGATACCTTTAGCCGCATCGCTCTCACAGCAGGCGTTGGCAACGGTCGCTTCCGTACCGAAGACGCCATTCTGGATGATGACGACACCATCGGCGTGTTTGGCAGTGCGGCGCTGCGCATTGCCCGCCCCGTCAGCGCCATCGTGGAATGGACCGGGCAGGACTTGGCGCTGGGATTATCCATTGCGCCCTTCGCCGATTTCCCTCTGGTCATTACCCCTGCCCTGCGGGATGTGGCTGGAGCCGGAGATGATGTTCGCTTCGTTTTGGGAGCCAACCTCGCCTTCCGCTTCTGATCCAGTGATATGAGGATCCTGAAAAGCATCGCTCTCTTTGAATAGTGACCTAGAAGCGCTGCGCCAAATTCACATTTTGATTCACGTTTTGCTGGCCGCTACTACCCCCTCTTTTGCCCCACTCGATTGTTGAACTTTTTGCCGGGAGATTGCTATGCGGTTCTCATTCACATCCATCGTTCACCATGTGATCGCCAACCACCCGATCGGCAAAGGTCGGGCGATCGCACCTACTCTGTTGGGGCTGACAGGCGGCACGGTCGGCACGCTGATGCTGGCGCTCAGTGCGACACCTGCCCAGGCCAATCTATCCGACATTACTGGCATTAGCCCTGACCTAATTTATCCGGATCGGATTGAAGTCGAGCTTTCTACTGCTGCCGCTGCCCTTTCCGAGGAAATTAGCGAAAACTACGCTGCCTGCCTCTCCATTTGGGAGCAAGATGATCCGATCACGCTGCTGCCGGACGATCGCCCCTGCGAAACCCTAGAGAGTCTCCTCGAAGAAGCGCGTCAGTTTCTCCAAAATGCTGACGCCCAAACCCTGGAAGAATTAGAAGCCGAAGTTGAGCAATTGCAACGCCAGCGGGTTTGGTAGGCGAATCGATTCATCCAAAATGATTCAACATTCAGGAGTTGTTCGACGGCCTGATCTGGCGCGATCATTTGGAGCGCTAGATGCAAACGGCGATTGCCATCAGGCGATCGCCCCGGTGCTTCCAGCCGCAAAGACAATGCCAAAGAGGACAAACAACGCCCCGCCAATTGCCGTCAGCAGCCGCTCCGAAATGCGCCCAGCCACTAAACGCCCCGCTGTAATGGCGATCGCTGCGCAGATAGCGTGACCCAGCGTCGCGCCCGCCACTACGCCGAGGGGATGGTTTGTGGTGGACAGGGTCATGGTCGCGATTTGGGTGCGATCGCCCCATTCCGCCGCAAAGGTAAGTGCTAGGGCTTGAAACACAATCATGCGCCCTATCGTCTTGGCTTGGTTGAGTTGAGAACAATCGTTAACGGCTTCCATTGCCTCTGATTCCTCATCACTTTGACCACAGCAGGGCGACATGCGATGGGCATCATACAGCAGCTTTAAGCCGAATCCAAAGAAGAGGGCGATCGCCAATCCATTCACGTAATGCTGCGGGAAAAGCATCGCAACTTGACCCAGACCAACGGACAAAATGGTCATTAAGGCTAAGGCTAAAATAACGCCTAGAAAGACCCAACGGCGTGGATAACGCATGGCTAAAATCGCGCCAATAAAAAAGGTCTTATCCCCCAATTCGGATAGGGTAATTAACAATAAACCTGCTGTGAATCCGGTCAGCATACTCACCTTTTCCTGTAACGTTTGAGTTAGCGTGAGCATGATGAGCATTGAGAAAGACCTCACCAAGACCACGCCAATTGTGGTCTCCGTAAAGGTCTCGCCTGCAAAGCCGATGCTTGCTATCTGAACCAGGCTCATCACCAGCATGTTGATTCAGATATCTGATTACCGAACGGCAAAGCCGCCGAATGACAATCTTTAGCTACTCCCCTTCAGTTGAAGTTATATTACCCTAATTCTTACTAAATTTCACATTTAAAAACTAGACTATTCAGATGCAATGGATGCCCGATAAATTCAATGAATAATTTTCATTTTTGTCTCAAATTTCAAAGCAAAGTGAAAATGAAAACAGCTCAAAACAGTT
>JBCBSL010000403.1:0-5407 GCA_039819145.1 Cyanobacteria bacterium J06638_22
CACTATCTGGCTCGGCTGCATCGCAAAACGCTCTGCTTTCCAAGTCCGTAGAAATGCTGGCTCACTCCATTCGATTGGTACTTCACTACCTCAAGTTCGAGGATGTTCCCGTCCCTGCCAGGTTCATCCCTTAATTCAGCAACGCCTGATTTTTTACGTCAGCACTGCAATCCCTATCAAATGGGACAGTTCGCAGGATGTCTACTGGCAGAGGAGAACGTCGCCGTTTTCCCGTAGTTTGAATTTATTAGGGCTCTAGCAAACGGTTTTAGGAAGGTCGGATGACGGATCAGCGCATGGTAAGAATCAGGCGAATTGTCTTCAACCAGCGGGCAATTCCCTTCACAGTGCTCCTGCTGGCAGGTTGTCTGACAACGATGACGGGCGGCATCGTCTCCCCGGTCTTCCCTGAAATGGTGGAGTCCCTCGATCTGAATCCACGCTGGGCCGGGATGTTTTTGAGTATGCATGCCCTCACGAGTGCGCTCATGACTCCAGTGATGGGCATTGTTGCCGATCGCATCGGCAAGATGAAAGTCATGCTCCCTAGCCTAGTGCTGTACAGCTTTTTTGGTATTTCCACAACCTTTCTGACCAGCTTCCCAATGATGCTAGCCTCGCGGGCCTTGTTGGGAGCCGCCAGTGGTGGTATTGCCGCAGCAACCATTGGCTTACTTAGCAACATGTACGATGGGGAGTCGCGATCGCGCGTCCTTGGCTACGCCACAAGTGCCATGACCACCTCGGCCATCTTGTTTCCGCTGTTCGGAGGGTGGGTCGGCAACAACGATTGGCGCTACGCTTTCTACCTGTACGGTGCGGGGATTGTACTGGCGGCGATCGCCTATCCGGTTTTCCGGGGCATTCGATCCAAAGCCTCTGGAGTCTTACCAATAGGGCAGGGGACAGAGCTACGGGTTGTATTGAAGCAACCTCAGATATGGCTGATTTACAGCTTGATTGGTGCGGCTGCTACGGTTGTCTATGCCATTGTGATTTATGCCCCGATCTACCTCAAAGATGCGATCGGAGCAACGCCAGACTTTAACGGCTTCGTGTTAGCCGTTCGGGCAGTGGGGGCGGCGATTGTCGCGGCAATTGGGGCGACCTGGTTCGCCCGCCAGTTGGGTATCAATCGCGCGATCGCCCTCGGCTTTATGCTCATGGGAACCACGCTGCTGACTATTCCATTCCTCACTCAGGTGCCTCTGATTGTATTGGCCGCGATCCTCTTTGGCATTGGCTTTGGCACTATTACTCCCAACCTTTACAACCTTCTTGCCGGACACACACCGTCGAATCTACGAGCCAGTGTGTTGGGGTTAGGCACGGGTTTTAATTCCTTGGGGCAGTTCATTAGCCCATTGCTACTAGGGCCAGTGTGGAAGTTTGCCGGATTGCCTATGGTCTTTGTTGCGGCAACGGGTGTAGCAGCGATCGCCAGCTTCCTCAGCCTCACCCAGACCTCGAAGACCCAACTTTGAAAGCCTTGCGTCGATGGAGGAATACATTCCTCGCATTACTGCTTGAGGGGATAATTACTTTCTCAGAAGGGTTGCCCCGCACCCCTTTTAGAAAAATCATCCTTGAATTCTGAAACCCCATTCCTCGCTATGATAGGCGTTAAGGTACAGGTTAGGCATTGTTTATCAACTTGTCTATCAACTTGAATATGCCCCAAGAATTGAATGCGTCTTGAAGATGGTTACATTGAATGGCGATCGACTTTATGTAATGGCGATCGCAGATGAATTGGAGGATTGACCTACGTATACGCGCCCCCTTGCCCGCCTAGTTGAGCAATTTCAGCGGCTTCCTGGCATTGGCCCCAAGTCGGCTCAACGACTGGCTCTGCACATTCTCAAGCGCCCCGAAACGGAGGTGCAGGAACTCGCACAGGCCTTGTTGGATGCCAAAAAGCAAGTGGGGCTTTGTAATGTGTGTTTTCATCTCTCGGCGGATCCAGTTTGCGAAATCTGCCGTGCGCCTAGCCGCGACCCCAATACGGTCTGCGTTGTCGCGGATTCGCGCGATGTCATTGCGATTGAGAAGACCCGCGAGTATAAGGGCAAATATCACGTCCTGGGAGGCTTGATTTCCCCAATGGAAGGCATTGGCCCCGACCAGTTGCACATCACTCCCCTGGTGCGTCGCGTTAACCAAGACAATATCCAGGAAGTCATCATGGCCATTAGCCCCAGCGTCGAGGGCGAAACGACCACACTCTACATTGGCAAACTCTTGAAACCCTTTACACGGGTCACGCGCATTGCCTTTGGATTGCCCATGGGCGGTGATTTGGAATATGCCGATGAAGTGACGCTAGCACGAGCACTCGAAGGCCGCCAAGACCTGGACATGGGATAAGGGATTTCTCAATTCCCTCGCACTCAAAGCTTTTTGAAATATCGAGCGATCGGGAGCAGCTCGAAACCAACTTTTTCGTAGGTATGACGTGCTGGAGCATGCCCTGGATCGCCTCCAGTCTCAACCATAGCGATCGCCATCCCAGCGTTTTTCATCCAATCCAAGGCAAATTCTGACAGGGCACTGCCAATGCCTCGTCCTTGATGCTCTGGATCAACCGCGAGCATATAGATTTCACCCATGCTGTCGTCTGCGTGCAGTTTCACCGCAACAAAACCCATGGGAGAGTCTGCATCAACTGCAACCCAGACATTTGTGTCTTCTGCAACACAGACATTCTTAACAGCAGTTTGCTGACTCACACGCCAATTTTCGGGATAAAAGGCTTGATAGACCTCAGCATTCATCGCTTGCTGAATCGATTCAAAAACGGGTTCCCAGGCTTGTAGCGAAAGGCGAATGACAGCATCCAAGTGCTGTGCCTCATAAGGGTGAATTTGCATTGTTGCACCAGCTTCGATGCGTAAACACTGCCCTATACTACAATGTATTACAAGACAATTTCAGAATTACCATTTAGGGTCTACGTGTTCGATACAAAAACCCAAAAATCATAAAACTGTGCAAGCCCTGATATGTAAATTCATCCAGAGGTTTGGCATTATCTATCGGTGAGCATAGATGCCATTTGGGTCGTTGCAGCAGCCATCGAATCGTGGAATAACGAGACAGAGAAATCATGGGCAAGACATTCAAATGTCGAGTCGTGAAAGGCAAAGATGAAATGTCTTACACCATCAAACATTGCGTCCGTGTGATGAGGATGAACGCGATTCATCTCACCTTGGCAGATAGCTGCAATACCCATGTTTAATTTTGTGAAAAAATCGTAGGAAAAAGCTTGAGAGAGTTAGAGTCGCTTTTCTTGGACGCGGTCGTCTAGCCGTAACTGTAAGCGTCAGTCTTGTATACATTAAGGTGACATGAGATACCGAGGTCAACATGCCAAAACTCACCGTGCCCTCCGGAACAGTGGCTGAAACGACCGTATCGGGTTCAACATCTGCTTCCGGCGATCGCCGTTTCAACGCATTCGGTTTGCCCCTTAGCGCTGGCGATTTAATTTCGCCCACCCTCCTTACCGCCGAGCTATTAGCATCCACCCTGACGCTCACCTATGACGAGCCGCTCGATCCTCTCTCGCAACCCAGTTTGGATTCCTTTGTGGTGACCGCTAATGGTTCGGCGATCGCCATCATCGACATTGGCATCACCGACAGCACCGTCACGCTGACCCTGGATGCTGACCCCGCTGATACCGCCAGCGTGATCCTTGACTACACACCAGATAGCAGCCCCATTGCGGATCTGGCAGATAATCCTGCCCTTGCCCTGGCCGATCAAGCGGTCGTGGTCAGTGATGCTACCCCGCCAACGCTGCAATCGGCTCTCTTTAGCGATTTCACCATCACGCTGACCTATGACGAAGCCCTGGATGAACTATCGGAACCCGACCCAACGGACTTTGCCATCACAGCGAATGGCGAAGCTGTAGCCATCAACCGCATTGATGTAGACGATCGCTCTGTCCGTGTGATCCTGGATTCTGTCCTTGCAGAAACCGATACCGTTTCGCTCGACTATGCCCCGGGCGCAGAACCAATTCAAGACGAAGCGGAGAATCGAGCCGCTCCGGTGTTCAACCAGGTGGTGTCTCCTCTGGCGGAACCAGGTTTCACCCTCAGCAAAGCCGCCACGACGGTTACCGAAGCAGGGACAACCGATACCTTTACCATCGTGCTGGATCGTCCGACAAGCTCCCCCACCTCCATCGTGGTGCTGACGATTACCAGCAGCGATCCGCAGGAAGCAATTGTTTCGCCGCCGCAACTGGTCTTCACCTTCGAGGATTGGAGTCGTCCCCAAACCGTGACGATTACGGGCGTTGACGATGGCTTCTACGACGGTTTAGAAACCACCGTTACGCTCACCATCAGCGTGAATGAAGAGTTGACGGCTGATGAGTTTGACGCCCTGGAAGACCAAACCGTCAATGTTACCTCGGTGCATGTGGGGCCAACCCCCTTTCGCGACCAGCTCACCTATGCCGACGGTCCTGATGTGGTATTTGCCCTAGAAGGCAACGATGTGATTCGGGGGCTGGGCGGCAACGATAACCTTTTTGGGCAGGAAGGGAACGATCGCCTGATTGCAGCAGAGGGTAATGATCGCGTCGCCGGAGGGGATGGCAACGATCGCCTCCTTGGGGGGGATGGTAACGATCGCCTCCTGGGGAATGCCGGAAACGACCGCCTGGTGGGTGGAGAAGGGACGGATACCCTGCTGGCGGGGATTGGCGATGACACGATCGTCGCTGGAAGTGAGAACGATCGCCTGCTGGCAGCAGGCGGCGACGATCTGATGCGGGGCAACCTGGGCAACGACACCCTCAACGGCGGAGCTGGAACCGATCGCCAGTTTGGGGGAGCCGGGAACGATCGCCTCAACGGACAGGGCGGCAACGACAACCTGCGCGGTGGGGGCGATCGCGATGTTCTCAGCGGTGGTACAGGGGACGACCGCCTGGCCGGAGAGCTGGGTAACGACGTCATTATCACAGGTGCGGGCAACGATGTTGTCGTGATCCAACCCGGCCAGGGTCAAGACCGGGTGCGCGATTTTGACGATGGGCGCGATCGCCTCGATATCGGCAGACTCACCTTTGGGCAGCTCACCCTCCAACAACGGGGCGCTAATACCCTCATCAGCGCAAACGGTGAACGGTTGCTCCTGCTCCAAGGCATCCGTACCAATCAAATTACCCAGGCCGATATTATCTAAGCGTTCTGAGTACAGGAAAGAACCTAGAGAACCCTTAATTTCTGGTAGACAGGGCGGTGCCCTTACCACCCGAAATCAAGGGGTTTAGTTAGCAGGAATTTAATTTTTGTCCTGTTCTTAACTAGGGCTTCCTGAAAAAGTTGAAATTGCTTACAGGAAAAGGACTTCAACCGTTTTCCTCTCCAACAAGTGCAAGGTT
>JBCBSL010000404.1:0-5386 GCA_039819145.1 Cyanobacteria bacterium J06638_22
GTTGTTTTTGTGAGAGCCGCGCTCCGCGCGGCTCTCACAAAAACAACCCGGTTTTAAGCGCTTGAAAAGCGCTGTAAGTTCGGGATAAGTAAATCCGGCGGTTGAAACCGCGCCTATTTGCAGCATTGAGAACGGCTGTTGATGCACAAAGGTTGCCATGGATATCTGACCAAGGTCGCAAATTTCAACGTAATTTCCCTTTGAATTCTAAAGTTTTTTGAACTTCCCCCTTGACTCTCACGTTACGTGAGGCTTTTACCATGGGCTCATTCGTCGATCGAGGTCGGTTTCGCACCTATCAAACACAACCTATCCAACCACAAAGGAGGGAAATAAATGCAATCGATCGCACTGAAGGTTGGCGATCTCGCGAAGCAAACGGGCGTCTCTACTCGAACGTTGCACTACTACGACGAGATCGGTTTACTCTCACCGTCTCAGCGTACGGATGCGGGTTATCGCCTGTATGGTGAGGCGGAAATCATCCGCTTGCAGCAGATTATTTCGCTACGGCAATTGGGCTTTCCATTGGAACGGATTCGAGAGTGTTTGCTCAAGTCAAATGAGTTTTCTCCCCATCATGTTTTGCAGTTGCAGTTGGCTCAACTCAAAGAACAAATCGCTCTGCAACAACAGCTTTGCGACAAGTTAGAGGCGATCGCTTCTCGATTACAAGCAACAGAAACCGTCTCTATCGAAGAGTTCATTCAAGTTATAGAGGTCACGATGATGATTGATAAATACTACACCCAAGAACAACAAGCCCACCTGCAAGAGCGGTACGAACAACTAGGTGAGGAACGGATTCGCCAAGCTGAATCGGAATGGCAGGAGGTCATTGGCCAAGCCCACACGTTGATGGAAGCGGGTGCGGATCCAGCCAGCGAAGCGGTGCAAGCTGTAGCTCAGCGTTGGCGATCGCTCATCGAGGAGTTTACGGGCGGTGATGTAGGCATTGCCCAGTCGTTACAGACGATGTATCAGCAAGAAGGGACGGAAGTTGCAAGTCGTGGAGCGATCGATGCAGCGTTGTCTGAGTACA
The DNA here is from genome assembly GCA_039819145.1 of Cyanobacteria bacterium J06638_22. Lineage (GTDB taxonomy): Bacteria > Cyanobacteriota > Cyanobacteriia > Elainellales > Elainellaceae > Vacuolonema. The sequence goes on from JBCBSL010000404.1 coordinate 1,043, forward strand.
TGGGTCGAGCGATGCAGGGCTGATATGTCGTTGATCTGCGATGGCTGTTTGGGGGTTTCGGGTTAGCGTTCTAAGTCTGGCTTGGGGGCGCGTCGCCCCCCAAACCCCCTGACTGGAGGAACCAGGCTGGTTCCCCCAGACCCCCTTTCGCAAGGTGCTTTGCATCGGCGGCGTTAGGCCGCTTCGCATCGGTGGGAGCCATCCGGTTACTGCTTTAGCAACCAAGAAATCGCTTTGAAGCTCCATATCAGTCGCGATGCGGTGAAACAAGTCCTTAAGCGAATGTTTCAGAAACTGGAGGTGTCTGCCCGCGCCGAAATGGTTGCAAAGTTGAAGGGTTAATTCGCTTGGCGAGGTAAGCTACCTGCTGCAAATAAAGTCTTCTGTCGCAGCCGCTAATGATGCCTGAGACGATACCCCACAAGCTTTGTCCTTATGCTTCGTGCTCACCTCAAGCGTTTTGGCTTTTTCTGTGAGCAACTTGAAACGCCCAGGAAATAGTAGATGGAGCAGGAACCTGTCAGGCTGGTTGCAAGGAGCATCAGCGCAAAAAATCCTAGCACGATGCTGAGCCAGCCTGAAGTGACTCCGGTGATATGCAAACCGATAACGATAAGTGTGGGAAAGCTACGGATAATGCGATCGCGTGTTCCAACGTTTCGTGTTGTAAAGGCTTTCAACAAAGACATGAGAGCTTGTCCTCTAAAAAACGACAAATTTAGAATCTTTAAGCCATTCATGGAAAACGGAAGCAGTTTGCGAACATTCCAAAGATTTAAGGCTTGTCCAAGACCTGTTACTTCTCACGCATTTCTTGCAAGGAAATCAAGGAGTCTTGGAATCACTTTTTCGTGAGCATCTTCTTGGATGTAATGCCCTGCATCTTCGATGCGCATGACTTCTGCATTGGGGAAATCCTGGAGCCATAGGTTATCAAGGAAGTCGGGGGTAAAGGCGACGTCTTGCATTGGCCAAGCAATGAAAACGGGCTTGTGAGAGAAGGCTTTTACCAATGGGTCGTGAATCCCGGCGACAAAGTCGCTGACTCTGCCCTTGGAGCCTGCCGGAATTTCTCGCGGGAACACCAGCATGGATGTGCGTGATGACCAAGTGGGGTGGGGTGCGAGATAGGCAGCTTTTTCGCGATCGCCCAGCCGCTCTGGATACACCAACCCAGCCTTGAACAAAAAGAGCTTCACAAACGCATTCAGCCCTTTGACCATGACCTCACCAATGATGGGTGTGCGAAATAGTCGCAGCGGTAATGGAATCGGTACCTTTCCTGGAGGGCGATGGGCAAAGGTATTAAGCACAACGAGGCTATGGACACGCTCGGGGTGTCGGGCTGCCCAAGTCAGCCCAATCGGGCCACCCCAGTCCTGCACAACAATCGTTGCATCCTTCAAATCGAGGGATTCGAGCAACGCTTCACAGCGATCGCCATGGTGAGGAATCTGGTAAAGCTGGGGCTTGTCGGGTTTGTCGGAGCGACCAAAACCAAGGTGATCTAGGGCGATCGCCCGATACCCTGCCTGGGTAACTGCTGCAATGAAGCGGCGATACAAATAGCTCCAGGTGGGATTGCCGTGAACCATCACAATCGGACGTCCATTGCGTGGCCCTTCATCCACATAATGCATGCGGCCATCCGCGCTATTGAACCACCGGGGTCGATACGGCCATGTGCCACCAAAGGTCCAATCTTGATTGACGCTACTGTTTCCAGTCGTAGAGGTGATTGCCGTTGTAGATGTGACTCTGGCTATAGGCGTATTTCCGGGCATAAATGCATTCTCCGTAGGGGTTGCATCAATTCTAGGCTTGCAAAAATGCGATGTCATTCCCCATAAGTTCAAGTATGATTTGCAGAAATGCAAACAAGGGCGCAGTCCTATGGTGAACTGGTCTGACCTCCAAGTGTTACTCACGTTTCACCGGGAAGGGACATTGCAGAAAACGGCGGCAAAGCTGGGCGTGGATATCAGTACCGTGTCTCGCCGACTCCGCATGTTGGAGGCGGATCTGGATTCAAAAGTCGTTGAAAATGTCAGCGGTCGCCTCGTCCTCACCACCTATGGGGAACAAGCAGTCAAAGCGGCTGAAGCCATGGAGGTGGAGTCAGACAATTTGCAACGGGGAGTCAAGGGGAAGGAAAGCTTGCTTTCTGGAGTTTTGCGTGTCGCTCTCTTGAATGCATTTGTGTTATTCCATGCGGATTTGTTGGAGGGCTTTAAGACGCGATATCCTCAAATCACTTTGGAATTAGTATCGGGAACCATCCGCGTTCATAGCCTGACGCGGCGGGAGGCCGACATTGCCATGCGCGTAACCCGACAGCCCGATGAGACCCTCGTTGGTCGGCGGGCATTCCACACAGACTACGCGGTGTATGCTCATCCGGCGATCGCCAATACACCCCCAAGTCATTGGGATGACCTGCCGTGGATTGGTTGGGATCCGCTCGCCAATGCCCGCATGATAGATGCTTGGATGGAAAAGCATGTGTCAGCGGAGCAGATTCGCTTTCGAGTCGACAACTTTGCGGCCCAGTTCATCATGGCCGAAGCGGGGGGAGGAGCCTGCATTCTCCCCACAGCCTACGCTGAGCGCAGTGACAAGTTAGTGCGACTGAGCGATGTCTTGGATGGCTTTGGTACCGATATCTGGCTGCTCACCCATCGTGACCTGCGGCGAAATGCCCGAGTGCAGGCATTTTTTGATCACATGTACAAAGGGTTGGAACCGTTTCGACAGGCGTCACTCTGATGACTGGGGAGTTGGCTCTTACTTTATGGCAGCGACTCAACAAACCGTTGAATTGCTTTTAGGTAGGACTGCTCTCCCGGTTGATAGATCCGCACATGGTCGGCACCAGAAATGACAAATAACTGCTTGGGTTCGGGTGCCGCCTCATACAACCGTTGGCTCATTTCTGGTGGCACCACAGAGTCATCACTGCCATGTAGAAACAGGACAGGAACCTGGAGCGATCGCACGTTCGAGAGCGAGTCAAAGCGTTCCGTTAACAGCCAGTCGATGGGGAAAAGTTGCAGCAATCTCCGGTGCGCGATCGCCTCTGCCATTGTGGTAAACGAACTTTGGATGATCAAGCCCCCCGCTTCGGGATGCTGATTTGCTAGGTCTAGGGCGATCGCCCCGCCCAACGACTCCCCATAAACCACTACTTGTTCCGATGGAATCTGACGCACATCCCGCAGGTAGTTCCAGGCTGCCTGACTGTCCTGATAAACCTGTGACTCGTTAGGAAAGTCTCCTTCACTCAAGCCATATCCCCGATAGTCGAACACAAGAACCGAAAAGCCAAGCTGACGAAAGGCCGATACCCGAGCGAGGTAATTGTAGTCCCCCATATTCCGACCCACCCCATAGAGATACAACATCACCTTGGGAGAAGTGAGGATGCTGGTCGGTTCCTCTGGCAAAACAGCAAAGTTCTCCTGTGGAGTGGGAGCCGGAATCCACCAGCCATGGAGTCGTTCTTGAGAACCTGCGATCGGTATCCACACCTCCTCGTAGGGCAGGTTGAAGTCTGGAGCATCAGGCTGCATCGACAGTTCTGGTGCAGGGCGGTAAATCAAATGTTGTTGCCGCAGGGCGAGAAGCAGCCCAGTTGAAGCGTAAGCAAGAGCAAGCATCCCTACGACGGCGATCAGCCATTGCTTTCGTTTGCGCGAATATTGCTTTAGCCGGATCCCCACAGCCCATACCCGAATTGGCCAGTTCAACCTATCACATCAACGTATTGGCTTTGGATTACGGACGCTTTGCATGATTCCGCAGCAAATACGTTTGAAGCAAGCTTGTTAGCCTGCCACAGGTCCTATTCCGACTGTGGATAAAACCAAAACTCAATCTCAGAGGTCTCTTGGTCAAACCGTGCAGCATGCATCGCCTGAGCGGGCACATGGTACCACTCGCCTGCACCATATCGCATCTCTTGGCCATCCATCACAAGAATGAGCTCCCCCTGGGTAATCACGCCCACATTATCCGTTTCGTGGGAATGGGGCTCAATCACCGTTCCGGGAGGATAGGATGCAAACAGCACATCACAAGCTTTCGCTTCTAGCTTGAACGCATCAAATGGGCCATCAAACTTGGGAAGCGAACGAAGTTGTTTTGGGAAATGTGACATGGCTCGGCTCCTAGCGAAAAATCTTGGGGCATTCTACTCCCGCTATGACGACTATCGCTCTAAAGCCCCAAAATTGTTAGCCCGCTGCAATGCAGCGGGCTAACAATTTTGGGATTCTTCAACCAGACTTAATAGCCTATCAAGTCCGGTTAAATAACCGTAAGACCCAAATAATCGTTTGCGCCCGC
>JBCBSL010000405.1:0-5377 GCA_039819145.1 Cyanobacteria bacterium J06638_22
CGAGTTCAATCCTCTCTTCCTGTGCGGTGGTGTTGGACTGGGCAAAACCCATTTGATGCAGGCGATCGGCCATTATCGTTTGGAGATCACCCCTAGCTCTCGTGTGTTCTATGTTTCCACTGAGCAGTTCACCAATGAGCTGATTACCGCGATTCGTAAAGACAGCATGCAAAATTTCCGTGACCTGTACCGGGCGGTAGATGTGCTGCTGGTAGATGACATTCAGTTCATTGAGGGCAAGGAATATACCCAGGAAGAGTTTTTCCATACCTTCAACACGCTGCATGAGGCCGGGAAGCAGGTGGTTCTCGCGAGCGATCGCCCCCCCAGCCAAATTCCCCGACTGCAAGAGCGCCTCTGCTCCCGCTTCTCGATGGGGCTGATCGCCGACATCCAGCCCCCGGATCTGGAAACCCGCATGGCCATTTTGCAGAAAAAGGCGGAGTACGAGAATATGCGCCTGCCGCGTGAGGTGATTGAGTATATTGCGAACAGTCATACCTCCAACATTCGAGAGCTAGAGGGGGCGCTGATTCGGGCGGTAGCCTATGTCTCTATTTCGGGCTTGCCGATGACGGTGGAGAATATTGCCCCGGTGCTGAACCCGCCCAATGAAAAAGTGGAAGCCTCTCCAGAGTCAGTGATTCGGGTTGCCTCCGAAGACTTCAACGTGTCGATCGAGGATTTAAAGGGCCGCTCGCGCCGCCGCGAAATCTCGACGGCCCGCCAGGTCGGCATGTATCTGATGCGCCAGCATACTAAGCTCAGTCTCCCCAAAATTGGCGAAGCGTTTGGCGGCAAAGACCACACGACCGTCCTCTACAGTTGCGAGAAGATTGCCCAACTTAAGGAAACGGATGCCGAAATGGCGCGGCGGCTACGGCAGTTGAGCGATCGCCTCAAGTAGCGTTGAAGTATGAACCACAGAGGCACAGAGGACACAGAGGGATTTCTCCGTGCTCTCTGCCTCTATGGTGAATCCGATTCTTTCTGCTCTCCTTATAAATGGGTTCCCCGCCTCCTTCCCTAGTTGGACTTCAAGTTTTTGAAAATGCGGTAGGTTGGGGGCGAAACAACTGTGGGGAAACGTGATGGAAACCCGGAAGCTTGGTAATTCAGACGTACAGATTACGCCCATCATTCTTGGCACCTGGCAAACGGGCAAGTCGCAATGGGTTGGCATTGAAGATGAGCAGAGTATTCAGGCGATTCAGGCGGCGTTAGACGCGGGGATTACCACTATCGACACCGCTGAAGTGTATGGAAGTGGGCATTCCGAGGAAATTGTGGGGCAGGCGATCAAGGGCAAGCGCGATCGCGCCATCCTCGCCACCAAGGTGTTTGCCAACCGCCTCAAATACCAGCAAGTGATTGCCGCTTGCGAAGCCTCGCTCAAGCGACTACAGACGGATTACATTGACCTCTATCAAATCCACTGGCCGTCGGGCGCATTCAACAGCGAAGTGGTGCCCATCGAAGAAACAATGAGTGCGCTTGATGCGCTGCAAACCGCTGGATTAATTCGGGCGATCGGAGTATCCAACTTTTCGCGCGAGCAAATGGCCGAGGCGGCACAATATGGCGACATCGACAGCCTCCAACCCCCCTACTCGCTATTTTGGCGACAGGTCGAGCAGGAGGAAGTGCCCTACTGCGTGGAAAACAATCTGACGATCCTGGCCTATTCCTCGCTAGCCCAGGGATTATTGACGGGCAGGTTCGGCTCCGACCATAAATTTGAGGATGGGGATGTGCGCCAGAAGAACAAACTCTTCCATGGAGAGCATTACCAACGGGCACAAACAGCCCTAGAAAAGCTCCGCCCCATCGCTGAAACGTACGATTGCACCCTGGCACAACTGTCGCTGGCCTGGCTGATCCGGCAACCGAATACGACGGCGATCGTTGGGGCACGTAATGCAGAGCAGGCCACGCAAAACGCCAAAGCCGGAGAGATTCAACTTTCCGATGCGGATGTGGCTGAGATTGATGCGATCGGGCGCATCGTGACGGATCACCTCGATTCCAATCCAGTGATGTGGGAGTTTGGATAATTGCTCTAGGGGTCGGGTGCCTTTTTGGCTAAACCACAAGGCTGAGGCCAGTACTAGGCACCCGACCCCTCAGCCTTAACCTCCAAGTCTCCTCAACATAGGATTCGCTACAATATGTCCACAGATTGAAACAGTTTTACACTTGAAGGTACCCCGATGCCGCCTGCAGCCATTGAGTTACCGATAGATGAAGTTAAAGCCTTGTGCGATCGCTGGCAAATTACAGAGTTTGCTCTGTTTGGCTCAGTCTTGCGCGAAGATTTCTCACCTGCCAGCGATGTTGATGTGCTTGTCACCTTTGCGCCCCAAGCCCGGAAAGGCCTACTCACGCTAGCCCGCATCAAACATGAGCTAGAAGATTTACTTGGGCGTGAGGTGGATATTGTCACTCGCAAATCGATTGAGCAAAGCCCCAACCCTGAGCGCCGCTACAATATTTTGTCTTCCGCCCAAGCGCTTTATGTCGCGTGATACCCAAACCCTCCGAGATATTTGGAATGCGGCCCAGGAGATTTTGGAGTTTACAGCAGGGCTGGATCGGGATAGGCTGGCGGGCGATCGCCGCACCTGTGCAGCCGTGTTGTATGAAATTGTTGTGATTGGTGAAGCTGCGAATCGCCTATCACAACAATTCCAGACCCAACATCCAAACGTACCCTGGAAAGACATTATCGGAATGCGTAACATCGTCACACACCAATATGACAAAGTCGATTCCGATGTGTTGTGGGATGTTGTCAGCCAGGACATTCCAGAATTGCTGGTATGGCTTGAGCCACTGCTGTAAAGCATTAGAGCCAGCACTTCTAACAGGATTTAATCAACACCACTGAGACCCTTACAGTCCAGACAGGGAACTGACGTGGTTGATTCGCCAGCCAAATACGACGGCGATCGCTGACTCAGTAACGATAGCGCAGGCTCTGTGCCAATTTGTCGCAGTGCTTCAGCCGCAGCCTGCCGGACAACCAGATCCCGATCATGGAGTGCTTGACCCAGGGTAGAAACAGCTATTTCTGTGCCAATGAAGCCTAACGTCCGTGCCGCCTTTGCTCGAATATCAGGGCTCTCGTCTTGCAGAGATTGCATTGATGTTGCTAAAAGCTGCATTGGTTGAAGAATCAAATCTTTCAGAAAAGCATCGTTGGTGGCCTCCAGAGCACCCAGGCGTTCTGAAAGGTTTTCGGGTAGCTCGATTGTCAGGTCTTTAGTCATTGCCCCAATGTGCCTCCAGCGTTTGCTCTAAGTTTGATCTGTCAGCGAGCTGGGTGCCTCTTTGCCAATGAACAATCCGGCCAAAGATATAGCTCAATGCTACTCAATTCTCGAAATGGGAGCGAGTTGGGCAGCATTATTTGCTTCGGGGAACAAGTCAGAAGGGCTGAATGCAAGGTATCGAGATTTACTGGATAACCTTCAGCGATGCGGCTGCGCTAGAAAGGGGCGCAGCCGCATCGCTCTTGCTAGGTGGTAAGTTTGAGTATTTTTGCAATGCTACTTCACGCGGGTATCCATCCCGAGGCAGTACCCTCACCTTTCGTGTAGTGCTCTACAGAGCTTGTGCCTATTTTCGTCCTTGATGTATCCAGCGGCAGTTTAGCGAACTTGTTGTGGTAAATGCGGAGTCGCTGAGGATGTAGATCGAGCGCAGCGACAGCTGAGACGCTCGTATTGTGGGTTGCTCCAAAGAAGCGGCGTCCAGCATTATGCATTTCGTCATCGAAGGTTGGTGCCCGTCGCGGGTCATGCGGTACGAACACAGTTATGGCCATTTCGCCGTAGAGGGCTGCATCGAATGAGATTGGCTCAAGTTTTGCAGAGTGCTCAGAGCCGCCGCAAACCACAATAAGCGTCGGAAAGTGCTTAGAAGAAGTCTTAACTTGGGTTTTCTTGCCGTTTAGCTTGGCTCTAAGAGGATTCCCGAGGATGTGCCCTCTTACACGAATCTCTCCGGGTATCAGGGGTTCTTCAGATTCGAACTCCGTCACCTCAGCAACGAACTCGTAGTCTGTCTGCGTGCGCACCAAGAAATCTGGCGTCCTGACACCAGGCTCCGTGGCTTCGTGAAGCTTCGTAGCTGTCCATCCCTGACGGCTACAGAAGTCGTAGAAGTCGCGTTCAGATTGGGTATCAAATTGAGACATGGTTGCGAATCTACCCCTCAACACGAACGTTAGCTGTATTCTCTAACCCTTACCCAAAAACTCTCCATTCGCTTGACCAATAATTATTTTAGGCTTTCCCCCACTAAGCGGCACTTCAACAACCCAGACCCCATTGAATTCTGGAGTTGATATTTTTGTGTAGTGCCACGAAAGAAGCAGTTTTATAGATTTTATGCCCTTAGGAAGATCATCAACTAAGTTTCTAATTCCCTTGTCATTTCCCCACGGATTGTCTGCATGTAGAAACTTTCCTAAACGATCATAGAATGATGAAAATTGCTCTTTAGTGAGTGATTCATCCTCTCTTTTTTCGAAATGCCATTTCCCAGAACCTTCACTGATTGGAGCCGAGACTGGTTTCAGATAAAAGTCTTTATTGATTCTGGATAGCATGTTCAGAATCTTACCTGCGTGGAAATCTCTTGTGTAATCTGGCTGTTTATCAGCCTTAGCTCTGAACTCTTTATATTCTTTTTCGTTTGGAGCAATAGCTGCATATGCTACGCATTCGAGCACTTTACGCATTTGTAATATCGCAGATTCTAAAAAATATATGTTCTCAGAGTTTTTATATGAATCTAAAAAAGATTCACATGCATTTAGTCGGTTTAGGCATTCTTCTACTTTACTAAGATAAATTTCTTGTAATTGAACTTGGCTCATAACTTCATATAGCTAACTCATCATTAGGAAGCATATAGCTAACTCACCATTAGGAAGAAAGTTTCTGTCTAATCCCTTTATGAGGGCAATTAGGTGGAAAGTCTCTTCCTAACATCTGAATTGGAATAATTAGGCTGAAAATTTACGTCTAATCTGCTGCATAAGGTGATTAGGTGGATTGTTTCAGTATAATCAACCAATTCTGGGAAAAAGATTGTATTCGGGTTTTGTTAACTTTGTGAGGATGGTTTTGATACGCTTTCGGTCAATTTTAGGGCTGGTGTTTTGGTGGCGATCGCCCCTCTCCCAACAAGAGCGATCGCCTTGGCGAATCTAGCGACCAGGGGTCGGGTGCCTGCCTCATCTTTCGCCTTCTTGACACCTCCGCGAGGCACCCGACCCCTTGCATCCCTTGCATCCCTTGCACCCCTTGCACCCCTTGCACCCCTTGCACCCCTTGCACCCCTTGCACCCCTTGCACCCCTTGCACCCCTT
>JBCBSL010000406.1:0-5351 GCA_039819145.1 Cyanobacteria bacterium J06638_22
GCGGATCCGTTACCTGGCACCGAGGGTCAGGAGGTGTCCTCCGGAAATCGTGCAAGAGCGCGTTGAGGATCAAAGCAGTTCGCCGCAATAAACTTTTTCGCAACAGCTTGAATTTGATTCAATGGGATTTGCCACTCCGCCCACAAGTTCAGTTGTCCAGGGCTGTTCTTGCGAGACTTTTTGATAGGCTTCAACCCTGCCAGCTTCTTGCACCCCCAATGACTTTTACGCTCCGGTTTCGGCTGAGGCTTGTAGCGCTTGCAGAACTTGCGATAGGCCGCCGCACACATGGCCAGCGTTGTTCCCAACAGCAAAAACGCCGGATGCCACTCCGTCAGCCCATCTTCGGTCAAGCGCTCATAGCTGCCATAGTTGCTGTAGTCATAAAACCAGCCCTGCTGCATGTTTGCCGCTTTGGGGTTGCCGTGGATGTAGCGCAGGGTGTTCAGCGCTCGGCGTTTGTCGGTTTTGGGAAATCCGGTGCTGTGGTAGCGCTTCTCCCAAAAGTGACCACTGCGGTTCAGGAGCCGATTGAAGCACATCGCCGCTTTCCAGTTGATCAGGTGCATGATTTTGGGCAACTCTTCGGGGTGCTGTGGTTCCAGTAGGTAATGCACGTGGTTGCTCATGATGCACAGGGCATAGAGCTTGAAGTGATATTTGTCTTGGCATTCTTTGATGGTGTTGAGCAACACATCCCGACATTCGTCTCGAATTAGCCGATATTCGCGGCTATTGCAGCGCACGGTGATGTGGTAGCAGTAGTCAGGTTTGAGTTCACGGGGTTTTCGAGGCATTGGCAGGGGTTGAGATTAGCAACACCTTTGAGCCAACATGGAACAATTTTAGATTTTAGATTTTGGATTTTGGATTAGCTTGGTTTTAGCGGAGTGTTTTGGATTTTAGATTGGTTTGTTTGCGGCGGAGTGTTTTGATTGAGGCGACGGTCATGGCCAGGATTTCATTTGTTTCAGTCATGAGCGCTTGCAGTTTTGCTGCGGGGAGGGTGCCTGATTCTACGAGGAGTTCTAGCCAGTAAAGGCATTCATCGGCTTCTTCCTCAACAATGCTGAGCTTTGCGATCAGATCTGCGGTCGATTTGGCACGGCAAGCCGCGCGATAATTTGCTCCCACGGATGTTGCACAGCGCAGCAACTGGCGTCCAATAACACTGCTAGATGGTTTCACCGGTAACGCATCTGTCAATTGAATCACACGCAACGCCAACTGCTTCGTCCGTTGCTTAAACGCCGCTTCATCCAAACCCCGCACCCAATTCCTACACCCTCAGACTTCCCATCCAAAATCTAAAATCCAAAATCCAAAATCTAAAATAATCTCCTCCCACCAATGACAGCCTTCACCATCACTCTCGACCCCATTGTCACTCTCACCGACGAAGCTTTCTATCAGCTTTGTCGAGCCAATCCTGATGTTAAATTTGAACGCTCGGCCAAGGGAGAGTTAATCATCATGTCACCGACGGGCGGCGAAAGCGGTCGCCGCAATGCTGAGATCGCGATTGATTTAGGGCTTTGGAACCGTCAAACGCAACTGGGTTACACCTTCGACTCCTCTACCTGCTTCAAGCTGCCCAATGGGGCAGAGCGATCGCCCGATGCCGCTTGGATTGCGCGCGATCGCTGGGAAGCCCTCCGGCCAGAGGAGCGTGAGAAATTTCCACCGATCGCCCCTGACTTTGTGATCGAGCTGCGCTCTGCTAGCGACAACGTGGCAACCCTTCAAGCCAAGATGCAGGAATATCAGGACAATGGTGTGCGCTTGGGTTGGCTGATCAATCCCCAAGACCAGCAGGTGGAAATTTACCGGGCGGGGCACGCTGTGGAGCGCTTGCAAGCACCCCTAAACCTCTCCGGAGAAACGGTGTTGCCGGGATTTGTGCTGACGCTAAGTCGAATTCTGAGTTGAACGGCAATGGCGGCGATGCTCAAACCGAGTCGCTACGCGATCGCCCTACAATAAAGCCACACCCCACAACTGGGTTTACGGTTATGACCCCCCTCACCCAAAAGCTGAGCTTTACTGACTACCTCGCCTATGACGATGGGATGGGAACGCGATATGGAGCTTGAGATCTTCGACTTCTTGGAGAAGTCGAAGATCTGGGCTGGTTAAAGAGGCGATCGCCTATCAGCTCGTTGCGAGTATCGCTCCCTATCCCTCAAAATCTGCATTGTCAAAATTGGTGGATAATTCTAGGGTTTCATCTTCTTCGGTGAGCAGTACAGGTTCCTGGTAGAGCGGCACCGTGAAGGTAACCGTTGACCCCAAACCTTCGCCCAGGCTGAAGAAGTTGACCACCCCACCCATCTTCTCGACGAGGCGTTGGGAGATGGCCAGCCCCAGCCCGGTGCCGCCATATTGCCGGGTATGGGAGCCATCCACCTGGCTAAAGGATTGGAAAAGCAAGTCCTGCTTTTCGAGAGAAACTCCGATTCCGGTATCGGCTACGCTGATTTTGACCATGCCAGCGTTGCGATCGCTCGCTTCTTCCTCCACTGTGGCTTTTTCAGCACTGTGCTCCACCAGGTTTTTGGGGATCACCTCCGCTGAAATGGTGACGCTGCCTTCGTGGGTAAACTTAATGGCATTGCCGACTAAATTCAGCATGACCTGCAATAAACGCTGGTAGTTGCCAAAGAGAATGACTGGATCGCGGGTGGCCGGAATGCGGATCTCGTACCGCAGACGCTTCTGCTCCGCCTGTTGGCGGGTAAAGCCTTCCAATGCATTGAGCAAATCATCCAGCTTGATGGGATTGCAGATAATCTGCATCTTCCCGGCTTCAATTTTGGCTAGGTCAAGGATATCGTTGATGATATTGAGCAAATGCACCGCCGAGTTGTACGCTTCGCCGACAAACTCATCATGTTCCTCGGGGGTGTCCGCCATCCCATCTAGCACCAGCTTCAAGAAGCCAATCATGCCATTGAGGGGCGTCCGCAATTCGTGGGAGGTGTTGGCCAGAAATTCGGTCTTGAGGCGAGACGCTTCTTCCGCTTTGCGGCGTTCTTCCTGTAGGGCGTTTTTCTGGCGAATCAGGCTTTCGTTTAGCTCCTGCAGTTCGGAGTAGATTTTGGCGTGGGCCACCCCAGTACCGACCTGGTCTGCCAGTTCCTCAATCAACTGAATTTCCCGCATGGAAAGCTCGGGAGACTGGTCAGAGGTATCGAGGATTAGCAAGCCATTCGGCTGGTCTTGGTAGCAGGTGGCGATCGCCACCTGCGGCTTCGAGGATTGGTTCGGAGGAATAGCAGCGGCGTTACCCGGAACTTGAATGGGTTGGAGTGTGGCGATCGCCCGTTCGAGAGACGGATAATCTGCCAAGGGCATCTCAGTATTGAGCGCCGATGGAGGGTGGATGGGATTATATTCGGCCACAATTCGTACCGTCGCTTGCCCCGGGCTGTAGGAGCCAATCAGGCAGCGCTGCAAGTACAACGACTCGCCCAAGCCGCGTACGGTTTGGTTCAAAATGGTGTCGAGATCCAGCGATCGCCGTGTGTTCCAGGCAATCTGGGTCAACAGCTTTTCGTAGCGACTGGAATAGGGCGCTAGCTGGGCAGGAGCGAGGGCAGGGAGGTTGTGGATCCAGTCACTAGCCTCCTCTGGGCTGCATTCCTTGATGGGCGACCCCATCAGCATGACCTGAGACGATGGCCGACTCGGAAGCAGAATCGGGCTGAGGTTGATCGAACAGAGTAAGAGGCGATCGTCACAACGGAAGGGATAGGAAAAGCTCTGCGGAACCAGCAGCCGTATCGATTGGCGAACCTGCTCCAAAAACGGCTCGGGCTGCAACGGGATAAAGCGCTCTTGAGCATCGGCGACTCGATTCGAGAGTGCCAACAGGGTCGGGTCAGCATTCACACCCGATACGTAGGAAAAGGAAGAAAAGCGCCCATTACCATTCAGCGTAATGATCACCTGCCCCCCTAATGCGTCGAGGTCCGTGGTGTCATTAGCAAACATGGGAGCATCAACCACCCCGTTACGTTTCGTGGATGAAGATGGATACGAACTAGAAAATGTCATTGGCTTCAATACAACTTGCCAACAGCTTAACAAGGTCCAAATGACAGTGGAGTAAACATCCGGAAAACACTCAAGAAAAACGCTTTGAATGGCCTGTTTTGAATGATCTTTTCTGACCAGAACGGTTGTCTCACTCGCAACCAAACTGTATAAAAAAGCAATGCACTGATTGCGTGGATAAACGAAGCCGACAGAATAGTCGTTTGCATGGGGAACCTGGATGGAGTCAGATCACTGCGAATTGCAGAGATAGTAAGAGCACCTTCAGGAGGCTAGTCTTCCCGCTTGGCCAACATTTCTGCTTGCTGTGGAGCGCGTATAGGCTGCACTCGAACCTTTAGCATATGATAGTTGGCTGAGCGCGGATGCCCTCGCATCGACCCCTGTAACCTCCTTGCAAACTTATGAATTTCCCAAAATCCATATTAGTTGCTTGATTGAAGAGCGGAGTCGGTGAAAATACAGAAGCTTCTTTCGAGAAACGATACATCTCCTTGGCGCTTTATGAATTTATTTAAAGAAGTCTGTATTGTTACTAGGTATACGCCAAAAGCCTGAGACACTTTGCGATTTTCCTACGCTCTGCTCATGCAACGACTTCTCATTTTGGGTGGAACGACGGAAGCAACGGCACTCACACAAGCACTGCCCGCAGACGATCGCTGGACAGGCATTCTGTCCCTGGCAGGAGTGAACCGCCAACCGATAGCCAGCCCTGCGGTTTTGCGGCAAGGGCATTTTGGGGGTGTCGATGGATTAGTGGATTTCCTCAAGGCTGAACGGATTGATGCGGTCGTGGATGCCACCCACCCATTTGCCGCTCAGATGTCCCGGCAGGCAGCGATCGCCACCCACCACTGCCAGATTCCGCGCCTGATGCTGGTGCGCCCTCCCTGGGAGCCCCAGCAAGGCGATCGCTGGCTGACGGTACCTGACCTGGCGACAGCGGCAGCGGTACTGCCTGACCTAGCTCAGCGGATTTTTCTGACAACCGGGCGGCAATCCCTCACCCCTTTTGTGGCTTTGAAGGAACAGTGGTTTTTGATGCGGATGCTAGAGCCCCCGCCTCCCGAATTGCCATTACCCCCAGGAGAAATCTTGTGCGATCGCCCCCCCTTTACGCCGACCCATGAACTCGGCTTGTTGCAGCACTACCGTATCCAAGCGCTCGTCACCAAGAACAGTGGCGGAACCGCCATCTGTGCAAAGTTGATGGCCGCCCGACAGCATAATATTCCAGTCGTGATGGTCGAACGGCCTGCCTTACCCGGGGGCGATCGCGTTTCGACAGTAGC
>JBCBSL010000407.1:0-5321 GCA_039819145.1 Cyanobacteria bacterium J06638_22
AAGTTTTTCACAGCCAGACATTATATGCCTTATCAAAAAAGCATTGCATTTGATCAAACACGTAACGCTATATATTCTGTTCGCAACAGTTCACTTCAACAGCCAACACTGATTTGTTGCGTTGCATGAATGTTTACTAACGTTTCATGCGAAAAAGGGAAGAAAAACAAAATCGATTTTTCCTAATAATTGTCGCAAGTGCTTGCTGCATAAGTGTTTGCAACTAATGGCGAGATTAGTAATGGAATAGGGTAGGGTTCAACGAACCTATCGGTATCGATACTGTGAAAGTAATGACGATTTCTCGTAGCCATGTATTGGTCATAGGGCACCCCTCAGAAGACTTGCAACCCCTTTTAGGGATTCTCAATCGATTGTGCTGTTCCACGGATGTTGCTGTATCGGTGGAGCAGGTCGTGCTGAAGGTTAAGCAACGGCTACCCCATCTCGTCATTTTGTCGGACAACCACCATGATGCGCCCGCAGGATTGGTTCGAGATTTGCGCAGTTTGACAAATTCCCGCTGCTCAACCATTGTGGCACTGACCGATTGTCACTCTCCTAGTTGGGTTCCCTTGGAAGATGTACCCGGCATTGACGGATTTTTAGTCAAACCGCTGAATATTGATGTGCTAACGTCTCTCGTTCAGTCTGCCTGGGCAAGGCAAACCTGCACCACTGCCGTTTGTCAGGTACCCTTATAACGCCTGAGGGTAACACCCACAGTAATACGGACATCTCTCTTCTGACTTCTTCCACGATCGCTCTTCAGTTGGGTAAAAATTGAGGATGAGTAACCGTTGTGATGGTTGGTCACGACGTCTGCAACCGCTGGAAACCTATGGAACTGGCTCCCCTCTATCCCTTCATTCAGCCTGCGTTGAAAGCAGCGTTCCCCAGTTGCTTATGGGACGGCGCACAAGGGCATAAGACGGTTGCCCTCACCTTCGACGATGGCCCCCATCCTAAATACACGCCCCCTCTGTTGGAGTTGCTAGACACACACCAGATTACGGCCAGCTTTTTCTGGCTAGGGCATTGTGTTGATCGGGCACCGGATGTTGCCCGCCAAGCTTATGAACAGGGGCATTGGATCGGCTTGCATGGATACACTCATCGCTCTTTTCCAATGCTATCGACCGAAGCGCTGTGGCAATCTTTGACAAAAACCCAGGCGGCGATCGCCCGCGCCTGTGAGCTAGATCCAGCGATCGTCGCCCAAACCATCCGGGACGTGCGCCCACCCAATGGCTTGTTTACGCCCCAAACACTCAATGCGTTGCAAAGATGGCAGTATCGCCCGGTGATGTGGAGTGTCGTCCCTGAAGATTGGGTGCATCCAGGCATCGAGGTGGTGCTCGCACGCATCCGCAAGCAAGTCCATGACGGAGCCTTAATCGTGCTGCATGATGGAGCCTATGGCGGAGCGGATGTGGTGGCGATCGCCGAACAACTCATCCCCATGCTGCAGGCAGAAGGTTATCGATTTTTTACCGTAGATCAACTCTGGCACATACAGTCCACACAATCCAACGTGAACGGGCGGCTAAAATAATAGTGAGCCTGGCTTCTTCAGGTCAGGCTATCGTGCGAGGTAAACTCGGAAAGCACGACTCAAGCAATAAAGGTTTTCGTAACGTACAACCTTTCCTGTTTTGGGTGCGTCTTAGTCTCAGATTGTTATTAACCACAACGCCTCGTCCCTTTTCTATGCTTTGAAGCCTTCTGCTTTGAACGATTTGTTTGACCAGTGAGCTTCAACGTAGGCACATGCATCTACCGCTTCTAACCATGACGTTTCCTGTCTAAACATCACGTTCCCTGGAACCCAGGATGCATTGAGGATAATTCTGTGTTGCCGCCAGTTATTAATGAGCAGGAGATTTCCCCGTTCAAATTTTGGTTCGAAGATAGCATTCAAGATGGAATGTATTACCGTAGTGAACTCTACTATCGCCGCCATATTGGGGATGTTCGCCACCGGGCTCAAATTTATCACTATGCTTGCAAACTTGCCTATTGCATCAGTACCGTCGTCACCCTAACAAAACATCAATGCAGCATTTGGGTAAGCTTGCGTGGGGAAAGACCAGGAGAGTTAGCCAAGGATCCGCTGCTATCCTTCGTCGAACCCTTTCCCATAACACAGCGACCCAAGCCAGCATCAGAGGACGAGTAGGGTGACGTGCTTGAGGACGGAAGTGCTTTGCCGAGCATAAGCATCTCAGCGTCTCACGTTATAGTGAAAGCCATGACTCTTGTGTGTGCCATCGCATTCCCATGCCATTTATCCACATTCCTCCATCCTGGCAACTGCCAGAAAAGCTCGTAACCTCTGAAGCTTCATTTTTTAACCGTCGCAAATTTATCAAAGGCTTAGTCGGAGCTGGAATTGCCGGATCGGCACTGCCACTGGTTGGCTGTCGATCGCAAGCCTCTGAATCGGAGGCGATCGTGGGGGTCGAACCCCTACAAGCCCGACTCAATCCAGCCTTTGAAGATGCCGGACGCCCCTTGACCAATGAGGTTTTGGCAGCGACTTATAACAATTTCTACGAATTTGGCAGCACGAAAAACATCTGGCAAGCCGCTCAATCGCTACCGACTGATGATTGGCAGGTCGAAGTCAGCGGCCTCGTGCGCCATCCTAAAACCTATGACATGGACGACTTTACCCGTCGCTTTCCCCTAGAGGAGCGCATTTATCGATTCCGATGTGTAGAAGCCTGGGCCATGGTTGTGCCGTGGTTAGGCTTCCCGATGCGCCTGCTGATGGACGAGGTGGAACCTACATCTGGAGCGCGCTACGCTCGGTTTACGTCCTTTTACGACACTCAGGTCACCAGAGGCCCATCTTTTCCTCCAGCAGGATTTCTCCCCTGGCCATATACCGAAGGGTTGACGATAGAGGAAATGGCCAACGACCTCGCCTTTTTTGCTGTTGGGATCTATGGGCATACCTTGCCGAAACAGCATGGTGCACCCATTCGGATGGTCGTGCCGTGGAAATACGGCTTCAAGGGAGGCAAATCCATCGTCAAGATCGAATTTATCGACTATCAGCCCGCCACGTACTGGAACACGTTGAATGCAAACGAGTACAAGTTTGAATCCAATGTCGAGCCAGACGTTCCCCATCCGCGCTGGTCTCAAGCAAACGAGAAATTGATCGGGCCAGGTTCCCAGTTTGAATGGGAAGAAGTGCCGACGCTGCTCTACAACGGCTATGGGGATTATGTAGCGGATTTGTATGCTTGAAGCTGACGGCTTGAGCGATCGCCCTATTTCACCCATTTCCTAGGACGAGCAATCAGCACACCCCCCAGCACTACTCCCATGCAACTTGGGCGTGGGATGTCATAGGGCGGGGCTCATTGAACAATGCCGTGAGAGTATCAACGACTCGGTCAACCTGTTGCTCCGTCAAGCCGGGGTAGAGTGGCAGCGCCAACACTTCTTGGCTCAGCGCTTCAGCAGCCGGAAAGTCACCCGGCTCATGCTCTAGAAAACGAAGCGCAGGCTGTAAGGGGCAAATTTCCGGGTAGTAAATCCCTGTTTCAATGCCAACTGCCTTGAGGCTGGTCTGGATGAACGAGCGGCTGAGGGAGCATGCCTCTGTCACCCGGATCACGTAGCGATGATACACATGCCCTGAACCAGATTGGTTGACCAAGGGTTCAATACCCAAGGGTTGGAGCGATCGCAGTCGTTGGTTGTAGTAATTGGCCAGATGGAGGCGATCGCTATTCCATTGGGGCAGGTGGGGCAACTTTACCTGCAAGATTGCCGCTTGCAAGGTATCTAGTCGACTACTCAGCCCCATCTCGGTGTAAACATGCTGGCGAGACGAGCCATAGTTCCGCAATTTCCTCAACCACTCGGCAATCTGTGCATCTTGGGTGACAACAATGCCCCCATCACCAAAGGCACCCAAGTTGTGGGTTGGATAAAAGTCGAAGGCGGCCGCCATGCCTACGGTGCCCGCGACATAGCCTTCTCGCTCAGCCAAATGGGCTTCGGTTGCATCCTCAAAAATGCTCAGATCATAGGTACTCGCCAAATCGAGCAACCGATGAGGACTCACCATTTGCCCATATAAGTGCGAGGGAAGGATTGCCCGGGTACTGGTTGTAATCGCTTTTTCGGCAGCGGTCAGATCCATCAACCCTGTTTCGCGATCGCAATCCACAAAAACGGGATGCGCTCCGGTCGCTAAAACCCCTAAAACGGTTCCAACAAAAGTTTGGGCAGGAACCAACACCTCATCCCCAGAACCAATTCCACAGGCACGCAGACCCAGCATGATGGCATCGGTACCAGACGCAACACCAACAGCCTGCCCGACGCCGCAGGCATGAGCAAAGGTGGATTCAAACTCTTCAACCGCTTGACCCAGAACGAAGTCACTGCGCTGCCAAACTTGCCGCATCGCTTGCTCTAACTCATAGAGGAGCGACTGGTGCTGCAATTGCACATCGACCAGCGGAATAGGCAGAAGGGAGGAAGAACCCGTACTAAAACGATCGGGTAAAGAAATAGAGGAAATATCAGCTCGCATAACGAGAAAAGATAGAACGCAAAATAGTGAGAGGAAAACAAAGGTAGAGCCTAGGCAACCGTTGGAGACTTAGGAGAACGGATGCGCAATCTATTGCGACTCGAATGGCACAACGCAAGACGCTAATGCAATAGACAGGGTGATGCAGAAGATCGGGGGACGAAGCTAATGCAACGCGTGGTAAACAATTCAACTGGGACGGAACCACGCTTTAGATGGCAGATAACTATTACTAACGCAGGCAGACCACCTACCCTTAAATAAATTCACCGCTAGCAATGGAATCGTGTTAATGCCAGGTTAGCGGTTTTCCCGCCGTAATTGGGGAGTTATTGAGCGGTAGATGTAAATCTTTGCAAACCCTTTATAGAAAAAAGAATTGACGGATTTCGCTGAATTTATGGTGGCGTCGTGGCGATGAATTCAACCGATTCAATCGGGCTGACACAAGCTTTGCGTCAGGTCTGAAAAACACCATCTGGAAGCCAAAACAAACGCATCAAAGAACATCATCCTGCAAAAGCAGGCTGAGCAAAACCAGCGCAATTTTGACGCAATTTTTATTGATGGTGCGGATCCATGACGCCACACCATCAACTCATTACCTCAGCTCCATCCATGAGCACGGTGGCCAGGATACAAACCCAAAACCCGTGATGTTGAGGAGCGCAAGCACTGCCCGCACCACCCAACATCACGGGTTTTAGCAGGCTCTTAATTTTTGGTTCTGTACTTAGCCATGAGAATTTAAAAGAATAAATCG
>JBCBSL010000408.1:0-5306 GCA_039819145.1 Cyanobacteria bacterium J06638_22
TGAGAATTAGAGAGTGCAAAGAATTCGATTCAATCAAGAAGCTAGGTTATATCCCTACGATTCAGTGAATACCAAAAACTCTGGTTCGGGCACATGTTTTCGAGAAGTTGCGGAAAAATGGCTCGATACGGTTGCAGCTAGAAAGAACCGGAGTTGGAAACAGCAGAAACGTCAGTTGGAGAGGCACGTTTATCCGGCATGGAAAAACAGAGATATCACGGATTTACGTCGACGCGATGTTTATCTCCTATTGGATGGGCTTGATGGCAAAGTTCTACCCAATCGGATTTTGGCATTGTTGAAAACGGTAATGAATTTTGCAGTTTTGCGGGAATGGGTCGAAAAATCACCTGCCGACGGTATTCCGATGCCGAGGCACGAGAGGCCAAGGCAGCGTGTTTTGACGATGGGCGAGCTTTCTGTTGTACAAGAAGCGTGCGTACAGTTGGGATATCCGTTCGGAAGTTTTGTCCAGATGTTAATGCTTACTGCGCAGCGAAGAACCGAAGTTGCTTCGATGCGCTGGGCGGAAATTGATTTCGACAGTATGAACTGGGTTCTGCCAGCTATGAAGACGAAGTCTTACACTGCCCATTCCGTTCCACTGTCAAGCTTCTCCGCGGCCCTGCTAAAAGGCATAAGCGTAAATGGGGAGTTTGTGTTCTCAAATGATGGACGAACACACATTAGCGGATTTTCGAGCGGGAAGCGCCAACTGGACGCACGGGCCAATTCAGTCAGGGGGCAAGTTGAGGGGTGGCGATTGCACGATCTACGGCGTTCAGCAGCAACTCATATGGTCCGATTAGGTGCACGGGAAACTATTGTAAGCCGCATTCTAAACCATTCACAGAACGGACTGACCACCAGAGTTTATGCGCTGCATTCGCATGCTGCTGATAAGCGATGCGCGCTCCAAAACTGGGGTAAAGAGCTCAAGCGCAACTTGGGCAATATCGCAGGACATGACCTTGCATCTTGAACGGCCGTATACTTGTTCCGAATATTGCGTCCCTGAATCGGGCAGGTCAATCGGGAGATATGAACTGGTTCGCTAAGGTGGCTAATAAACACTAATTATGGTTGGGCCGCTTTTGATGGTTTATTCTATTGTCGAATAGATCCGGGGCCGACTGCTGACCAGCCAGGTTGTCTATTTCCAATGGGTCATTAACCCGATCAAACAACAGACTGAGCTTTCCTGAATTCTTATACACCGCCTTCCAGCGATGATCGACGATCATAGTCTCGTCCCGAAATTGACTTATAGCAATCTGGCGGGTGTCAACGTTTGATCCACAAAGCAATGGGAGTATCGATAGACCTTCACTTTGGAAGGGCATTGAAGATTGGCTAACGGCAGCCAATGTTGGTCCAATATCAATCAATTCAACCAGTGAGTCGATGTGCCCGCGATTTCGTTGGTCCATAGTCGCCGCTAGTTTGATCACCAACGGGATACGCACCGAAGAATCCAAAAAAACTGCCTTTTTCAACAATCCATAGTCGCCATTGAGTTCGCCATGGTCGGATGTCAACACGATGAGGGTTTCATCAAAAAGGCCATCGATCTTGAGTTGTTGGAGCAGCTTCCCAATTTGGTCATCAATCAAACTCACCGCACCAGCATAATTTGCCCGCAGCTTGGCTATATCATCATCTGTCACGCCCAAATTTTGGCCATTTGGTTTCGACATAAGCTTATGGATGAAACTGGGATTCTGTACGTCGGCAAAACTTGGCCTTTCTACCGCCGAAGGCATATCGTCAGGATCGTATAGGCTGGCGTAGGGCTCAGGTGTGTCATAAGGCTCGTGGGGACCAGCAAAACTCACAACACAAAAAAACGGCTTCTTTCCATCCAGGCGTGAGAGGTGTCTCTTTGCCATTTGAGGCACATAAACATCATAGTATTGGTCCAGCCCAAGCGGGGAAGGTCGAACCATGAACTGGCATTCGCTCAAACGCTCATTAAGATCTTCGCGAAACAGGTCCCAGAGCCCGCGTTTTTCCCAGGCCAATGTGAGGTTACATTTTGTATGTCTTAAGCTTCGAGGCCCAAGAATCTCATCAACTACATCGAATCCGAGATCGCGCATCCACCCCTCATACGGTCTCAGATCTCCATGATGCTCATGCAGGTGGGCTTTCCCAAAAAAGCCTGTTTCATAACCTGCGGCACGGATTGCCTGCATCCAATTCGGTCGCAAGTTGTCGATCGTATGTTTGCAATTTTTTACGATCCCAGACTTGTACGGATAGTCTCCCGTTGCGAGCGCAACGCGAGCAGGGACGCACTGCGGTGAATTTGTGTAACATTGCGAGAACCAGCACCCTTGGTCTGCCATTGCCTTTATGTTGGGAGTTGAGACGTAACTCGATTCTGGTTGTACCGCATCTGCGCGGAGCTGATCGCACATGATCAGCAAGATGTTCGGGCGCCTCCTATTTGTGCGACTTTGGACAGGTGCAGTGTTTCGAATCTCTCCCTCCCGCTAGCTCGTTTGTTCCTCAATCATCCTCGAAAACTTTGCGTACAGTATCATGTTTTGCCTATTTACATCACGGATTGCTCGGCGCAGTTTTGTATCGTAGCGCTCGCCAGGAGACGGAACTCCACGCCGCTCAAGCGTGCAGGCCCGGACGCTTACAACGGTTAGCATTTTCCCTGTTCACTCTAACCAAATTCCTTGTTAAACGCGCCAAAATTCCCTGTTCCGGCATTCAGGGAATCAGGCGACAACTACCTCAACATACACCGAAATATCCGTTGCAAATTTCACAATTGCCCGAATAATACACAAATTCCCTGATATTATCCCTGTTTGCAGGGAAATAGGTGATGAATTCGTCAGACTTAATGGCGCGCCCGGCAGGATTCGAACCTGCGGCCTCAAGATTAGAAGTCTCGTGCTCTATCCAGCTGAGCTACGGGCGCGCGCCGGTTCCCTGTAGCTAGCTGCCGATGGGAATAAAAGGCTGGGGTCGGTGATTGCCGTAGAGGCACAGTCTTTGCGTTCCGGGCACCGCATCGCCGCGCCGGTGGAAACCGAAGACATTGGCGACGACGAGCGTATTGCCGGGCACCGGATAGCTTTGGGGTTCGGGCAGACCCATCGCCGCCATCTCCTCCTCCTCGATCCGGAACGAGCCGGTCATGCCGCGGCGGTTCTGCTCGATCCGCGCCTCGACAGCGGCGTCGGCCTTCTTCTCTTCCCAGGCGATGCGTTCGGGGGTCAGCTTGTGGCTGCCCGGGACATAGACGAAGGGTCCGTCGTCTTCGGTCACCGGGTCGATGAAGAACCAGTATTTCATGCAGTTGAAGAATGTGTCGCGATGGAATTCTCGTTGCTGATCCGGGATTTCGCCCTCGTCGCCATTGACCGTCTGGTAGATCCAATTGCGGCGCGGCGACATGGCCTTGCCGGTCACCAGACGCGAGAGCCGCTTGAACCGCTGGTTGCGCGGGAAGGCGGCGGCCAGCGGACCGGGCTTGATAAAGCGGTTGAGCGTGCCGCCGTCGAACCGGTCGAAGCCCCAATCGTGGCGGTCGCTATCGCCGAATCCCCATACTTCAGGCTTTTCGGGGAGTGGCATCGCGGCCCGCGCAGCTGCCTCGGCGGCGTGGCATTCGTCGCGCAGGGCCGAAAATTCGGCATCGGGCAGGAAATCCTCGATCGCGACGAACCCCTGGTCCATCAGATGCTGCTCGTCCGCGTCGCGCACGCGCACGGTCTGCGCGCGGCGGAAATTCGAGATGGCCTGGGCGGTTTTCAGCCGCTTCCGGTGCAGTCCGTATTTGTTGAGCCCCGGGTGACCGACCCAGGGGTCGGAGAACACTTTCATCGAGGTGAAAATCGAATAGACCATGGCAACGTCCAGATAGCGATTGTCCGGGCGGTTCGGAAGGCTTGGCGGGAATCTTCCTTGCATGGAAGTCCGTCATCAAGCAGGAGGCGGTTATGGCTGAGAGATGCATGGGATGCGGCGGCCTTTTCCCCGAAAGCGACGGGCCGACCCATAAATACATGCTTTCGGTGCCGGGCTGCTGGCAGGCTTATGGCGAGGTGCTCGCCCGCGAATATGAGGACGCGCTGTTATTCTCTCGCTCGCATCAGCTTACCGTCGATGCTTATGCGATCCAGCATCCCGGCGAGAGCGCTGATCGGCGCGCCGATCAGTCAGTCTGGCTGCATTTTGCGAGCCTGCACAGGATCCTCGGCCAAGGGGGCAGCCAACGCGATTCGCCTGCTCTGCTGAAAAAGTTGGCTGGCCAGCCATTTCCGACACCGCCCGAACCGGTCGAGAACTATGCCCTCACGGTTGCCGATGTTGCCGCCGCTGACATCGCCGATCATCCGACAATGGTGCGGCAATGGGCCGAAGCCGCCTATCGTGCTCGCCGGAACATGTGTTCGGAGGTAGAGCGGCTGCTCTCTTCGCTCTAGCTGTCCGCCGCGCAAACTCTAAGAGGCTGGATCGAATCGCCGGGATTGGGCAGGGGTGGGGAATGAGCTACGGAAGAATAGAGCGCGTTGACGCTGCCGACCTTGGCGGGCGGCGGATGCGCTATTTCGATTATGTGATGGTCGCGTTCGTCGTCATCCTCTTGCTTTCGAATGTAATCGGCGCGGGGAAGGTCGCCAATGTCGATCTGCCCGTGATCGGCGCCTATGCGTTCGGCGCGGGTATCCTCTTCTTCCCGCTCTCCTATGTGATCGGGGACGTGCTGACCGAGGTGTACGGCTATGCCCGGGCGCGGCGCTGTATCTGGGCGGGCTTCGTCGCGATGCTGTTCATGGCGCTGATGGCGACCATCGTCGTCGCGATGCCGCCCGATCCGAGCTGGCCCAACCAGGCGGCCTATGAGGCCGTATTCGGACAGGTGCCGCGGATCGTCTTCGCCTCGATCATCGCCTTCTGGGCCGGCGAGTTCGTGAACAGCTACGTCATGGCGCGGATGAAGGTCTGGACCGAGGGCAAATATCTGTGGACGCGGACGATCGGCTCGACCGTGTTCGGCCAGGGCGTCGACAGCCTGATCTTCTACCCGCTGGCATTTTACGGCGTCTGGGAGACGGAACTGGTGATCACTGTGATGATCACCAACTGGCTCCTCAAGGTCGCCTGGGAGGCGCTGCTGACTCCGGTCACCTATGCCGTGGTCGGCTTCCTCAAGCGCCGCGAGGGGCTGGACGTCTATGACGCGCATACGGGCTTCACGCCGTTTAAGACGAGCATTTGATGATACGGCACCGGCCCGCTCCCCCTCCCGACCTCCCATCAAGTGTACCCTGTGGGAGGTC
>JBCBSL010000409.1:0-5298 GCA_039819145.1 Cyanobacteria bacterium J06638_22
AAGGTCCTCTATCCCCATTTTCAAACCCGCGTGATTGAGCTGAACTTCAAGCATTTGCTGGGGCGGGCTCCCTACGACGAATCAGAAGTGATCGAGCATCTGGATCGTTATCAGGAAAAAGGGTTTGAAGCGGATATTGATTCCTACATCGACTCGGAAGAGTATGATGTCAAATTTGGGGATTCGATCGTGCCCTATTACCGGGATCTGGTCACGACGGGGCAAGGACAACGCACCGTTGGCTTTACACGGTTATTCCGCCTCTACCGTGGGTTTGCGACGAGCGATCGCTCCCAACTGGGTAGACAAAACTCCCGGCTGGCCACAGATCTGGCGACAAATCGAGCATCGGCGATCGTGGCATCCTCCAGTGGGGGAGACGGGTGGTCGTACCAGGCGTCTACGCAAGGGACCACTCCCCAGCGGGTATTTGGTCGCCCATCCCAGGGCACATCCCCCTCGCGCCTCTATCGCATAGAGGTTGCGGGAATTAGCTTGCCTCGTTATCCCAAAGTGCGGCGGAGCAATAAAGAGTTCCTGGTCTCTTACGACCAACTCTCTAGCACGCTCCAGCAAATCAATAAGATGGGCGGCAAAGTTGCCAGCGTCACCCTTGCTCAGTAGTGAGCAAATCGGTGTATTCCGTTCCTTAGGACGAACACGAACCGTGTGCAGTCCTGAGGGAAGATGTTGATTTATGGTCGTGCTGCGGCCATAAATCAACCCTGTATGTAAGTCCTGGTCACGAAAAGGAGTAGTTTTATGCTTGGACAATCTGCAGTCCAGGGTCAAGCGATTTCTAGCTCAGACAATCGCATGTTTGTCTATGAGGTCGAAGGGTTGCGGCAAAATGACCAAACAGAGGGTCGAAGCTATTCAATCCGCAATAGCAGCACGCAGCAGTTCCAGGTTCCCTATAGCCGTATGAATGAGGAAATGCGTCGTGTAACCCGCTTGGGTGGAAAGATCGTTAATATTCGCCCACTGGCAGCCGCTGAGACGTCTTCAGCATCAACGTCTGAAGAAGATTGAACGATTTGCGAAAAATACAACTTCAGTGAGAGGACGGGGTTACCCGTCCTCTCACTGTTTCTTTGGGAGGGTTGAGTTTTGAGTGCGGCCTTGTCTCAACCCAGATCAGAAGAAGCATTTGTATATTTTCTGTGAAATGCTTGCTCAGTAAGCATTTCACAGAAAATATATTGAGGGTTTGCTATTCGGATTTAGTATTGGGGTAATTTATAGCCATGCAGTCGGAGCGTTGATTTGGAGGGCGGATGGTCTGATCACCAAGTAAGGATGTTGTTGGATCATTGACCTAACGTTATTTGGGCATCTCAAAATTTCTATCGCATGCCTATCGATGCCCTAAATAGCGCTAATGGCATTCAAAAATTTTCGGTCAGCCTGGAACTTCCAGAGGGCAGAATGATTCAAAATATTCAGATAGATTGACCTACACTGTTAACTTGATTTCTCTCATTGTTTCAGTTCGACATATCTAAGTCGTTTACATTACCCACATTTCACAATTGTCCGACGCTATGACTCAGTATCATCCTCTGGCTATTCCAGTTCCCAAAGGTGTTTCCCGTTGGTTGGCGATCGCTACACTGGCAACCACCAGTGTGCTACTCGGCTGGACGCCCGACCTCTCATCCGGTATGTTCTCGGCTCAATGGGGGCAGGCGGCCTACGCACGAAGGGTAAGCCCTGCGGCAAAGCAGGCGATCTCAGATGCCGATATTCGGAACTACGCCCGTGCTGTTTTGAGTATTGAGACGCGGAGACAGGCGGCATTTCAGGCAATGCGGCAGGTTATGCCCAACCGCCAGGTGCCCAACATTCGCTGCGATGAGCGTAGCAGCCTTAATGGCTTGCCTCGCGAGGCTCGTCAGATTGCTGTCGATTACTGCACCGAATCCCAGCAAGTTGTGCAAGATGCTGGGCTAACCACGCAGCAATTTAACCAGATTACCTCGGCTCAGCAAGGTGACAGTAATCTGGCCGAGCGGATCCAGCGAGAGCTGATTCGCCTACAACAAAATCGTTAGGGTTTAGTTGAACGATTAATGTGTGGGGATGACCCACAAACCATCAGTCCGCGTTTTACACGATCGATGCCTTTGTAAAACAGAAACCTTGGAGGTTTGACCTCCAGGGTTTCTGTTTGTTGAGGGTTCATAACGATAGAGCCTTAACCGCTACGCGCTCAGGTAGAACCAAATCATTTTTTGAAAGCCGCGCGTCGCGCGGCTTTCAAAAAATGATTTGTCCTAATCCCAATGCGTAAGGCTATAAGCGTTGAGATGAAGGCAGGATTTTTGTTGGAGCCTTTGTAGCGCAAAGATTTTAGACATGTATTGGATAGCTTCAAGCGCATAGCGCTGCTATATCGACTGCATTGGGAACGATAGGGCAGTCGGGTGGCATCTAGGATTTTGGCCATGGCTGTGAATGGCGTCGTTGTTTGCTGTGCGTACATTTTAGGGCTGTTGTTGTCTGCGATCGCCCTGTCGATTTTAGATATTCCCCTGGGCTTGGTTCTGATGGGAATCAGTGGGGTGATTGGGGCGATCGCCCTGCCCCGTCTATGGCGTCGGGGCCCCAGAGCCACCACTTGGTTGGTCGCAGGGATCATCGGTGGGTTAGCGGTGCTGTATGTGCAACTCCGCACGCCCGTCCCCGCCACTAGCGATATCAGCCACTGGCTCGCCCACGAAAACTTACCGCCACAAGTCGAAGTGTGGGGATTTGTAGAAACCAGCCCCCGGCTGACCCGCAGCCAAAAGTTGCAGTTTCAGCTCAAGGCATTTCAAATTGCGGGCATTCAATCCACTGAGGAAAGTCTGCCCATGCCCTTCGTGGCCGCCGTAACAGGACAAGCCTATGTAACTGTGCCGTTGCTATGGGGAACTGGGGTCTATCCAGGACAACTGGTGAGCGTTAAGGGACGGTTGTATGCCCCCCAGCCAGCAGACAATCCCGGCGGATTTGACTTTCAAGCCTATCTGGCTCGGCAGGGCATATTTACGGGCTTGGGAGGGGAGCGGCTTTCCTTTCCCGAAACTGAAGGACGGTTTGAGGGAAAGCGATCGCCCACTCAACAGCTTCTACATCCGTTGCAACATTGGCTTTGGGGCATCCGGCAGCGTATCGTTCGCACCCATGTTGTTAGCCTGGGTGTGCCAGCGGGGCCGTTGATGAGTGCCATGCTTCTGGGCAAAGGAGGCGTGGATGTGCCATTTCCGGTCAAAGATGTGTTTGCCCGTGTGGGTCTGGCCCATGCCCTGGCTGCATCTGGGTTTCAGGTTTCGCTACTCGTTGGTGTGATGCTGTGGCTTACCCAGTCCCTTGGATCCGGAGTGCGGGTGGGAGTCTGCTTGGGAACGTTGGCGCTCTACATAGGACTGACGGGGTTGGAAGCTTCGGTGATGCGCGCCGGGTTGATGGGCGGAGCGGTCTTGCTGGCAACGGTGTCGGAGCGCAAGGTCAATCCCTTTGGCTCTCTGTTGCTGGCAGCGGTTGTCTTGCTGGCGATGAACCCGCTCTGGGTGTGGGATTTGGGATTTCAGCTCAGCTTTGTGGCAACCCTGGCCTTGTTGGTTACCGTCCCTGCCCTGATGCGCCGCCTGGACTGGATGCCCGTGGCGATCGCCTCCCTCATCGCCGTCCCCTTCGCTGCTTACATTTGGACTTTGCCGCTGCAACTGCATGTGTTTGGGGTGATGTCGCCTTACAGCATTGGCTTGAACATGCTTACGTCCTCCCTCATCACGCCCATTAGCGTTGGCGGTGCGATTTCCGCTCTTTTGGGTTTCTTCTCGACAACCCTGGGCAGTTGGGTGGCTCAGCTCTTTTATTTCCCCACCCATGGACTCATGGTGTTGGCGGAATGGGTCTCCAGCCTTCCCGGCAATGCCTTCTCTGTTGGCACCATTACGCCTTTCCAAGTGGTTGCGCTCTACGGGTTGTATGGGCTGGTTTTAGTCATTCCGCGACTCCGTCGTTTATGGTGGCTTGTGGGAGTTCTTTGCATCACGCTGGTGGCTGTCCCGGTGGTGATGGGCATAAACCAACGCTTCCAGGTGACGGTGCTGGCGACGGGCGATCGTCCCCTGTTGGTGCTACAAAAACGGGACGAAATCGGCATCATCGGTACACCCGACTCGCAGAATGCGCAGTTCACCCTGATTCCCTTTCTCCAAAAGCAAGGCATCAACGCGGTCGATTGGGCCATTTCGCCCACTGGGTTAACGGCCAATGCGGGATGGCAGACGCTACTTCACACCCTGCCGCTCCACAATGTCTACGCCCCAGCACCGGATTCGACGGAGCCGCATCGGCTCCCAGAGGTCGATGCGATTCATCCCTTGCCTTTGGGTGAGGCGGTGCCTGTCGGTTCCACCCCGGTACGTTTGGTCAGCCTGGAACCACTGGTGCTGCGTTTTCAGGTGGGCGATCGCCTCTGGCTCCTCATCGATCCCCTCAATGCCGACACGTTACCTTGCTTGCAGTCCAACGGGCTTCTCTCTGCCGCGCATATCCTTTGGTGGTCAGGGGAACTGAACGCTGCCACGGGGCTAGAAGCCATACACCCGGAAGTGGCGATCGCCTCCGCTTATTCTCTTTCTCCAACACTCGACCAATGGTTTCAGCAGCATACTGTCACCGCCTTTTTCACCGAGCGAGATGGCGCAATTCAGTGGACGCCAGACACCGATTTTTATCCCCTTTTGTCTGCTGATGTCGAGTAAGATAGAATGCAACAACCGTGGAGAGGTGGCAGAGCGGTTGAATGCGGCAGACTCGAAATCTGTTTTGGGGTCAAACCCAACGGGGGTTCGAATCCCCCCCTCTCCGTCCCAAACAGGCTTTGCATCTACTGTTTGGCGATCGCCAATCCTGCACATTGACTCACTCAGCGTAATTTTTTTAGGCTGAATAGCGATGATTTTAGGATTTTGTGAGGGGCAAATGAGGGAGGCATTTGGCGATCAATTGCGGGTCACTAATGCGCATTTGGAGAAGTGCGGCCTGCGTGTCAAGGGCGGAAAGGTTTATCTGAGGAGCCGTCATTTTCCACCTAAGCCTGGACATGTACCTGGGAAGCAGTATGAGCTGGCCATGGGTGTCAGTGCGTCGCCAGCGGGGTTGAAGGTGGCGATCGCCAAGGCCAAAGCGATTGATAGTGATTTGATGTGGGGTAGGTTCTCATGGAAGCATCACCTGCGAGGGAAGGCCGCGATACCCGAAACGATTGCCCAGTGGGTTGAACGCTACGAAGAACACCACTGG
>JBCBSL010000410.1:0-5297 GCA_039819145.1 Cyanobacteria bacterium J06638_22
GCGTTCTGTAGATCCTCGAACCAAGATTGTGAGACGACATCATGTTTATGAGCGATCCGTACAAAGAGCCGTAAAGCAGGCTGTTCAGCGTGCTGGCATTACTAAGCATGGTGGCTGTCATACCTTTCGCCATAGCTTCGCTACCCACCTGCTCGAAGATGGCTATGATATTCGTACGGTTCAGGAGTTGTTAGGCCACAAGGATGTAAAGACCACGATGATTTATACTCATGTCTTAAATCGTGGAGGACGAGGAGTGCGAAGTCCATTGGATGCTTGAATCCCTGACAGGGAAACGCTATTGGTTTATCGGTTCAGAATTCTTGTCAGCGATCGCGCTCCCACACTTACCACTAAAATCAACCCCACCAACACCAGAGCGGCTGTCCAGGCTAATGCTTGATAGTTGGGATAGGGCGATAGGGCGAAGTTGTAAATCAGCACGGAAAGGGATGCAATCGGGTTCCACAGCCCATTGATGCCGTATTGACTGAATAGGGCAGTGAATAGCAGGGGTGCGGTTTCCCCGATCGCCCGAGCCATGGCGAGGATGACTCCGGTGATGATGCCGGGAGCGGCAGTAGGTAAGACAACACCGAAGATGGTTTGGCTAGTTGTGGCTCCGAGGGCGATCGCCCCCTCCCGCAAGTCTGTGGTGACAGCACGCAACCCTTCTTCAACGGTGCGCACGGTGATGGGCAGCATCACAACTGCCAGCGCGATGCCTCCGGCCACGGCTGAAAAGGTACCGGTTGTCAGCACCACCAAGCTATAGGCAAACAACCCGCAGAGGATAGAGGGGACGCCGCTCAACACGCCATTACCAAAACGAACCCAGCGGGATAAACGATTGTCTCGACTAAATTCCACCAGATAAATCGCCACCCCAATGCCCAGAGTGGCACTGATGCCCGTGGCGATGCCCACCATCAACAACGTGCCTGTGATGGCGTTGCGAAATCCGCCCCCAGTGGCCAGGGGTGGTGGTGGCAGTTGCGTAATGGCCATGCTGTCTAGCCGCGCGCTGCCCTGGGTGATGAGGCTGACGAAGATAGAGGCAATGGCAAGGAGGGCGATCGCCAACGCCAGCCCACAACCCGCCGTGAGTAGCCACGACATACCGGATCGACTCAATCGCTGCGAGTTCCAGACTTTGGGGGATGCAGAGAGAGGCGTAGATATCGGCCTTGCTTTGGCGTTTGAATTATCCTGATTTGTCTCTTGGGATGCGGGGGGAGAGATGGGTTCGCTGTGTGGTGGAGAGGTTGGGGATGTGGGGGTGGATTGGGTTGGTTTTTGCGATCGCCCTACAGCATTGATCCAACCTGTGGCGCTGACATTGATGACGAGGGTTAAGCCCATCAACACCAGTGCGGCATAGAGCAGCGCAGAAATTTGGAGGTCGCGGGCTTCTGGAAATTGATTGGCGACAAGAGCCGCGATGGTGGAACTGGGGGCGAGCCAGGATAGGTTGATCTGATTCGCATTACCAATCAGCATCACAGCAGCCATCGTTTCGCCCATGGCCCGTCCCAAGGCCAACACCGTCGCCCCGACAATGCCGGAAAGGCTCGCGGGCAATAGGATATGGACAATGGTTTCCCAGCGGGTTGCCCCAACAGCGGCAGCGGCTTGGCGCAAATCATCGGGCAAGGCCAGCAACGCATCCCGCGACAGGGCCACCATGATAGGCAAAATCATCAGAGCCAGCACCAAAATGGTGGGGAGCAGAGCACGATGCGAAGGAGGTGTGCTGAAAAATGGGAGCCAGCCCAGGTTTTGATGCAGGGTTTCAAACAGGGGCATGAGGGTGGGAATTAAGATAAAAATGCCCCAAAGGCCATACACCACGCTGGGAATAGCCGCTAGCAATTCGATTAAGAAAGACAGCGGAACGCGAACCGCGCGGGGCAGGAGGTCTTCGACCAGCAGTATGGCGATGCCCAGGCTCAGGGGGACAACGATCGCAACCGCCACCAGGGATGTCACCAACGTGCCGTAGATTTGTGGGGCAATGCCGTAAACCTGGGTAACCGGATTCCATTCGGTGGTGAACAAAAATCGGAGCCCAAAGGTGCGAATCGCTGGCAGCGCTGGAATCAACAGTTCTGCAACAATGGCAGCGAGCAAGAGCAATAGGGCGATCGCCATCCCCTGCACCACGCGATGCATGAGTGGGTCTGCCCAACCGCTTCGACCTTGACGGAGGAGGGATGAGGGTCGCAAGGGAAAGGACGACATCCCTGGACGGGGTGAGGCGGATGGAGCCGATTGTCTAGGCACGGCACAACTCAGCACCTAACTGGCTTTCACAGAGCGATCGCTCTTCCTGCGAGAGGTCTTCCATTTCCACATCCCGCCGCAGCACCATGCCATTGTGACCACTGATGAATCGGGGCAATTCCTCAAATTCAATCAACGCCAGAGTCTGCATATCGTAGGTGGTGTAGGTCGTTAGCTCAGGATCGTCAAAGTTGATGTCTAACACCGTCAGGGCTTTGCGGGGTTGAAGCGCACTCCCCACGAAGGGACGCGGCCCCGAGCCCAAAATGCCCATGTGCAACAGTTGCAGGTCGCCTTTGTGGCCAGGGTAATAGGCATGGTGGTGGCCACTGATATAGGTATGCACGTTGTGGCGCTCCAGCATTTCCCTCAGCTGATCGGCATTCGCCATGACTTCGCCCGGTAGATCGCGCCCAACGGTGATGGCGTAGAGCGGCAAGTGTCCCAGCAGAATCTTGATTCTGGCCGATTGTGCTTCGGGGCTTTCCAGCGCCTGCTCCACCCAATCCAACTTGTCTTGGGGGATTTTGAACGACGAACCATCCCACGCCAAGAAGAACACATCGTCGAATTTGAAGCTGTAGTAGAAGGGAAAGTCGTTGCGATCGACAAATTCAATATTGGAGTCGTGGGCCGGATCATCCCAGTAGTTTCGGGTCACAGTGCGTTCGCGTTCAAACAAAAAACCGCCGGATACTCCCTGTGCACCGGACGCATCGTGGTTACCAATCGTGAAACCGTAGGGCAAATTGGCCTGACGCAACGGAGCGGCCACATGGTCATCAAACGCCGCCCACATGGCATTCAGTTGCGCTTCCGACAGGGTTGGATCTTGCCCCGCCACCATATCGCCGCTGCAAACGACCATATCCGGTTTCCAAAACGGCAGCAGCGCCACCGCCTTATCGATTTCGGGGTCGTAATCGGTCGACCCATAGGCGCTATTGAGATCGCTAATGACCACCAGACGGATATCTCCCCGTGGCGGGTCGTAGAGTCCGTCTGGCCCTGCACTGTCGACGAAAGCTTGTGTATCGGTGGGCAACGCCGCGTCAGCAGATTCGGGTGTATTGGAATCTGGCGCAGTTTCAGCGGTATCAATCGTAGGAGCATCGGACGCTGAAGGCGTGGGTGGGTTGGGCTGACACCCATGTAAGGTCAGCGCCAGACATAAGCCCAATAAGACATGCAGACAAACCTTGAACCAATTGCTGAAACTCACCAGCAAGAGCGATCGCCCATACCCCATCCTCTTGTCCTCCATTCCCTATCGAGAATAAATTCTGAAACCCATTACAGGCGATAATCTAGCCCGTCTATAAATAACCCACAAATGGCTCCGGGTTGCAACTCAAAAAACACCAGCGACGCGACCCCGTAGACTAAAATCAAGGCGTTGCGCCACTGCATCTTGATGTTCACTCAAAGGTGACCCATGGTACGAGTGAAACCCTCTCTATCCCGTCGGAAATTTCTCGTTACCGCGATGGGAGCCACCACCTCGGCGATCGCCCTCCATGGGTGTCAGAACAACCCACCCGACCCGACCGCTGCAACCCAAACCCCAGCCTCGTCTGCGGATGCACCCGCCTCGCAACCAACCTCCCTTTACGGTGCTGGAGCAACGTTCCCGGTCTTTCTCTACCTGCGCTGGTTTGACGAGTACAACACCCAGAATCCCGATGCGCAAATCAGCTATCAGCCTATCGGCAGTGCGGCTGGCATTCAGCAGTTTCTGGCGGGCACGGTGGATTTTGGTGCCAGCGAAGTGCCCCTAACCGATGCCGAACTAGAACAGGTGCAGCGCGGAGCCGTGTTCATTCCATCGGTGGCCGGAAGTGTGGCGGTGGTCTACAACCTACCGGGAGTGGAGACTGGGCTTCGGTTATCCCGGCAAGTACTCCCCGATATCTTCCTCGGCAACATTACCCAATGGAACGACCCGGCGATCGCCGCCCTCAACCCCGATATAACCCTCCCCGATCGCCCCATCACCGTCATCCATCGCTCCGATGGCAGTGGTACGACAGCAGCATTCACCTCCCACCTCAGCGCCATTAGCCCCGACTGGCAAAGCACCGTCGGTAGCGGCCTTAGCGTGGCATGGCCTACAGGAACCGGGATTAAAGACAACGCGGGCATTAGCGCGCAGGTGCAACAGGGGGAAGGGGTGATTGGCTATGTGGAGTATGCCTTTGCCAAACAACTGCAACTCGCAACCGCTGAGCTAGAAAACCAAGTCGGCGAATTCCTTCCGCCAACAGAAGAGGCCACCGCAAAGGCGATCGCCACCATTGACCTATCCGATGACTTACGCGGGGGTGTCGCCGACCCCGATGCACCCGGCGCATACCCCATCGTCACCTACAGCTGGATCCTGGCCTATCAGCAATATGACGATCCCGCAAAAGCCCGCATTCTCAAGGATGTCATGACCTGGGGGCTGACCGACGGGCAAGCCTTTGGCCCAGAGCTAGGCTATGTGCCGTTGCCTGACGTGGTGGTGGAAAAGGCGATCGCCTCCCTGGACAATATCGGTACAGCGCCAAGCGCTTGAATGAACATTATAGAAACCAGCTCCGTAGCCTTGTGCAGTCACACTTGAGCCGTCTGCACAAGGCTACGGAGGAGTAGAGGGAGCGATCGCCCTCCTCCATTTCGCTCATCAAGATCTAAGCATTCACATCTGCTCTTGTACGGAGGAGCTGTTACAAGAAGGGCTTTTAGGGCGATCGCTTAATGTCCCCAATCCCCACCACAGAAAACCTTAAGTGATTAACAGACAACCTTTATGCGGTCAGCGTGCAGTGGGGTTGTTATGCTGTACCATCGGTGGTAGGAAATTTCTACAGCCTCTATAGACTCATCAACAAACCTGTATAGAAGTCATAAAATTCTTCTTATTAAAGAAAGGCTGAAACTTCTAGCAGATCAGGTGCATTCTGATGATTACGAAGTTTCCAGGCGCACCTTTTTTATCTCGTGCAAGTAAATCTACAAACTTGCCTCTGCTA